>JBDUCR010000262.1:0-2059 GCA_040003345.1 bacterium
CAACCGTCAACCGTCAACCGTCAACCGTCAACCGTCAACCGTCAACCGTCAACCGGCAACCGGCAACCGGCAACCGGCAATGGTCGAGCCTACGACGACGCCGTGCGAATGGCCCACGCGGGCTCTACGTTTAGCATCTCGCTTCCCACCGGCACGGAGACCTATGCTGTCCTCTCGACACCGAAACCACGAATTCGTCATCTCAACGCCATTGACGCGAGAGCGGGCCGAGCCGAGCACCGCGGGCCCAAACGCCCCGACGTGACGATCTTCGCGCAACGCGTACCATGACCGAGATGAAAGAGTCCGGCCTCGCTGGATCAACGGAGGAGGCGCTCGCTCGAAGCGAGCGTCTGCGCGCGGAGGTCGAGCGCATCGCGCAGATCGGCAGTTGGGAGTGGGACATTGCGTCAAACCGCATCACCTGGTCCGACGAGCTCTTTCGCGTGTTCGGTTTCGATCCCGACGGCTTCGATCCGACGTACGAGGCGTACGTCGCGCGGCTGCATCCCGAAGATCGCGACCGCGTCGCCGCGAACGTGCGCCGCGCGCTGGAGACAGGCGCGGCATTCGCCCACACACATCGCGCCGTGCACGAGGACGGCTCCGTGCATGTCATACTCGGCCGCGGCGAAGTCATTCTCGACGAGAATGGAAAGCCAGAGCGCATGGTGGGCACGGCACAGGACGTTACCGTGCGCGTCGCGCTCGAGCGAGAGACCGCGGCGCGACAAGCAGCCGAAGCGGCTCGCGATCGTGCAGAATTTCTCGCGCAGGTTGGCGCACTGCTCAGTGCAATTTCGCTCGACTACGAACGGACGTTGCAACAGGTCGCGTCAGTCGCTGTACCACGCGTCGCCGACTGGTGCGCGGTCGATCTGCTGGAAGCTGGAGGCGCATTGCGTCGTGTCGCGGTGCATCACGTCGATCCGGAAAAGATTCGCCTGGTGCGGGAGATCGTCGAGCGCTATCCGGATGACCGGTCATCGCCGCACGGTGCGTATGAGGTGACGCGCTCGGGCGTCGCGCAACATGGCGAAGTCTCCGACGAGATGATCGACGCCGTTGCCCGAGACGCCGAGCACGCGCGCATCATTCGCGCACTTGGGCTGAAGAGCTACGTCGTCGTGCCGCTCATCGGACACGAAGGCGTGATCGGAGTACTCACGCTCGTAAACGATACGCACCGTCCGAGTCTCGTCGACGCTGATCTTCGACTCGCGGAAGAGATCGGGCGACGTGCCGGCCTCGCGATCGAGAACGCGCGTTTGCATCGCGCACTGCTCGAGTCGCACGAGCTGCTCGAGCAGCAAGCGGCGGAGATGCAACTGCAGACAGCGCAGCTCGAGGAGCTGGCAACGGAAGCGGAAGCCGCCAACGAAGAGTTGAGTATCACGACCGAGCAACTGATGCAGCGCACGGCGGAGACGGAGTTGGCGCTCGAGGAAGCATTGCGTGCACGCACCGATGCTGAAGCGGCGAACAGCGCGAAGGCGGAGTTCCTCGCGACGATGAGCCACGAGCTGCGCACGCCGATCAACGCCGCGCTTGGCTACGCAGAGCTGCTCGCCATGGGCGTTCGTGGACCGGTCACGCAGGCGCAGCTCGATGATCTCGGTCGCATCAGGCGCAGTCAGCGTCTGCTGCTCGCCCTCGTGAACGACATTCTCAACTTCGCGCGGCTCGAAGCCGGGCAGATCGAATTCCGGGTGACGAATATTGTGCTCGACGGTGTGATGGCTGCGATCGACGCGATGATCGCGCCGCAGGTCGAGGCCAAGGGCGTCGAGTTCGTGCAGCGAACATGTGATCCGGACGTCACGATCCGCGCCGACGAGGAGAAGTTGCAGCAGGTGATGCTCAACCTTCTTACCAACGCCGTGAAGTTCACCGACGCCGGCGGCCGGATCGAGCTGATCTGCTCGGCTACAGAGGACACGGTGGAGCTCACCGTTCGCGACAGTGGACGGGGAATTGCCGCAAGTCAGCTCGAGCGCGTGTTCGAGCCGTTCGTGCAGGTCGACCGGCATCTCACACACATCAGCCAGCAGGGCGTGGG
>JBDUCR010000436.1:0-6821 GCA_040003345.1 bacterium
TCGCCGAGGCGTCTGTCGCCCGGCGCTATGTGAACGATTAGCTCGCTGGAGTGAATGTCTTGGCTACTCAAGCTGTTGTAGTGTCGTCCGACCCCGTCGAGAGCGGCGGAATGGGAGTTCGCTGGCAGGAATTGGCGAAGCTCGTGCCCATTCTCGTCCAGCTCGCGCTGGCTGCACTCGTGATCCGCCAGTTCCAGCTCGAGAACCGCACGTTCTACAACGTCTTCCTGCTGGCGGCAGTCGCGTTTCCAATTCACGCCGCGCTGCCGCTCAAGCTTCGGATGCCGTTCTTCGCGGCGCTTTCGCTTGCGGGCATCGGGCTCGTGTTCGGGCCGCGCGATGGCGCCATGCTCATACTCGCCGGGCTGCTGCTCATTGGCGCCTGTCATTTGCCGCTCCGCTTCTCGCTGCGCGTTGCGATCGTACTCGCACTCGGTGCGGCGCTCGCACTGGCGCGTGCCGGTGTGATGCCGGGCGTGCTCGCGCCAGCCGTGTGGCCGATTCTCGGGTCGATGTTCATGTTCCGGCTCGCGGTCTACATGCACGCGTTGAAGCATGACGACACACCGCCCACCGTGGCGCGCACACTGTCGTATTTCTTCATGCTGCCGAACGTCTGCTATCCGTTGTTTCCGGTGGTGGACTACACCACGTTCGGTCGCACGTACTATGAAGACGAAGCGGCGCTGATCTATCAGCGCGGCGTGAAGTGGATCGCGCGCGGTCTGGTGCATCTGCTGCTGTATCGCTTCGTCTATCTCCACCTCACGCTGGACGCGACGGAAGTGCGGAGCCTCGGCGACGTGGCGCAGTCACTGCTCGCGGTGTTCTTCCTCTATCTCCGCGTGTCGGGGCAGTTCCATCTCATCGTCGGCATTCTGCATCTGTTCGGATTCCATCTGCCGGAAACGCATCGCCTGTATTTCCTGGCGTCGAGCATCACGGACTACTGGCGCCGCATCAACATCTACTGGAAAGATTTCATGATGAAGCTGGTGTTCTATCCCAGCTTCTTCCGTCTGCGTCGCATGGGTGGCGACAAGGTCGCGCTCATCGCGTCGACATTGCTCGTCTTCGTGGCGACGTGGGCGTTGCACTCCTATCAGTGGTTCTGGCTCCGTTCTGAATTTCCGATTACGCCGCAGGACATCCTCTTCTGGGGCTTGCTCGGTGGTCTCGTCACGCTGAACACGCTTCGCGAAACGAAGCGCGGACGCAAGCGCACACTTGGCGTGAAGAAGCGCCGGTGGCAGGCGTCACTCGCGTTCCGCACCATGGGGACGTTCATGCTGTTGTGCGTGCTCTGGTCGCTCTGGAGCGCTGAATCACTGGTGGACTGGATGTGGATGTGGGGCGCCGTAAAGACTGTCCACCCGCGCGACATCGTGATCGTCGGTTCATTGTTGCTGGCGGGCTTCGCGATTACCGGGGTAGTGTGGGACGCGCCGATCGCCGTGAAGAAGGGTCCGGTGCCGTTCTACAAGCAGCCCGCCGTGCTCACGATAGCGGTGCTCGGCCTGCTGCTCGTGCTCAGCGTCCCATCGCTGCAGGATCAGGCTGGCCCGCGCACCGCCGGTTTTGTGCGGTCGCTGCAATCGGCGTCGCTCAACAAGACCGATCGCGCCGTTCAGCAGAAGGGTTACTACGAGAACCTGGACAATCGCGGCCGCCTGAGCATGCAGCTCTGGAACGTCGTGGAGAACAAGCCGAGAGGGTTGATTCCTCTCTCTTCAACCAAGGCGTACCGTCGCGTCCCGAACGACTTCCTCGGCTACGATCTCGCGCCGAGCACGCAGGCGATGGTGATGGGCAAGATGGTGACGACGAATCGGTGGGGCATGCGCGATCACGACTTTGCGCTGGACAAGCCCGCCGATACGAAGCGTATCGCGCTGATGGGTCCGTCGTTCACGATGGGCTCGGGCGTCGCTGACAACGAGACATACGGCGCGAATCTCGAGCCGACACTGAACGCGGAGGCCGCGCCGGGTCAGCACTTCGAGGTGATGAATTTCGGCGTCGCCGCGTACTCGCTGCTGCACCAGGTGCGCATGCTCGACGAGCGTGTGTATCGCTTCCATCCTGATGTCGTTGTGCTCACGGATGGACGGCAGCCGGAAGGTCCGGTGGTGAGGCATGTCACGAACGCGCTGGCCAACGGGACAATCAAGGCGTATCCGGAGCTCGAGGAGATTGTCGCGCGCGCGGGAGTGAAGGACTATCCTGGCGCTGGCATTCCTATCCCGATGTCTCCGTTCAGGAAGACGGCCCAGGCCCTCGGCGTGAAGGCACGGATGCCGGAGCGTGAGGTGGTGTTGCGCCTCACGGAATCTGTGGACGAACTGATGGATTGGGGGCTCAAGCACGCAGCGCAGGAGGCTCGTGCGCATGGTGCGGTTCCCGTGTTCGTCGATGGCATGTTTCCGGTGGACACCGCGATCGCCGATTCGCCAATGCTGAAGAGTGCGCGCGATGCGGGATTTGTCGTGATCAAGCTGTCCGATATCTTCGTCGGCAAGCAGCGCAACGATCTTCGGATCGGGTCGTGGGACAACCATCCGAACGGGAAGGGAATGAAGGTGATCGCCGACGGACTCGCCGCCGAGTTCAGGAAGCATGAGGCGGAGCTCAAGCTGGGGCTCGCGCGATAGTACCTTTTGTCATCCCGCGGGAGCGAACAGCGAGCGTCGGGATCCACGATGCGTCACTTTTGGCCAGCGCTCATAGGCACGAGAGTAGATCTCGACACTCGCTGCGCTCGTGCGGGATGACACACTCACTCGAATCGAATACCATGGAAGACACAATTCGCACCGTGAAGGAATTCATCCTCGAGCGCTTTCTGCCCGGCGAGGATCCCGCGGCGTTGACGCCAACGACGCCTTTGATGTCGAGCGGCATTCTCGATTCGCTGGCGACACTCGAGCTGGTGTCATTCCTCGAGGAGCGCTTCAAGATCGAGCTCGCGGCCCATGAGACCGATGCGAGCCGTATGGGTACGCTCGCGGACATCGCGAAGCTCGTCCAGTCGAAGCGGCCGGCCTGACCGTGAGCGACACGCTGCACGCACTGCTCGATCGGTCCGCGTCGCTTCACGCTGATCGCATTGCGGTCGTCGAGCCGCATGGGCGCGCGATCACGTATCGCGCGCTCGCCGAGCTGTCGGATCGTGTGCGCGATCGTCTGCGGCACCTCGGTGTGCAGCCTGGCGATCGCGTCGGCGTGTACATGCACAAGTCGATCGACTCCGTTGCGTCGATTTTCGGCATTCTCAAGACCGGCGCGGCGTACGTGCCAGTCGACCCGGAGGCGCCGGCACCGCGCTGCGCCTATACGCTCAACGACTGTTCGGTGAAAGTGATTCTCACCGAAGAGAAGCTCGAGGCCGCGTTGCGATCAGAGCTCGCAACGCTCGGTGCGACGCCGTCCGTTCTCGTGACGCCGATGGAATGTCACAGCTTTCCACTCGCGGCGATGCTCGATCGCGAGCAGGCGCGCGACCGGGCGCCAGTCAGCGAGACGATTCATCCGTCGCTCGACGAGCTCGCGTATATCCTCTACACGTCTGGCTCGACGGGAAAGCCGAAGGGTGTGATGCTGAGTCATCGCGCCGGCACCAGCTACGTGCATTGGTGCTCGGACGTCTTTACGCCGACAGAGAACGACACGTTCTCGTCGCACGCGCCATTCCACTTCGATCTCTCGATTCTCGACATTTACGTGCCGCTCAAGCACGGCGCGCGCCTCGTGCTCATCGGAGAGGCACTTGGCAAGGAGCCACTCGCACTCGCGCAGGTGATCGCCGACCAGAAGATCACCGTGTGGTATTCGGTACCGTCGATCCTGAATTTTCTCGCGACATACGGCAAGCTCGATCGCCACGACTTCAGCGCGTTGAGGCTCGTGCTCTTTGCGGGCGAAGTATTTCCGCTACCGCAGTATCGTGTCGTCAGGGCGCAGCTGTCGCATCCGCGCTACTTCAATCTGTTCGGCCCGACTGAGACGAACGTCTGCACGTACTATGAGGTGCCGCAGACACTCGCACCGGAGCGCACCGAGCCGTTTCCCATCGGACGCAGCACGACGAACGTGGTGTGTCGCGTAATCGATATGGATGGCAGCGACGTCACTTCAGGCGATGAGGGCGAGCTGATCGTCTCTGGCGACGGCATCATGCAGGGCTACTGGAACCTCCCTGAGACGAACGCACGGGTGTTCATCACGGATGCGGATGGGACGCGCTGGTACCGAACCGGTGATCTCGTCGTCGAAGATCCGAAAGAGGGCTTCATCTTTCACGGCCGACGCGACCGCATGGTCAAGCGCCGCGGCTATCGCATCGAGCTCGGTGAGATCGAGTCCGGTCTGGCGACGCATCCTGCCGTGCGCGAAGTCGCGGTGATCGCGCTGACCGATCCTGACGTGGGCGTCCGCATCAAGGCATTTCTCAGCGTGAAGAACGGCGAGCGGCTGTCGCTCATTCAACTCAAGCAATTCTCAATGGAGAAGTTGCCGAAGTACATGGTGCCCGATCTCTTCGGTTTCGTCGATGGCCTTCCGCGCACGTCAACGGACAAGATCGATTATCAGGCGCTCAAGGCGCAGGCGTAGTCGTGGACTTCTCCCTGTCCCCTCAACAGATCGAGCTGCGCGACGCAACGAGTGCGTTTGCGCGCAACTCGCTCAACGACGATCTCATCGGTCGCGATCGCGACGGCAAGTTCTCGCACGACTTCTGGCGCCTCTGCGCCGACTTCGGCATTCAGGGACTCCCGTTCGGTGCAGAGTACGGCGGCAGTGGACAGGACGTCCTCACGACAGTGCTCGCGATGGAGGCACTCGGTAGCGGTTGCAAGGACGGCGGATTGCTGTTCGGCCTCAATGCGCAGATGTGGAGCGTGCAGATGCCGATCGATCGCTGGGGTAGCGACGACCAGAAGCAGCGCTATCTCTCGCGTCTCTGCAGCGGCGAGATCATCGGCGCGCACGGCATGAGCGAGCCGGACTCCGGCTCTGATGCGTTTGGTCTGCGCACTACTGCAGAGCGAAAGGGAGAGCACTACGTCCTCAATGGCACGAAGACGTTCGTCAGCAACGCGACGATCGCCGATGTCTTCCTCGTGTTCGCGACGATCGATCGCAGCATGGGCGTCATGGGCATCACGGGCTTTCTCGTCGATCGCAATACGCCTGGTTTTCGTGTCGGGAAGAAGATCGAGAAAATGGGCCTCACGACGTCACCGATGGCGGAGCTCATCTTCGAGGATTGCGCTGTTCCCGTCGCGAACCGGCTCGGTCGCGAGGGCAGGGGCGCGACGATCTTCAACGACTCGATGGAATGGGAGCGTGCCTGCATCATGGCTCCGGTGCTCGGCGCCATGGATCGACAGATCGTAACGTGTGTGAAGTATGCGAAGTCGCGCGAACAGTTCGGAAAGCCGATCGCCGAATTTCAGTCAGTGTCGAATCGTCTGGCGATGATGAAGCTGCGGCTCGAGACGTCGCGACTCATTCTGTATCGCGCGGCGTGGGCCAAGCAGCAGGGCGGCTCCGCGAGTGTGGAAGCATCGTTGGCCAAGCTTCACGTCGGCGAAGCGTGGATTCAATCGTGTCTCGACGCCGTGCAGGTTCATGGCGGCTATGGCTACACCACGGAATACGAAGCCGAGCGCGACCTGCGCGATGCCGTGGGCGGCACGCTGTACTCGGGTACATCGGAGATTCAGAAGGCGCTCATCGCGCGGGGACTGGGCTTGTGAGCTATCGTCGCGAAAGAGTCCGTCGCGACCGGTAGGCGGTGTCTCGGCCGACGTAGCGGTGAATAATTGTTCGAGCGCAGGTATCGATCGGCAGTTTCTCTTTTCCTATCCGCCTTTTCCGTGCATTCAGTTCACACGCACTGTGGGCCGCAACAATGCCGCGAAAGTAGATCCCGACACTCGCTGCACTCGTGCGGGATGACAGTAAACAGTGCCGCAAACGCCTGCGGGGTCGTCGTACTACATGACGGAGCGCGAACGCCGTCCTGATCTGGCTCCGGTTGGTGCAGCGTTGCAGGGATTCCTCCAGTAACCGACTCATGGCTCACGAGTACATTCTCGGCCTCTCCGCCTACTACCATGACAGCGCCGCGTGCCTTCTGCGCGACGGTGACATCGTTGCGGCAGCGCACGAAGAACGATTCTCGCGCAAGAAAGGCGACGAGCGGTTTCCGCGCCTTGCCGTCGAATATTGTCTGCGCGAGGGCGGCATCACCGCGGCTGATCTCAGCTACGTCGGCTTCTACGACAAGCCGCTGCTCAAGTTCGAGCGCATTCTCGAGACGTACCTCGCCGTCGCGCCGGCAGGCTTCCGCTCGTTCCTCATGGCGGGACCAATGTGGGTGAAGGAGAAGCTCTTCACCGATCGCGATCTACGAAAGAATCTCGGCGGCTACGAGGGCATGATGCTGTATGCCGAGCATCATGAGTCGCACGCGGCGAGCGCGTTCTATCCGTCGCCGTTCGAGGAAGCAGCGATTCTCACGATGGATGGCGTCGGCGAGTGGGCCACAGCGTCAATGGGCATCGGGAAGGGCGCGGATCTGCAACTCCTGAAGGAGCTGCGGTGGCCCGACTCGCCAGGTCTCCTCTATTCGGCGATCACGTACTACACCGGCTTCAAGGTCAACTCCGGCGAGTACAAGGTCATGGGGCTCGCGCCCTACGGACAACCGAAGTACGTCGACCTCATCTACAAGCATCTGATCGACCTCAAAGAAGACGGGTCGTTCACGATGAACCAGAAGTACTTCAACTACCTGAGCGGCCTCACGATGACCA
>JBDUCR010000067.1:0-6817 GCA_040003345.1 bacterium
TCCGCACCAGCGGATGCGACGGCAATCGCGGAACACTTCGCCGTTGAGTGCTAGTCCGCGGCGCGGGACGCTGACGCCGCGTCCTCGGGCCGCTTGGACGTCGCTCCGGGTTCAACGATAGGCGGCAGTTGCCGACACTCTGAGCTGAGTCGCGCATCGCTTCGCTCGCGACGCGCCCCGGGGCAGAGCTAAGTCACCGGCCACGCGGTGCGCTCCTGCGGCTATCCTCTTCCGCCGTGATGTTGGTATGCGCCAGTTGGGTTCCAACCGCCACTTTTGGGAATCGCTTCGGATTGCACTGCTCCCCGTCATCGTGGTGGTGGCGCTCGCGTCGAGCGCTCCGCAGTGGGCGCAGGCGCAGAAGCTCGAGTTTCGCCAGCTGACGCCTGACAATGGACTCGCGAGCGCACAAGTCCAGACCATCGTGCAGGACAGCCGCGGCTTCATGTGGCTCGGGACTCCGAAGGGCCTCAACCGGTACGACGGCCATGAGTTCGCGGACTATCGTCACCGCGCGAGCGACTCAACGAGCATCGGTGACAGTCGCGTCGATGTCGCGTACGAAGACGCCGCGAAGCAACTCTGGTTCGGCACGCTCGCGGGGCTGAGCCGATACGACTGGACGCGCGAGGCGTTCACGAACTATGAGATCATTCCCGGCACGCCGGTGCTCGTGCGTGCCATCATCGAGGCGCACGGTACATTGTGGCTGGGCACCGAGCGCGGTCTGTTCACGTTCGATCGCGCGCGTGGCAAGGCGACACCGTATCGCGCCGACCGTTTCGGTCAGCTCGACGTGATGTCGCTCTATGAGGACCGCCGTCATCACCTGTGGATCGGCTCACTCAGCGATGGCGCGCGGGAGCTGGATCCAGCGAGCGGCGCCGTGCACGAATGGAATCAGTCCGCTGATGGTCTGCGTGGACAAGATGTTCGCGCGTTCGTCGACGACGGAGCGGGCTCGATCTGGATCGGGACGCTGCGGTCGGGACTGCTGCTGCTCGATCGCGCGACGGGAAAGATCACGCACTTCCGGCACGACGCGGGCGACCCGACCAGTCTCTCGATCGACGCGGTGCACGCGCTGCTTCCCGATGGCGCGCACGCGCTGTGGGTCGGCACGGAGAACGGTGGGCTCGATCACTTCGACTTCAACACTCACCGGTTTCATCACAACAAGTTCGAGCCGAACGACGCCGCAAGTTTGAGCAGCAGTTCGATCTGGTCGCTCGCGCGAGATCGCAGCGGTCTGCTCTGGGTCGGCACCTATTCCGGCGGTGTGAACATCGCCCGGCAGAATAGCGCGGCAATCCGCCGCTATCGCTCGATGGCCGGAGATCCAAACAGTCTGAGCTCCAATGCTGTGATGCGCTTCTGGGAAGACGCGCGCGGCACGATGTGGGTTGCCACCGATGGAGGGGGACTCAATCGCTTCGATCCGGCGACCGGACAATTCGTGCGCTACTCGACGGCATCCAGCAATCTGAACTCCGACGCCGTGCTCGCGATCACGGAAGATCGCCGCGGCGCGATCTGGATCGGCACCTGGGCTGGCGGTATCAGCCGACTCGATCCGCAGACGGGGAAGTTCACCGCCTACACGACGAAGAACAGCGATATCGGCGACGACGGAGTGTTCGCGGTTCACATGGACCGGGCGGGCACACTCTGGATCGGCACCCACACCCGTGGTTTACTGCGGTTCGACTCGACGCGTGGCACCTTCACCGCGATGCACGTGGCCGAGGGGATGGAGAGCGTGATCCGCCAGATCGTCGAGACAAGCGACGGGATGATGTTTTTCGCGACGCCGCTGCGCGGACTCATCTCGTTCGATCCGAGAACCGGCGCGTCGCGTGCCTATCGCGCCGGCAAGGGCGGAATCCTCAGCGACCACGTGCTCGCGCTGCTCGAGACCGAGCCGGGCGTGCTGTGGATTGGAACGGAGGCGGGCCTCGATCGGCTCGATCGCCGCAGCGGCGCCATTCAGCATTTCACCGAAGCCGACGGACTGCCGAGCGGCGGCGTGTCGGCGCTGACGGTTGATGCGGCGCAGCGGTTGTGGATCGGCGGTGATCACGGGATCACCCGGTTCGATCCGGCGGCGCGAAAGTCGAAGTCGTATACGGTGGACGACGGCCTGCAGGGAAGCGAATTCAACGCCGGCGCGTCGCTGCGAACCCGCGACGGTATGCTGTACTTCGGCGGTACGCACGGATTCAACGTCATCCAGCCAGAGAAGATCACCGAGAACTCGAATCCCCCGCCGGTGGTGCTCACCGGATTCGAGCTGTTCAACAAGCCAGTCGTCGTCGGCGCGCCGGAGTCGCCACTCCACTCGAGCATCACGACGTCGCGCTCACTGACGATGGCGCACGACCAATCGGTGTTCACCCTGGAGTTCGCCGCGCTCGACTTCGTGGCGCCCGACAAGAACCAGTACGCGTACAAGCTCGACGGCCTCGACGCCGATTGGAACGAGGTTGGCTCCAAGCGCAGTGCCTCGTATACCAACCTGCACGCGGGCCACTACGTTTTTCACGTGAAGGCGAGCAACAACGACGGCGTGTGGAACGAGCGGGGCACCTCGATCGACATCACCGTGATCCCGCCGTTCTGGGCGACGTGGTGGTTCCGGACGCTGCTCGCGGTGATGACGATCGGCATCATCGCGTACATCGTGCGCAGCGCACAGCTGCGCCAACGCGGCTTGCAGGCGATGAACGAGCAGCTCGGTCGCGCCGCGGAGCACGACCGGGAGAGCCAGCAGTATCTGGAGCACAACGTGCTCGATATCCTGGGCGCTATGGAGCGCTTCTCCGGGGGAGACTACTCCGTGGCCCTCGCCGTGGAGAGCGAGGACGCGATCGGCCGCTTGCGGGGCGGCTTCAACTCCGCCGTGGCCGACCGGAAGCGCGCCGAAGAGGAGCTCCGCCAGTCGCAGAAGATGGAGGCCGTGGGCCGCCTCGCCGGCGGCGTCGCCCACGACTTCAACAACCTGCTCACCGTGATCAAGGGCAACGCCGAGCTCGCGATCGCCGACCTGGCCTCACCCGAGGCCGTGCGCGAGGAGCTCGAGGAGATCGAGCGGGCCGCCGAGCGCGCCAGCTCGCTCACGCGGCAACTGCTCGCCTTCAGCCGGAAGCAGATCTTGAAGCCGCAGACGCTCTCGCTCAACGACATGATGGTCGACCTGGGCCGCATGCTGCGGCGCACCGTGGGGGAGGACGTCACGCTGACGCTCGAGTTGGATCCGGCCCTCGGGGCGGCGCGGGCCGACCCGGGGCAGATCGAGCAGGTGGTGTTGAACCTGGTCGTGAATGCGCGCGACGCGATGCCGCGCGGGGGCGAGCTCGTGATCACGACGACGAATGCGAGCGTGGCGGACGTGGCCGCGATCGCCGAGGCGGACGCGATCCCATATGTGGTGCTCATCGTCACGGACACCGGGACGGGGATGGAGCCGGGCGTGGTGGACCGGGTGTTCGAGCCGTTCTTCACGACGAAGGAGCAGGGGAAGGGGACGGGGCTGGGGCTCTCGACCGTGTACGGGAGCGTGAAGCAGTCGGGCGGCTTCGTGTTGGTGGAGAGCGCGCTGGGCACGGGAAGCACCTTCCGCGTGTACCTGCCGCGCGTCGCGGCGCTGGGGGACGCACTGGTCGCCGGGGAAGACGAAGTCGGCCCGCGCGGCTCGGCCACCGTGCTGTTGGTGGAAGACGAGGACGCCGTGCGTCGCCTGGCGTCTCGCGTGCTCGGACGCTTCGGGTACACCGTGCTCACCGCGGACTGCGGCGCCGAGGCGCTCGAGGTGTCGGCCGGCTTCGAGGGGACGATCGACCTCTTGTTGACCGACATCGTGATGCCGGGGATGAGCGGCCGCAAGCTCGCCGAGCAGCTCATGCCACTCCGTCCCGGGATGCGATTGCTGTACGCGTCGGGCTACACGGAGGACGCGATCATCCGACACGGCGTCTTGAGTGAGGAAACCGCGTTTCTGAGCAAGCCGTTCACGCCCAACGAGCTGTTGCGGAAGGTGCAGGAGACCCTGCAAGGGGGCGCGAAGCAGATGACGGCTTTGGCGCTGGTCGGGTGAGCGTGGCGGTCGCGAGACCGCCAGGTGGCAAGATCGGCAGACTGATCGGAGCTGAATCCGCGCAACGACGCATCGGACCGAACCCAGACCCCTGGCCCTGCTCATGGACTTCGAGACCGGCGGTTTGCCGCAACGGTTCGTAGGGAGAGCGTGCGGGGGTCGCGCGGATCGTCGCGGCATCGATGTGCACCGCGCCGACCGGCTGCTCGCGCTCGGCGGGGGCGGCGACAACCGTGACGGGGTGAAGGATTGGTTCTCGATCGCGCTCACCGGTCGCGCTGCGTCGGGAAGACCGTTCACGCCGATGCTCGATGGTGACATGAACGGTGACGGGCTGTCGAATGACCGCGCGTTCATCTTCTCGCCGACGTCCTCGAACGCGGCAATCGCCGAGGGGATGAGCCAGTTGATCGGCAATGCGTCGTCGCGCACGAGGAAGTGTTTGCTTGCGCAAGTCGGGACCATCGCCGGACAATCGCACGACCCTGTCTCTCAACCTAGCGAACCCGCTCGCGGGATTCGACGAGCTCATTCATGGTTCGGGACGCATGCACGGCTGGGGACGACCGGCGCTTCCGGTGCCGAGGCGGTTGCCGGACACCATAACCCCGCTCGGTCATAGCCCGATCACCTCCGAGCTTACTGCTAAGCGGTCGCAGTTGTCATTAATCGGCTGTTTCCTCTGGCGATCGTCAGGATATGTAATCGAGCCCGATGTCGAGAGCCCGAACGCTTTGTGTCAGCCAACCCATCGACAGGAGATCGACGCCGGTTGCCGCCAAGGCAGGGGCGGTCGCAGGCGTGATACCGCCCGAGGCTTCCGTGATCGCCCGGCCATCGACGAGGGCGACCGCTTCGCGGAGTTCGTCGAGATCCATGTTGTCAAGCAGGACGGCATCAACGTCGAACCGTAGCGCCTCTGCGAGCTGCTCCAGCGTGTCCACTTCAATTTCAACCTTTACCATGTGGCCGACAGCCGCCCGTGCGCGCTCGATTGCTGCACGGATGCCGCCCGCGACCGCGATATGATTGTCCTTGATCAGAACGCCGTCGTCGAGGCCGAAGCGATGGTTCGCCCCGCCGCCGGCGCGGATGGCGTATTTTTGAACCGCCCGCAGGCCGGGAAGCGTCTTGCGGATGTCGATGACGCGCGCCTTCGTGCCACGCACAGCCTCGACGACCCCAGCCGTGGCCGTGGCGATGCCGCTCATGTGGCAGAGGAAGTTGAGCGCGACGCGCTCGGCCGTGAGCAGGCCGCGCGCGGGACCCTCGAGCGTCGCGATCGTTTCTCCCGCAGCGACATGGGAGCCGTCCGCTCGGGCGACCGAGGCGGCAATCGCGGGTTCGACGAGGCGGAAGGCCATGAGGGCAAGGTCGAGGCCGGCGACGACGCCGGCTTGGCGCGCGCCGAGCGAAAGCTTGGCCCGCACGTCGCTTGGCACAATGGCATCTGTGGTGATGTCGCCGGCGCGGCCGAGATCCTCGAGCAGCGCTGCGCGGACGATTGGCTCGGTGATGAGTGAGGAAAGCGGGGTGAGCGGCATTTCAGGGCTTCGATGACCATGGTGAGGGGAGAGAGGGGCGCGCCGATGATCTGTACGCGCCATCGAGGAGGAGAATTTGCCGACGAGCGCCTTCGAAGCTGTCATTCCCGGAACAGGCCGACGGCAGAGCGCTGTCAGGTAAACGTGGGCCACTCGATAGTCAGACGTTTTACTTGAATCAAAGCTAGCGACGTCTGCCTTAGCGAGTCACGGAGGACCGGACGACGGCAACCTCAAGCGCCGTCCGGAACACAGCGGTGATGCTAGCGGAGATCTGCTGCTGCGCGATGAGGCCGTCAGAGAGGGAGAGGTTCGCACTCGTCGCATCGTCGCGATAGTCATTCTAGTCCACCCCGAGAAGTCTCCAGACCGAGGAGATTGCCCAGCGTGACATCCGGGGTGTGTCTTGTTCGATCCGCTGCACAGTTGATCGTGTTACGTGCCGGCGCTACGTGCTTGGTGTCGGCCCTACTCTGCAGGCGCTGACGATGGTGGCGTGACTCGACGCCCTGTGTCCGGAGCGTTGACGTCGCCATCCGCTATGCAGCAGTTCGGGCACGCGGTCGTGAGACAGAGATGCGCATTCGTGCGCCGGCGTGCCAAAGCATGTTGACGAGGGTATCAATGGTGAAGAGATCGATGCGCCCACGCCTCAGGTGACTAATGCGCGGCTGCGTCGCACCGAGAAGCGTGGCCGCTTCACGCTGTGGGAGCTCGTCGATGATACGCCGGAGTTCGTTCAGGAGCAGCGACCGCACCTTCAGATTCTCTGCTTCCAGCGGTTCGAACCCAAGATCGCTGAAGATGTTTGCGCCCACCGGCGTCACATGTGAGGAGCCAGCAAGGGGGCGTGCGTTTCCTGCCCGACGCGGCGAAGACGAACCGGGCGTTTGACGATCGTTCTTGCAGCGGATTTCTTGCGACGTGTGGTGGTCATATGCTCCTCTCAGCGATCAGCTCACGATATCGGCGCGTCGCTAAGTCGATGTCGCTCTTAGGTGTCTTCTGCGACCTCTTTTCAAACGCGTGAGGACATAACTCGCCTCCGCGAACTTTGTCAGGACAAAGATGCGATGTGCTGTCCCGACGCGAATACGGATCTCTATGGCGCCCGCGCCAACGACGTTTTTTTTGTTGTGGGGACAGTTGGGGTCACGAATTGCCAGAATCGTTGCCGACT
>JBDUCR010000221.1:0-22737 GCA_040003345.1 bacterium
GTAGCCGTAGGGGAACCTGCGGCTGGATCACCTCCTTAACGGATCGCGAGTAACTGTCCTCGGACAGGGAAAGCATCTCGTAGTCGCGCCATCCACAGCATTCACACTCGATTGCCCTCATAACGATGCCCCGTGCGTCCTCGGACTCACGGGGCATCGTGTTGTTCGCTCACCACGCACGCGCATCTCTCTCACGCACGCCACACAGCACGCCACCACAGTCATCACATCGGCACGCTACACTGCGCCGATCGATTCCCGCCGCGCAATTGACCCACTGCCGCGCGTGGGATAAATTCCCGTGCTCTACCAGAATGGGGCCTGTAGCTCAGTTGGTTAGAGCGCACGCCTGATAAGCGTGAGGTCAGAGGTTCAACTCCTCTCAGGCCCATACATCAAAAACGATTGCGCCGCAGCGAGACACATCTCGCTGCGGCGCTTCTCGTTTTCCGCCGGACCATCCACTCGCCCTAGTACTTCACCACAATCCCGCCACGAATCGAGCGCGCCGGCATCCGATAATATTGCGCATCACCAAACTCGCTCTCCGACACCGCATCCCGACGGTCGCCAAGATTCCGGCCATCGATACGAATCTCGGCGCGGTCGAGCCGATAGCCGACTCCCGCATCGATCGTGGTGTACGAACCCGCTAGCGCCGTGTTGCGCTTGTTGAGAAACCGATCGCCCGAATAATTCATGCTCACGCTGCCGACGAATCCGAGCTCCGGAGCGAACATGAGCCCCGCCGACGCAAGATGCCGCGCCGACATCTCGAAGCGCTTCCCCGCGAGCTGCGCCGGCACACCATCAAACGCCTCCACGAAGTCCACGAACTTTCCATCGTGAAAGCTGTACGTCGCGCGCGCCGACAGCGCATACGGCAGTCGCAGATCGGTCGCGAGCTCGACACCCTGAAAGCGCGTTCGCCCAGCGTTGATGAGCGCCGGCAGATTGTTGACGACGGTCGACGTGACGAGGTTCTCGAAGTTCATGCGGAACACGCTCGCCTCGAAGTCGATGCGGCCGTCCATTCCGCGCGCCTTCAGGCCCGCCTCGTAACTGCGCGACGTCTCGGGCTCGAGCACGCCTTCGTTCTCCGCGAGACTGAAGTCGAACGCCGCGGGCTTGAACGTATCGCGATAGTTCGCGAACACGCGAAGGTGATTCACCCCCTCCTCCCACAGACCAAGCAACGCGCCAACACTTCCGCTTGGACGCGTGTGGGTCACGCTCTCGCCTTCGCCTCTGCTCTCCATCGTCGTGTTCAAGCGAAGGCCAGCGGAGATCGTCAGGCGCGCGTCTGGCCGCCACTCGGCGGAGCCGTACACGCCGCCGAACAGTCGCCGTGATTCGGCATCCTTGTCGAATGTCGTGGGCTCCGACACTGCTGTTTGAGATGCCCCGCTGACGGGAGCCGTGTACGTGAACGTCGCACCATGACCTTCACCGTTCGCGAACAGCAGATCAGCGCCGGTGACGAATCGCAGCTGCGAGTTTGTCGGGACAATGACGTGCGTCTCGGCGTACAGGTCGTTGATCTCGATATCCTCCCTGAATCCCGACGCATTGTTCGCGGTGTTCGAGACGTCGGTGAGGAAACCGCGAAAGACGCTTTGCGTCGAGAAGGTGTAGGACGCCGTCGAGCCCCAGAGTGCGCCGTCGAGCACCGGCCGCTCGAGCCCAGCCGCGAGGTTGATGCGATTCTCGTTGAGGAATGCGTCGCGCGGATTATGGTTCGCGTCGAGCGGTACGACTGACGACAGTACCGGTCCTTCACGCGGATGCGGGCTCGCAGGATCCTGCTGCAGCACGTTGAGGTCGGCCGTGAGCCATGTCTTGTTCGCGCCGTGAGTGCTCGCCGAGCGCGCAAGCGCGTGGCCTCGCGAATACGATGTGTGATCATCCTTGAATCCCTGGCGCTCGACGTCGCCACTGACTCGCGTTTTCCACGATTCGCCGGTTGGAAGCGCGAGATCGATCGCTGCACCGCCGGAGCCGTACATGCCGCCGTGCGCTTCGGCGTAACGCGCGTTGGCCGCCGCCGCCTTGTGCACAACGTGGATGACGCCGACGAACGACGTCGCGCCGTATGTGACGGGTGCCGGGCCGCGAAGGATCTCGATTCGTTCGACGTCGCGAAGACTCAGTGTGGAGACGGCGGGATTGAACGCGCCGCCCCACGGAATGCCGTCAACCACAAGGAGAAATGCATCGAATTCCCGGAGGCCCCACATTTCCGGGATCGCGCTCGCCGGGCCGGCGTCGCCGCCAGGTGCGATTGCAATTCCTGCTGCGAGCGCCAGTGCCTCGCGCAGCGTCGTGGCGTTCCGCGCTCGAAGATCTTCGCCGCTGATGACCTCGATGGACGCGGGCACGTCGTGCGGGGCTTCGGGCACGCGCGTGGCAACGACTTCCACCGGCGGAATTGCGACCGGCGCCTTGGTTGGCGTAGCCTGCGCATCGCTACGCGCTGGTTGAACGACGAAAGCGACTACCAAAACGGCGCACAGCGCACGTTCTCTCCACATGATCACGATTCTCCGACGGTTGGTGACGGGTATCGCGCGCGCGCGCGGCTCGCTGGCATACATGAACAATTCATGAACGCACGGAAGCTAGGCGCCGCTCATGGGGACAGCAAGGAACAGCGCCGGCTGCTATGAAACCGCGGCGGGAAGCGCGAGGCGGAATTCAGTCCGGCCGGGACGTGATTCTCCGAGCGTCAAGCGGCCGCCATGCACCTCGGCGATTCGCCGAGCGATCGCGAGACCGAGCCCTGCGCCGCTGGTGGTGGTGTTTTCGCTGCGCGACCGCGTCACGTCGAGCCGAAAGAAGCGCTCGAATACCTGTTCCCGAGCTTCCGGAGGAATTCCTTCTCCGTCGTCGATCACCGCAATGACGTAGTGATTCGCTTCGATCGCCATGTGAACATTCACGGCTCCGCCACTCGACGAGTGCTTGATTGCGTTGTCGAGGAGATTGAGCAGCAGCCGACCAAGCAGATCGGCGTCTCCATGAAATGGCGCCTCGACGACGTGACCCAGCGCGACGCGAACACCACGTCGCTCCGCGACGGGGCGCACCCCACGCGTTGCGTCGTGCACGATCTCTTCGAGGTACACGAGCTCGCGATGCGGCACGAGGTTGCCGGCATCGGCACGCGCGAGCAGAAACAGATCCTCGACGATGCGCGTGAGACGACGGGTCGCTTCCTGCACGACCGTCACTGACGCGCGATACTCCTCTTCGCTGCGATGCGGACGCGAGAGCGTGAGATCGGCTTCCGTTCGTATGATCGCCGTTGGTGTGCGAAGCTCATGCGAGGCGTCTGCCATGAACTGGCGCTGGCGCTCGAATGAGCCTTCGAGACGATCGAGCAGATCGTTCACGACCCGCGCGAGACCCACGAGCTCGTCGCCGCCGCCGACGGGGAGTCGCTCGTGAAGGTTGGTCGCGCTGATGTCGGCGGCACGCGCCGACATGGCGGCGACCGGAGCGAGACTTCGCTTGGCGAGGAAGTAGCCACCAATCGCCGCGGAGACGATCAGGAGGGGAATGGCGAGCGCGAACAGTTCACGGATACGCGCCAACACACTGTCGACGTCACCGAGCGTGTAGGTGCCGAGGAGCAGGTAGTTCCTGTCACGAAGCACGAGTGGCCGAGCCACGACGCGAAACGACGCGCCACCGACAGACACGGTGCGCGACTGCGATGCCGGTGCGTCGAGTCCGGCGACTGCGGCGACGATCTCACGCTGTTTGGGCGAAGACGCCGATCCATCACTCACGTCTTTGTCGCCGCCGGCGTCAGTAGAAGCTACGACGCGTCTCGTCGAATCGAGTATCGCGATCTCGAGATCGCGAAAACGAACTTCTTCAATCGTGGTGCGAATGGCCACGTCCTGAGTCGCCGCGGCCCTGCGCTCCGCAACGAGCTCGCGCGAGAAGGCGGTGAGTGCGTCGCCGATGAAGTGATCGGTGCGTTGCAGCAGGGCCTGGGCGAAGACGACATAGCAGATGAACGCGAATGCGATCAACGGCACAGCGAGCAGCGCCGAGTACCACAGTGCCAATCGAAGGCGAAGCGACGAGGGCCACGCGTGCACGCGGTATTATCCGCGCCGTTGAGCGGATCGTTTCGTCATCGCGGCGGGTGTGACGATCGGAACCACTGGCGCCTCGAGCAGAAAGCCGCTTCCGCGAAGTGTTCGAAAGAGCCGGTCAGGCTCGCCGCCATCGATCTTGCGGCGGAGTCGGCTCGCATAGACGTCGATGATGTTGGAGTAGCTGTTTGGCGCGTCGTCCCACACATGCGTGATCAGCTCGGCGCGAGTGACGACGCGTCCCGCGTTGCGCGAGAGATACAGCAGGAAGGCGAACTCCTTCGCGGTCAGCGCGATCGCACGTTCGCCACGTTGCACGGAGTGACGCATCGTGTCGATGACCAGATCGCCCACTGTGATAAAGGCTGATGTGGATGCATCGGCGCGACGTCGGGTGAGGGCGCGCAGGCGTGCGAGCAGCTCGCCGAAATCGAATGGCTTGACGAGATAGTCATCTGCGCCGGCGTCGAGCCCGGCGATGCGATGTTCTACGGCGTCAAGGGCGGTGAGCATGAGAATGGGAACCGCACTTCCTCGTGCGCGGATCGCATGGCAGACGTGCAGGCCGGACGTTCCGGGAAGCATGACGTCGAGGATGATCGCGTCGAAGTCGTTTATCGACTCGAGTGCGATCGCCTGCGGCCCGGTGGCTGCCTGGTCGACGATGTATGATGCCTCGCGAAGCCCGCGCGCGACGGAAGTCCGCAGCTGGCGATCGTCCTCAGCAAACAGGATGCGCATGCTGAAAAGCTACGGGCTGGCAACAACGACAACAACGGCAACAGCGGGCAACTAAGGCATTACGGCAACAGCGGCGCTGTCCAGTGCAGCGCGGACCGCGCGCGTCAGTGAGATTCCGGTAAACGGCTTCTCGAGCAGACTCGCGCCTTCGCTGAGCACGCAGCGCCGGTCGATGTCTTCGTCGGCGTAGCCCGACATGTACAGGATGTGGATGTTCGGACGCAGTGCGCGTACCTTTTCCGCCAGCTCGACGCCGCCGATGCCAGGCATGATCACGTCGGTGAGGAGCAGCTGGATCTCTCCGGAATGGACGGCTGCGAGATGCGCCGCGTCAGCGCCGTCGCGCGCAACGAGAACGCGATAGCCGTTCTTCTCGAGAATCCGGCGCACCAGACCACGTACCGCCTCTTCGTCTTCGGCGATGAGAATCGTTTCGCTGCCGCCGATCTCGGGCGTCGCGGCGGTCGCATGCGGCGTCATCAGACGAGGGTGCGTCGACCGAGGCATGTAGATCCGGAAGCTGCTTCCGCGCCCGACTTCACTGTCAAGCAACAGATGACCGTCTGACTGCTTCACGATGCCGAACACGGTCGAGAGACCGAGGCCGGTGCCTTTGCCCATTTCCTTCGTCGTGAAGAACGGCTCGAAGATCCGATCGCGATGCTCAGCGGCGACCCCGTGTCCAGTATCCGACACGGTGAGCATGACGAATGCACCGCTTGGCAGGCTGCGAAGGTCTGCGGTCACGCACGTCTCGTCGACATACACGTTCTCGGTGCGAATGTCGATGCGACCGCCATGCGGCATGGCATCGCGCGCATTCACGACGAGATTCACCAGCACCTGTTCCATCTGGCTGGGATCCGCCGTGACGACGCCCAGTGCGGACCCGGGCACGATGTGAATCTCGATGTGCTCTCCGATGAGGCGACGGAGCATCGGCGCGACAGAGGTGATGACGCCATTGAGGTCGAGCGCGACCGGCTGCAGCATCTGCTTGCGGCTGAACGCGAGCAGGTGATGCGTCAGCGATGCAGCGCGATCCGCTGCGATCGTGATCTCGTCGATGTCGTGCCGCTCGGGACTCGATTCGTCGAATGCGTCCTTGAGAAACTCGGCATGGCCGCGAATCACCGTGAGCAGGTTGTTGAAATCGTGCGCAATGCCGCCGGCGAGCGCACCAACCGCTTCCATCTTCTGCGATTGTCGCAGCTGCTCCTCGAGCTGTCGACGCACGGTGATGTCGCGGAAGCTCCACACGCGTCCGACGATCTGTCCGTCGATCTGCTGCGGAAGCGAGTATCGCTCGAAGATGCGTCCGTCCTTGCAGGTGAGCGCATCGAAGCTTTCGGCGCCGGGCTGATCGTACAGGTCGCGGACTTTCCGGATGAACTGGTCAGGATCAACGAGCTGTTCGAGCACGAACTCGAGGGCGAGATTGTCGTCACACGACGCGACGACGTGATCGGGCATCCTCCACAGCTCAATGAACTTCCTGTTCATGCGGACCATCTTGCCACCGCCATCCACGACGAGGATGCCGTCAGTGGTGGAGTCCAGCGTAGCGGAGAGCAGTGAGACGGCCTGATTGAGCTCTTCCTTGGCGAGCTGGCTGTCGGACAGGGCACCGTGCAATCGGCCGAGCCGGTCGACGAGCTCGCTGGATGTGGTCTCCATGGAGTGCTCGAGCATCGTACGATCGACGTTCGAGCGCAGATAGGCCGAGTCGACCGCCACGAGAAACGCGGCGAGCATCGGCGGGACGTTCTCCGGGGCTCCAAAATACTCGCGAAGCTGGTGGTCGAGGAGCGCGTGCATACGGCTAGGGCGCCGACCGGTCGGAAGTCGCGCCGCACTTCAGCCCGCAGGTGAGTCGGCCGATGCTACCGGTCACGGAGTGGTACTCGATCACATGAGGTCTCGCGGTAGTGTCCGAGGAGGGGAAAGGCCCGCGAAGCGGTGCCCTGCGCTTCAGTGTCGGCACTCTGAGCGGCGATCTTCAGCGCGCACGGGCGGGCTGAAGCGAGAGCGAGAACTTCCGACTCGCTAAGATTCCGGCCTCTGCGGCCGATACTAGCCTGAGGGCGCACCGTCGCCAGCTGCGCCATTCACACCAATCGTACCTCCGGATATGCCGAACGCGTTCCCGCCAGTGAGATCGTAGTGTCGACGCAGCGCGCGACCGAACTGGACGCCCGTACGAACACGGAAACCATCCTCGTCGTCGACGATGATTTCTGGGTGAGGCAGGTCGCTTGCCGCGCATTGCGCGCCAAGGGATATGTCGTTCTGGACGCGTGCGACGGACAGACGGCGCTGTCGGTGTGCGAGGTGCATACCGGGCCGATCGATCTCGTGCTGTCTGACGCGGTCATGCCGGGCATGAACGGCGCGGAAGTCGTCGAGAAGCTGCGCCGAGTACGTCCCGGGATCAGAGCGGTCTTCATGTCGGGATACGGCGGCAACGAGATCATGAGCCGCGGCATCGATGCGTCGGAAGTCGTGTTCGTTCAGAAGCCGTTCACGTCAGTCGATCTGCTGAGCAGCATTAGGAAGCAGCTCGACGTAAAGCTCGTGCGGGATCAATCGGCGGACGAAGTGGATCCACTCAGGCGAGTCGTGGCAGATCCCACTCGGCTCGACGTTGTTCGTGAAACGGAGCTGCTCGATTCCACGCGTGAGGAAGCCTTTGATCGACTGACGCGACTCGCCGTCAAGCTCCTCCTCGCGCCGGCGGCATTCATCTCTATCGTCGACGAGCATCGCGACTTCTACAAGTCGACGTGCGGCTTTGGCGGACTGCTGTCGGCGAAGCGCGAGATCACCGGCATGACGTTCTGCCATTACGCGCTTCAGTCAACGGAGCCGCTCGTGATCTCTGATACCGGCGCACATCCCCGCTATCGAAACGTGCCGACAGTCAAGTCGCTCGGCATCGGTGCCTATGTCGGGATTCCGCTGGTGATCAGCGGACAACCAATCGGCGCGTTCTGCGCCATGGACACGCGACCGCGCCACTGGGACGCAGACGATATTCTCGCGCTCACCGATCTCGCCGCGATTGCACTCAACGAAATCGAACTTCGCGCGGCTACGCGCAAGACGGCGGAGACGCGCGCAGCGCTGGGACGCGCCAATATTCAACTGCACCTCGCAAAAAACACTGCCGAGGCGGCGAATCGTGCGAAGTCCGAATTCCTGGCGAACATGAGTCACGAGCTTCGCACGCCGCTCAACTCCATCATCGGCTTCGCGAACGTCCTGTGCCGCAACAGCACCAAGGTACTTGGCGCGCGCGAGCTCACGTACGCCGAGCGCATCAGCTTCAACGGCGGACATCTACTGGAGCTCGTGGATCGCATCCTCGATCTTTCAAAGGTGGAGCAGGGCGAGCTGCAGCTGCGCTGCACCTGGGTTCACATCGACGATCTTGCGCGATCGGTGTGCGACAACTTTGCGGATGAAGCGGTTGCGGCCGGCGTCTCACTCGGTGTGGAGATCGATCGCGGCGAGCGTCCGGAAGAGCCGCTTGCGCCCCTGCACACGGACGAGAGCAAATTGCGCCAGGTGCTGATCAACCTCGTGGGCAACGCGCTCAAGTTCACGCCCGCCGGCGGACGTGTGTCCGTCACGATCGTCTGCGATCCAGACTCGGGCGTTCCGCGTCGCCTCGATGTGACCGACACCGGCATCGGCATCGCTCCCGACGCACAGGCGCGGGTGTTCGAGGCCTTCGAGCAGGCGGAGGAGGATACCAACGCCCGCTTCGGGGGAACGGGTCTCGGACTGCGCATCTCCCGGGCGCTGTGCGAGTCGCTGGGATTCGTGCTATCGATGCAAAGCGAGCTCGCCAAGGGTTCGACACTCAGTCTCGTCTTCTCGCGGACCGCGCTGGCGTAACATCGCCTGCGTGCTGCATGCGAGTGGGAATGCCGATACCTCTGCCAATGAAGCAGCCACTCGCCACGCCGACGCGTCCAGCGTCATCGTCTCGATCGCATCCGCGAATGGTGTGGGAAACGGTGGCGATGACGCTCGTGGTCGTCGCGCTCGTCGCGATGGCATGGGGCTGTCTCAAAGTGCAGGGAACGGCTGCCGCATACGTTCGCGGTGAGAGTCTTTGGGCAAAGGGGCAAAAGGAGGCGGTCATCGCGCTCCATCGTCTCGCCGATCCGACGTCTGGCGCGACGCTCGCGCAGTTCGAGCTCGCGCTTCGTATTCCGCTCGCCGATCATCGTGCGCGCATCGAGCTCGACTCGCCAGAGCCCGACTACGACGTTGCAGTGCGCGCATTCGCCGAAGGCGGAAACAAGCCCGACGACGCACGCGCCATGGCGCGCCTGTATCCGGCCTTCAGCCAGGTGCCGGACGTGCGGCGCGCCGTGCAAAGTTGGGTGCGCGGCGATTCGCTCATCGACAGCCTGCGTCGCACAGCAGCGGTGCTGGCGGGCGTACGCGGTGATGCGCGCGCGCGGGCCGCATTGTTGCTCAGGGTCGAGGAGCTGGACCGCGAACTGACACTGGCGGAAACGGAGTTCTCCAACGGGCTCGGCGACGCGACGCGAATGCTCCCGCTGCAACTCGGCCTTCTGACGCTATTCGTCGGAGTGTTGCTGGTGGGATTTGGTGTGGTGCTCACGCGACGATTGCAGCGAGAGACGCGGCTCACGATGGACGCGAACTATCGTCGAAGCGAAGAGTTCCGTGCGCTCGTGGAAGATGCCCCAGACATCATTGCTCGTCTCGATCGAAATGGGCGACACCTGTACGTGAACTCCGTCGTCTCGCGTACTCTTGGAATTCCATCGAGTGCATTTCTCGGCCGGAATCACGCCGAACTTGCCGAGGAGGTCGGCTGTGATCCGCAATTCGCGGATGGATGGCGAGAGGCGGTCGATCATGTCGTTGCGACGGGTACGGCCATTTCCTTCGACTCGACCTATCTCGGCGCGAGCGGGCAACGATGGTTCGAGGCTCGCCTCGCGCCACAGCGCGCGCCCGACGGGCGAGTGGAATCTGTCATTACGGTGAGTCGGGACGTGACGGACTTGCGCTCGTCCGAGCGGGCGCTGCGCGAGCGTGACGAACAGCTAAGGCACTCGCAGAAACTGGACGCGGTTGGACAACTGGCTGGCGGTATCGCGCACGACTTCAACAACATTCTCACAGCGATCATCGCCAATCTCGACCTTGCGAAAGGCGAGTTGACGGAAAAGCATCCAGCGGCGATCGACGTCGAAGCGGCGGCGACAGCGGCCAGACGCGCGACGACACTCACGCGGCAGCTGCTCACCTTCGGGCGACGCCAGTTCATCGAGAGCGCGCGCATCGATGTCAACGCACTCGTCACGGAGATGCACGACATCTTGTCGCGGCTTGTCGGCGAGCAAGTGCATGTCGAGATGGATCTTCATCCCGGCCCGGTGGCGGTGAATGGCGATTCGGACCAGCTGCAGCAGGTGCTGATGAATCTCATCGTCAACGCACGCGACGCGATGCCGGCGGGTGGCACGGTGTACGTGGCGACGTCTATCGTGCGATCCGGCGCCGCGCCCTGCGCGCTGCTTGCTGTGCGCGATACGGGAATCGGAATGAGCATCGATACGCAGAAACGTGCGTGCGAGCCGTTCTTCACCACGAAGCCACGCGGGCAAGGCACTGGGCTTGGTCTTTCGATCGTCCACGGCATCATCGAGCAGTCAGGAGGATCGATGGTGATCGAGAGTGCGCGGGATCAGGGCACGACAGTACGCATGTCGCTTCCGCTGAGCACACGCGAGGCCGCAGTGATTCCACGGGTCACTTCATCCTCGGTCGTGCCGGACGCGATCTCGCCGCAGGCAGCCACCATTCTGCTCGTCGAAGACGAACAAACGGTGCGTCAGGCAGTGAAGCGTCTCCTCGAGCGCGCCGGCCATCGCGTGCTCGACGCGGATTGCGCCGAGGCGGCGCTCGTCATCTGGTGGCGCGAGAAACCGAGCATCGGCGTGCTGCTGACCGACGTCATGATGCCAGGTATGGACGGATGGTCGCTCCTCAGTGCCTTACGCGCCAACCGCCCGGAGCTTTCGGCAGTGGTGATGTCTGGCTACACGGGGGCGACTGCCGACGCGAGTCTTCTGAGCGACGACGCATTCACGAGCACACTCTCAAAGCCGTTCGACGGAGCGCAGCTCATAGAGCGTGTGCGGGAAGCGCTGCAGCCGTCCGCATCCGCAACTCGCTGACGGATTGCTCAGATGGTTGCTGTCCGTCTTCCACCCATCTCGACGGAGGTTCCGATTCCGCGCTGCATCGCCTGCGTGTAGATGTGATGTGCGGCCGCTACGTCTTCGACCGCGAGCCCCAGCGACTTGAACAACGTGATGTCCGTCGGCGACGTTCGCCCCGGCTTCGCGCCGAGCAGAAGCTCACCCAATTCGGCGCGAATGTGGTCGTCGCCGATCAGGCCCTCACTCTTCGGAATCAGGAAATCTCCCGCTTCGTTCAACGCTGACTCGCGTCGATCCACGTACATGTGCGCGCGCGCCACGGCATGCGAGTCGAGCTCGCGCGCGGTGGAAGTGCTCGAGCCCACCGCATTGACATGAGCGCCAGGCGCAATCCAGTCTCCTTCGAGAATCGGCTCGCGCGCTGACGTCGTGGTGCAGATGATGTCGGCTCCTTCCACCGCAAGCTTCGCCGAGTCGATCGCTTCGACGTTGATGCCGTAGCGATCGCTCTCCGTGCGCGCGAAGGCGCGTGCGGCCCCGGTGTTCCTGCTCCAGACCCGCACGCGAGTGATCTGCCGCGCAATACGCATGGCCTCGAGATGCGTGCGCGCCTGCACTCCGGATCCAAGAATGCAGAGGTCGTGTGCGTCGTCGCGCGCGAGCAGTCGCGTGGCGACGCCGGACACCGCGGCGGTGCGAATCGCGGTAACTGAGCTTGCATCGATCACGGCCACGATGGAGCCGTGGCTCGCCTCGAAGAGAAGTACTACGCCCTGATGCGAATCGTACTCCGTGCCGTGATTCCCATTGAACACGGTGATGATCTTCACGCCGAGCGAATCAGGCGCGTCCATGTAGGCGGGCATCATGCCGAGAATGCCGGCCTTTTGCGGAATCCGCATCAATGGACGCAGCGGCAGAATGGCGCCGCCGCGGGCGAGCGTGGTCAGTGCGCTCGCCATGACATCCATGCACTCGCCCATCGGGAGCAGCGACGGGACCTGCGCCTCAGTGATGATCAGCACGACTATTTCACCAGCACGAATTCTACCGGCGCACCGGCAAAGGCCATCTTGACGATTCGGTGTGGCGCGGCCGTGGTGATGAAGAACGTAAGCGGCTGCTCCTGTCCGGTGAGCTCCACGCGATACGAAGGGAACGTGCCCGCGGGCACTGTGATGGACTCGGTTGCGGCGACCGTCATAGTGAGCTGGCGTATGGATCCCGTTGCGGCGTCAAACGCGCTCACGGTGAACTTCGCCGTGGGCGTCCACGCGAGGCCGGGCACGAGCGACGCGATCATGTTGTCGTCGAGCACACCGGGTGCGATGGTCGTATCGATCACCACGTGCTTCATTCCAGCCGCCGTGGGTGTCGTGGAGTTTCCCTTCGCGCGGCCATTCGCATAAGTGACGTCGAGCAGGACGTCCTGCGCCTGCATCTTACCGCCGCCCTTCACCGCTTGCGGCGATAGATCGGTGGCGAACGTCGTCTCGATGGTCTGCTGCATGATGGGTCCGATGAGCGCAGTCGTCTTGTACGCAAAGCCGGTCGCCGTTTTCTTGAGTGACGAGATCTGGTAGCCGAGTGGGTTGCCCTGCACGAGAACAGTGAAGCTATCCGTGCGAGTAACGAGCTTCGTGACGTCGACCGGTAGCGACGTTGTGCGCTGCACGAGATCGGCGGGTGTCATCGCGTCGCCCTGCGCATTCACGATGCGCGTCGGTGCGATCTTCGCGAGCTTGTCGTAGATCTGCGCGCCGTCGCCGACGACGACAATGAGTGATTGGTCGGGACGCATGTACGACTTTGATGCTGCTTCGACTTCCGCTGCGCTGACAGCGGCGAGCCGCGGACGCAGTGTGCGAATGAAATCCTTCGGCAGCCCAAGCATCGTGTAACGACCCACCTGCTCGGCGATTCCTTGCGCGGTTTCGAGCTGGAGTGGCAGGCTGCCGACGAGTCCTCCCTTTGCGGCCTCGAGCTCCTGTGCCGGCGATGGTGTCGTGCCGAGGCTCTTCTCGATCTTCAACAGTTCGGTGAGCGCGGAGTCCGTCACGGCGTTGCGGACTTCGGCGGTCGCCTCGAAGGTGCCGACGTCCTTGTTGCGTGTAAGGTTGGCGTATGCCCCGTAGGTCCAGCTCTTCTGCTCGCGAAGCGTCTTGAAGAGCCGGCCGTCGCTGCCGCCGCCGAGTATACGGGTTCCCACGCTGAGCGCGTAATAGCTCGGGCTGGACGGCGCGTACGTCAGATTGCCGACGATGATGTTGCTCTGAACAGAACCGGGACGATGCACGAGGAGGATCTCCGTGCGCGGCCGTGTCGGCGGTGTGGGGCGCTTCGCCGTGTTCGCAGCCGCTCCCGTCCACTTGCCGAAATATTGCTGGCCGAGCGCCTGTGCGCGTGCGAGCGTGATGTCTCCAGCGACAACAAGGAGTGCTCCCTTGGGCACAAGCAGCGATTTCTGAAAGGAGCGAAGGTCGTCGTTCGTGAGTGAACGCACAGTGGTCGCAGTGAGGCGCTTGCCGTACGGATGTGCGCCGAACAACTGTGCGGCGAAGAACCTCTCCGCGAGCGAGCCTGGCTGCGACAACTCGAGCTGGAGAGCCGAGAGCGCCTGAGTGCGCGCGAGCTCCACTTCATTGGGTAAGAATGACGGGCGAGCGACGGCGTCAGACAAGAGCTCGAAGGCCAACGGCGCGTTGTCGGCAAGCACCGTGGCGCGTACAGTCATGAAGTCCACACCGGAGAACGCATTGAGCGACCCGCCAACGCTCTCGATATCCGATGACACCTGGTCTGCCGTGCGCGAGCCCGCTCCCTTGCTAAGGAGAGACGCGGCTATCGACGAAAGTCCTTCCTTGCCAGCCGGATCGTACGAGCTGCCAGCCGGAAGCATCAGGGCGAGTGACACCACGGGCTGTCGCTTGCTTTCGACGAGCATGATGTGCAATCCGTTCGGCAACGCTGCTTCCTGAAATGCGGGAATTGCTGCGGGCTTCACGGGGCCAGGAGGCGGCGCCTTGGTCGGTGCCTGCGCGTGCACGATGAATGGCGCATTGAAAATCACCAGCAGCGCGCTCATGCCGCGTATGCTGCGTGCGCTGAGTGTGTCTCGAATCATTCGGCTCATGGACGGGGCCCTTCGGGCGGCTTGATCAGAATGACGGTCGAGTTGTCCGGACGCAGATACTGCTTCGCCACGCGCATGAGGTCCTCCTTCGTCACCTTCATATAGCGCGCGAGATCAGTGTTGATCGCTCCCGGATCGCCGAGATACATATTCGCGCTTTGAATTGCCTCTGCGGTGTTAAGCGCCTCCTGCTTCCCAAAGATCACATCCGCGCGGCGGCTATTCTTTGCCTTCGAGAGCTCAGCGTCCGTCACGCCGTCGGCCGCGACCTTTGCGATCTCGGCGGAGATGAGCTTGTCGAGCGAGTCCGTCGTGACACCCTGATTCGCGATGGCGAGCGCAGCGAAGGTACTCGGCCCGCGATGCGGGCCAGTGACGTCGAGGAGGACCTGCGTCGTCAACGCAGCCTTGGCGTCGCGCGCGATGGCGCGATTCATTCGCGAGCTCTCGCCGCCGCCGAGGATTGTGGCCAGCAGCTCGAGTGCAGCGTGATCCTGATTCTTGTATTCGGGCACGAGGAAGATTCGCAGCAGCGCTGGCAGCGTGGCCTTCTCGTCGGTGACGGTCTCGCGCTTTTCGCCCGCATTGAACTTCGCGTCGCACGTGACGGGCGGTGCGTCCTTCGCGCGCGGAATACTGGCGAAGTATTGCTTGATCAGCTGCTTCGCTTCGGCGGGATCGAAGTCGCCGACCACGGTGAGTGTCGCGTTGTTTGGCGTGTAGTAGAGATCGAAGAACGCCTTGACATCCTCTGTCTTCGCGGCGTTGAGGTCGGTCATCGAACCGATGAGCTCATGACCATAGGCGAAGCAGCTTTTCGAATCGAATGGTGCCGTCACGCCCTTGAGAAAGGCACCCGTGTACGGTTGGTTGTCGATGCGAAGACGACGTTCTTCCTTTACCGTCTCGCGCTGGTTCTCGAAGTTGGCCTGCGTGATCGCGAGCGATCGCATGCGATCCGCTTCGAGCCAGAGACCCATGTTGTAACGATTGGAGGGCAGCACCTCCCAATAGTTCGTACGGTCGTCCTGCGTGCTGCCATTCATCTGGCCGCCGGCTTGCGCGATCATCGACATGTGCGTGCCTTTGGGCACGTTCGCCGATCCCTGAAACATCATGTGCTCGAACAGATGCGCGAATCCGGTGCGACCGGCCTGTTCGTTGCGCGAGCCGACGTTGTACCAGACGTTGACGGCAACGACCTGCGTCGAGTGATCAGGCGCCAGCACGACCTTGAGGCCGTTGTCGAGCACGAAAGTGTCGAGCTGAATGCGACCGACGCCCTGCGCGCGAAGCGCGGGCACGGGAGCCGCCGCGAGCGCAAGCACGCTCGCGACGGCGAAAGTCAGGGACCGCATGTAAACGTCCTGGAGAGGGAGACGATAAACCAAGCCACCGCTGTCGCTCGGCTGTATGGCAGACGTTTAGAAAACGTATGCCTCGGAGCGAAGACGCGGGAGGTCCCCGATGTGCCGCGGCCTCGCTACGACACGCTAACTGACGCTGTACGGACGCTCCGCAGTCTCCGCGCGCGATGCCTCGAACACGGTGATGAGCACTCCGCCGACAACGGGCCGCGCCGTGAAGATTGGCGAGTACGACAGCGTGAGAGGCACGCGCTCCGTCTTGCCGTTCCGTGTCACGGCGACTCCTGGATCCTCGCGCGACACCGTCTCGCCCGCCATCGCGCGCGCGTAGTATGGCGCGTTGAGATCCCAATCTTGCGACGCACTCTGTCGAATGGGCTGACCGAGCTCTGAGGGTCCGACATTGCCCATCAGCTCATGGTAGCTCTCGTTGTACAGTTGCAGCAGATCGGGACCCCAGAGCAACAGATTGGGAAAATCGGACCAGAGAATGTGATCGACACTGCGTCGCAGACTGGCCGACCACGTGTGCTCGGCGCCGAGTGGCGTCGCGCTCCAGTCGTGTGCACGGAAAGTGGCTGTTTGCGGCCGCTCGCCAGCGAATGGATCGAGCGACATTTCAGATGCTTCGCCTCCGACGGGCAGAGCTGTCGGATGCGCGTCCGCTGACTCAAATGGGGCTGAGATCACAACTCATCCTTGTCGCGTTTGGCGCCGCCAGAAGCGCCGGAATGCGGGCAACGCTGCGCTGGCGAAATGCTCGCACCGTTGGAGCTGCGCCTGAACCCGTTCAGTGCACGATGCGCGCCGAAACCGCCTGATGCGCCGCGTCGAGCCTGGCAGTGGCTTGAGCCCCAAGCAGCGATGACGCCTCCTCCGAAACGACAGCCGATCCGAGACGCCGGCAGCCCCCCAACGCGATCTGCACCAGTTCGCCGGCCTTGGAGGCAAGGGTCTCGTCGACCAACCCGCGGCGTCCCGCTCGCAGCAATAACGCCTCGTCCGCTTCACCGATGAGCGCCGACGCATCACGCGCGGCTTCATCGTCGCCGATGATACCAGCGACCAATGCCATAGCCGCGCGCCGCGACGAGTCATCGATCGCATCGAGCGATCGCAGCTCGAGGTAACCGCGCGGCCGCACCTCGGGGAACAATGTCGAGAGATGCGTTGCGAGCGTAGACTCGGTGACGAGACCGGCGTCGAGATCGACAAAACACGACGAACCATCATCCGCGAGAAAGGCGCGCGCATCGCGCGCGAATTCGGCGTACTCGTGCACGGCATCGTCACCGCGAAAGAGTCCCGTCCGACTCGGATCCACACCACGCCACGTTTCGGCGCGATAGCTGGCGCAGTTGGTGTCCCCACCGGCATAGCGCGCGGAATTCGCGAACATGCCGACGAGCCACGGCGCAATCGCGTTGGCGACACCCCATCGCTCGAGCGCAGATATGCCGCCGATGTTGACCTGAAGGCTCGCGGTCTGCCGCATCATGCGCGCTCCGTCGGGACCGATTGTCGCGAAGTGGCGCGCCATCCTTGAATAGCGGGCCGCTGTGAGCTGCAGCGGCGCGTCGCTCGCGGCATTGAATGGATCGACGCCAGCCGTCAGGAGTTGAATCCCGCACTGTTCCGCGCTCTCGCGCAGTTGCGTCTCGACGGAACACAGTTCGCGCAGCACGCCATCGATCGATCCGTGCACCGCGCTCGCGTACTCGATCTGTCCGCCTGGCTCGAACGTGAGCGACGCCTCATTCTCGCTCACGAAGCGAGGGACGCCTTTGTCGGACACGGTCTCGCGCCACGCTCGACGACGCGCGACGTCACGCACGAGATCGAGCGAACAACTCTTTCCCACACAGGGAAAGATCGGCGCAATTGCCTGTGTGCTGTCATCGAAGGCGAGAAGCTCGAGCTCTGCGCCGAAGGAAAGCACGTTCGTCGCCGGAGCCGCAAAGCAGTGCTCTCGAACGTAACTCTCGACCCAATTCGCGCGCGCGCGCGACTCCGTACTCACGCCGTTGGCTCGGCCACTGCGAGCGCGACGAGCGGGTGCGGCTCGGTGAGCCAGTCCGTGAGCCGGAAGCCCGCGCTCTCCAGCAACGCCGTCGCGGAGCTGCGGTCATACTTGCAGCTGATTTCCGTGCGCACTGATTCGCCGTCGGTAAAATGCACGTCTCCCACGCCTGGTATGTGCACGCGTTGCGCTCCGCGCGACACGAGATGCATTTCGATGCGCGCCGCGGCAACATCGTAAAATGCATGGTGCGCGAATGCGTCAATGTCGAAGTCAGCGCCCAGCTCGCGATTCAATACGCGGAGCACGTTCAGATTGAACTCCGCGGTCACGCCGCGCGCGTCGTTGTACGCCGCGTTGAGCACAGCGACATCCTTCACCAGATCCACACCGAGCAGCAGGCGATCCGTCGGACGCAACGTCGCACGAATCCGCTGCAGCAGCTCACGTGCGGAATCGTGATCGAAGTTGCCGATCGTGCTGCCAAGGAATGCATAGAGCAGAGGATGCCGCGCGCCGTGCGCGGCCACGTCGTCGCGCATGTCGGCGATGATGGGCACGACTTCGAGCGTGGGAAACTCGAGTCGCAGTGCAGAGGCGGTGAGCTCGAGCGTGTCGCCATCGACGTCGAGCGGCAGATACTGCGCCGGTCCATGCCGTGTGAGCTCACGCAGGAGGACGCGTGACTTCGTTGCCGTGCCGGCACCAAGCTCCGCGAGCGCACGTGGGTCGGTTTCCCGCACGATCTCCGGCGCACACCGTTCGAGCAGCGCACGTTCGGCGCGCGTGGGATAGTACTCATCGAGCCGAGTGATCTCGTCGAACAGCTGGGAGCCGCGTGCGTCGTAGAAGTACGTAGGCGGAAGCTCCTTCTGTCCGTCGCGCAGCAGGCCGGCGCGCACATCAGTGAGCATGCGCGTACGCGCATCGGGCTGTGCTGGCGACCGCGCGGTAACCGCTGAGCCGTCACGCATCGCGCGCACAGCGAAAGCCCGCGAAAATCTGGCGACGAATCGGATAGTCCCAGTTGCGAAACGTTGGGCGCGCAACGTCAGCCGCCGTCGCCCACGAGCCACCGCGCAGCACCTTGTATTCGTTGCCGAAAAACACTTCGGAGTATTCCGGATACGGAAACGCGGTGAAGCCGGGATAGCCAGCGAAATCGCTCGACGTCCACTCCCATACATCGCCGATCATGCCGTAACAGCCGATTGGCGACACATTCTTTCGGTATGCATTCACCTGCGAAACGCCGAATGACAGCTGGTCGACGTTCGCGAATTCCGGCGTGAGTGGCTCGTCGCCCCATGGATATTGCTGCTGTCGGGCGTGCTCGGGATTCCACGTCGCGGCGGCTTCCCATTCCTGTTCCGTCGGGAGACGCTTGCCCACCGACTTCGCATACGCTTCTGCCTCGTAAAAGCACACGTGACATACCGGGCGCAGTGGATCGAGACGCTCGACGCGATCCAATGCGCGCACTCTCCATTGTCCCTTGCTGTCCTGCGCCCAGTGCTTCGGCGCGCGCGTGTTCGATTCCGTGCGCCACGCCCAACCCGCGTCGCTCCAGTATTGTCGGATGTCGTAGCCGCCGTTGTCGACGAACTCGCGATACGCGCCATTCGTGACGGCGGTGATGTCGATAAAGAAGGGAGCAAGCTCCACGTCGTGTGCGGGACGCTCGTTGTCGTAACTCTCACTGCGATCATCCGTGCCGATGCGTACACGACCTCCCTTGCAGAGCACCATCGCGCCTTCGATTTCCGATGGTCGCCCACGCGGCAACGGCAACGCGCGCGACGGTTCGTAGGGATCGCCCTGCTTGAGCTGCAACGTCTGAAGAATCGTCTCCTGATGTTGTCGCTCGTGTTGCGCGACCATGCGGACGACGTACGCGTCGCGCATGAGTGGCTTGCTCGCGTCGAACTTCTCGTTGGCGAGCCGGGTACGCACCGCCTGACGCACACGCGCAAGCTCGTCGCGCTGCCCCGCCAGCGTGGGCAATGAAAGCGCGCCGCGCACGGCACGCGGATGCTCGAACGGATTGTACGTCCCCGGCATCTCCGAGAACTCGATCGGACCGTCGAGGTTTTGCAACAACCAGAGCTTCTCGAACGCGGCGATGTGACCGAGGTCCCAGAGAATGGGGCTCATCAGCGGATCATGCTGCGCTGCGACATCCTCGTACGAGAGGGGCGCAATGATCGCGAGCGTGTGCTGCCGCGCCCGTTCGAGCAGCGCGAGTGCACGCTGTACTCGATCAGCGGCGGACGGCTCGGGCGTCGCCGATGGCCAAACGGTAGTCGTCATTCGAGCTCCTGCGGGTGGCAATCGCGAACTACGGACGCGTGGGCCTCCACACGCAAAGCTCGCTCCGGTGCCAAAGGTTCCGACAGAGTCTACTCTGGGAAACTCGGCTGTGGGCCCTTAATACACGCGCCTGCCGTCTCGCTGACGACTTGCGTCGAACAGCGTGCCATACGTCACCGTCAGAAACGGCGACGATGGCAGTACCGCCGAGCGCACCACAGGGTACCCCACATCGACGCGAATGCTACTCACTGTTCCGTTCGCTGAAAGCAGCCTGATTCGCGCGCCGACGACGCCGGCCGTGAGCTCGCCGCCGGGCACGTCGAACACGTTCCGCCGGTACGAACCGGCAAGGAAGCCGCCCGCATTCAATACGGATGCGGCTCCGACGTGCATGACGTTGACGTCACGATCGATCGAGGCAGCGAGCGAGTTGCCACCGCGGTTCGAGTATTGGCGCACGACCGGCGCCGTGTAGTCCGCAAGCGGCATCAGCGACAGCGCTCGCCGATCGGGATCGAGCTCGAGCAACTGCTCGGCGGTCACGCGCAGGCCCCACATACCCCGCGCCGCTTGCGCATACCAGGAGACGGACGCGCGAGCGATCTGGTTCTGGTCGACCTGCCGACCGAAGTAGCCCGAGAACCATCCGTCGAGCATGAGAATCTGTCCCCGACTCGGCAGGAAGACCCGACCCATCCATCCATCGAGCTTGAGCGCGCCCGTGCGCGCGTCGCGCTCGTAACCGCCACTTACGATTCCTTCGCCCTCCCATCCGAGCGGAACGTCGAGGAAGCCGCGGCCCGGGACAATCCAGCTCGCACTATCGAACTGCGCCGTGCGACGCTGAACACCGGCATCGAGGCCAATGAAGCTGCGCACGTGCGGCATTCCGGAAAGGACACTGCGTCGCGATGGCGAAATGCTCGCTGCGCTGTCGAATTCTGCGCCCGCGAGCAGCATCGTCACTCCTGAGACACCATTGCCCACGCGCCGACCGAACAACGTCATCGCGCTGATGGTGTGAAGGCTCTTCTCATCAGCGATCGTGTCGCGATATGACAGGCGCGAGAAATTCCCCTCGGCGCGCCATCCGTCGAACACGCTGTACTCGTGTCGCCGCATTCCAAGACGCAGCGAATGCGCGCCCGCGAGATTCGCGATACGCAGGTTTCCGGCGAGGCTCGAGCCAAGGATGAACGGATCGAACAACGCGAGCGCGGCACCGTTGCCGCGTAGCGTCATCTCGCGCGTGAGAGCGACCGTGCGGCCCGTACCGAGAAAGTTGCGGTCTTCGACGCCGACCGAAAGCTGCCATGGTGCACGGAGACGCGCCGTAGGGCGCAACGTCCACGTGTCCCGTGTATGCAAGGCAAGCGCGACGCCCCCGGTCGTGTCGCAGCGCGTGGCGAGAATCACCGCGTCGGAGAAGAGACGCTGCGCACGCAGTCGGCGCATCGTCTCGCCGACGAGCAACGTGTCGACCGTGTCGCCCACGGCGAAGAGCAGCTGTCGCCGAATCACGCTCTGTTGCGAGATCGCGTGTAGCCCCGAGATCACGTTCGCGGGACCGGGCAGCGACGGTCCGCTCGTCACGATGTCGAGCGACGTGATGCGGACGCCACTCATGGTTGCCAGTCTCGCGCGCGACTCCGTTAGGGCGCACCCTTCCGCGGCCAGTGGCCGTGCAAGGATGAACGCACTCATCGTCGAGTACGCGAGAATACGGACGGCGGAGCGCAGCGTGTCGGCTCGGTGGGGCCGGCGGGAGCGGCGGGAGGGAGGGAAGATCGGGCGACACCGGTGGGCGTCGCCGTCGGCACACAAGATTGCGGCAGACGAGCGACGGAAACAAGAGCAAGTGCAATGCCCCTTGCGTTCCTGAGTATCGGACGGCAGAGTGCGCGCGTGCACTCATTTCGATCTTACATTGTGGCCCTGCTGGGCGCGGCAACGGGCGGTGCGGTCGGCTGCCGCGATGCGTCGCCGCCGCCGTCTGTAGCGAAGACGCCGCAAGCTGCTGTGGCGCCAGCGCCCAACGCGCCAGTTCCAATCGCCTTCGCCGACTCGGCGATTCCCACTGGTCCGCTCGGCGAATCGATCAGGAGAGGGTTGGCGCTCGTCGAGCATACGCCGGATTCGCTTCCGACCTATGTCGGCGGAAATCTTCGATGCACCAGCTGCCATCTGGATCGCGGTCTCAGGCCCAACGCGGCGCCGCTGGCGGGAGTGCTCAATCGCTTTCCTCGCTACATCGATCGCTCAGGCGCGGTCGTGCCCCTCGAGGATCGCGTGAACTACTGCTTCACGCGCAGCCTCGCGGGACGCTCACTGCCCACAGGCAGCCGCGAGATGGTGGACATCGTCGCGTACCTGTCGTTCATCTCGAGCTCCGCGGCTCCCGGGGGACACGTCGCCGGTGAAGGCATGCCGAAGATGACGGCGCTCGCGTCGGACAGCGCGCGCGGTCATGCGTTGTTCACTGCGAACTGCGCGCGCTGTCATGGTGCCGACGGTGCAGGCATCGCGGTCGTGCCAGCGCTCTGGGGAGCGCAGTCGTTCAGCGTCGGTGCGTCGATGGCGCGCGTCGAGCGCGCGGCGTCGTTCATTCGACACAACATGCCCTTCGACAAGCCAGGCACGTTGACCGATCAGCAAGCGTTCGACGTCGCGGCGTACGTGAACTCGCACGCACGTCCCGATTCGCCGGGCAAGGAGAACGACTGGCCACGAGGTGGCGCGCCAGCCGATGTGCCGTACGCAACGAAGGGTCACACGCCAGCTACGGTCGTTCCTGTCCTTCCCCGCCGCCACGCCGATGGCGCGATTGTTCCGACGCCCGTCTCGT
>JBDUCR010000488.1:0-6803 GCA_040003345.1 bacterium
CTCAGGCCGCGATCGGTCACCGAAATCGTTGACGCCGCGTTTCAGATTCTGCGTGCGCACTACGGCCAGTTCGTCATGTGCTCGGCGCTCGCGTATCTGCCGTGGCTCGTCTTCGAGCTGTTGTTCCTGGGCGATCCCGAGCAGTGGATCGGGACGCGATGGTGGGTGGTACTCATCAGTGGTGTCGGCATCTGGATCACCTTTGCACTGATGAGCGCGGTCATCATCACGTGTGCGTCTCAGGCGTATCTCGGTGAAGCGGTCGACGTCGCAGGTGCAGTACGGCGTGCGCTTCCCAGACTGCCGCGCGTGCTCGTCGCGGCGGTCCTTCGCTATTTCCTTCTGACACTCGGCCTGCTGGCGCTGATCGTCGGCTCGCTCTACGTCGTCGCACGATTGTTCGCGCTGGTACCGGCGATCATTCTCGAGGACGCAAGCCTCCTGAAGGCATTCTCGAGAACGTCCGCCCTCTCGCGAGGGCGAAAGTGGCACATTCTCAACACGCTCGGACTCGTCACGATCATCTACTGGGTGATCGCGATGGGCGTGAGTCTCGTCGCGGCGCTTGCGGGCAACTTCGTCGTGCAGGCGATCGTCGGCGCATTCTATACGATTCTCGCCTATCCGGTCATCGCCATCACCGAGACGCTGCTGTACTACGACGCGCGCATTCAGAGCGAAGGGCTCGACATCGAGCTGATGGCCGACGAGCTGGGAATCGCGAGTCCCACGGAGCCCGTCACACCCTGAACGCCGTCTTCCTGCTTCAGCAACACGTCGAGCGCAGCTGGCCGGCAACGGCGATACACGACACTGTTCGGGCGGTGGTGCGTGATCCGGCATTTCGCCGCTCGCTCCGGCGGTCGTTCGCCGATCGGATACTGCTCTGGCTCGGCGAGTGGATGGACAAGCTGAGCCGACTGTTCCGCCACATGCCCTCGACGCGATCGTTCGCGCTCGCAATCGTCGCGCTGCTGGTATTGTTCGTGGCCGCACGATTCGTGATTGCGGCGCGCGCCCGCGATGAAGACGGACTGCGCGCAACGCGTCGTCGAACGGGAATGTCGACCGATGATCCGTGGCAAACGGCCGAGACGTTGATCGCGCAGGGACGGTTCGAAGAGGCGGCGCACGCGCTGTACCGCGGCGTGATTTTCTCACTCGGTCGCGACGAGCGATTGCGTCTGCATCCATCGAAGACGAGTGGCGATTACGCACGCGAGCTGCGACGCCGAGGCGCGCCCGCGTACACGCCATTCCGAACGTTCACTCGGGCGTTCGACGTCGCTGTCTATGGCCATGGCGGTTGCGATGCCGTCGCGCTCGACGAACTGCGCGAATTGAGCTCGCCGTTCCGCCAGCGAGCACGCGCAGCATGACGGGCAAGGAATGGTGGACGCGGCCCGGTGTGGTGCTGCCGGTGGTCGCAGGGATCGCGATACTCGTCGCGCTTCTGACGCCGCAGGCGGCGCAGGGGCGATTCGGCGACTCTCGACTCTCGTCACACCTCGCAGGGTCGATGGGCGCGCGTGTACTCGCTGACATGTCGCGACGACTCGGATGGCGTGTGGTGCAGCTCGACAGTCAGGCCGCGCCGCTGGTGACCGACGGCCGAGTAATCCACGCAGTCCTCGCTCCTGTGACTCCGGTTACCCCCGACGAAGCGCATCGCTACCTCGACGCCGTGCGCGCCGGTGATGGGTTGCTGCTCGTATTGCAGAGTCGCAATGCGCTTTCAGACTCGTTGGGCGTCATCCATTTCGCGCGTGGTGGCGTGCTCGCGCGCTACAATGCCGTGTCCGGTGAGTGCGAAGACAAGCTGGACTTCGTACCACTACTATGGCCCGACGGGAGGGTGCATCTCTTCGGCGTTCGGTGGCTTCGCACCGCGCCACCGGTGCAAGACCGCACCGTCTTCGCATCGCTCGAGCACGACGACACTGGTGGTTCGCCTGCACCGGGCGACGCGGCGGTCGGTTTCCCATACGGGCACGGGCGCATTGTCGTCATCGGCGATCCGGATCTGCTGCGCAACGACGTGCTTCGCCACTGCCAATGGGGCGCCGACGTTCTTGCTGTGCAGATGCTCGAGTGGCTGCGCGCGCGTGAAGGCGCTCCGCGCACAACGCTCGCCTTCGACGAGTATCATCAGGGATATGGCAGTCGCTCGAGTGTTTTTACGGTGACGGCGTCGTTTCTCGCGGATCATCCGCTCGGACGCGCCATCGTGCTCGCGATTGTTGCGTCGCTCGTATTGTTGCTCGCCGTGTCGCCGCGCGCGATCCAGCCACAGCATATCGAGCGGGTGGAACGACGCGATCCGCTCGAGCAGGTCGATGCGCTCGCGCATGCCTATGAACAGGTGCGGGCAACACGGACGATCACGGCACGGCTGCTGCGCGGCATGCGGTGGCGCGTCGAGCGGGGCGGCTCCGTTGCTCGCGCACGGGCTGACGAGGAATTTCTCGATGCAATCGCTACGCGAGATCCGTCGCTCCTCGACGACACCACACTGATTCGCCGAGCGTTGAAGGAGCCGGTCACTGATCGGGAGCTCCTTGAAATCGGAGCGGCGCTTCGCCGCATCGAACACACACTGACGACCACTGTTTCATGACCTCACCGATCTCACCCGCGCAGGGCGCCGACCTTCTCGAGCGCGTACGACAAGCTGTTGGCACGCGCGTCGTCGGGCAGGAGGCGACCGTCTCGGACACGCTCGTCGCGTTCCTCGCGCGAGGCCATGTGCTCATCGAAGGCGTGCCTGGTACCGCTAAGACACTGCTCGTGCGCTCGCTCTCCTCTGCGCTCGGTCTCCGCTTTGCGCGCATTCAGTTCACGCCGGATCTCATGCCGTCGGACGTTACCGGAGTGAACGTGCTCCGCGATCCTGCGCGCGGCTTCGAATTCCAACAGGGTCCCGTGTTCACCGATCTCCTCCTGGGCGACGAAATCAATCGCGCGCCAGCGAAGACGCAGGCAGCACTCCTCGAAGCCATGGCCGAGCGACAGGTCACCGTCGACGGGATATCGCGACCGCTCGGCGACTTGTTCACGGTGTTCGCGACGCAGAATCCCGTCGAGCACGAAGGCACGTATCCCTTGCCAGAGGCACAGCTCGATCGCTTTCTCATCAAGGCCGTGATGCCGTATCCGTCGCGCGACGCGGAGCTCGAACTGCTCGCGCGCTACGAGCGCGGTTTCGATGCGGAGCGACTGCACGATTCGGACATGACGGCGGCGCTCAGTCCGGATGACGTCGCCGCGCTGCGCGGACTCGTGGATCACGTGCGTGTCGCCGACGAAGTGCGGGCTTACATCGCGGACATCACGCGCTCGACGCGTGAGGAGCGCATGCTCGCACTCGGTGCATCACCTCGTGCGACCGTTGCACTGTTTCGCGCATCGCGCGCCGTGGCTGTGTTGGAGGGGCGCGACTTCGTGACTCCCGACGACGTGAAGGGAATTGCGCCCGCCGTGCTGCGCCATCGCATCGCCCTCTCGCCAGAGCTCGAGGTGGAGGGACGCACGGCCGACGACGTGCTCGTCGCGTTGCTCGACCGCGTGCGGGCGCCGGAGTAGGCGATGAACTTCTGGGGCGCGTTGCGATCGCGCGTCACTGCGCTGCGAACTGCAATTGCCTTTACGCCCACACGCCGCCTCGCATTCGTGCTCGCTGCGTCGGCGCCGCTCTGGCTGTTGAGCGGCTCGTCGATCGGCGCGTGGATTGCGGCCGCGGCGCTGTTTGCCGTTGTGGCCGCAGTGGCGATCGACGTTGCCGCGTTGCCGCGTCGCGATGACCTCGAGGTGCGTCGCGAGTTTCCGGAGACGGTGGGTGTGGGCGATCGTGTCGAGGGGCGGTATGTCGTATCGTCGCGCTGGCCGCAGAAGTTGCTGGCGACGCTGTTCGACTCGTTGCCTGCAAAGCATCTCTCCGGTTCGCTGCCGTTCGCCGAGGGTGCGCTACCATCGCATGGTACGCTCGAGCAGACGTTCGACGTCACCGGCGCCGCGCGTGGCGAAGCCGAGCTTGGCGACGTGGCGATCCGCGTGCGCACGTCGTTAGGGCTCGTGAGCCGAACGTTTCGTCATGCACAGACTGATCGTGTACTCGTCGCGCCATCGCTGGCGGGGGTAAAGCGGTTCAGGTGGCTGGCCGTGCATCACCGGCTCGCGACCGTCGGTGTCCGCGACGCACGTCGTCGCGGCGAAGGACGCAGCTTTGCGCGGCTACGTGATTACGTCGTCGGCGACGATCCGCGACACATCGACTGGAAGGCGACGGCGCGCCGTGGTCACCCGATCACGCGCGAGTTTACCGTGGAGCAGTCGCAGACGGTGTTCATTCTGGTGGACGCCGGTCGCTCGATGACACAGCTCGCGGGGCAGTATCCGCGATTCGAATACGCGCTGTCCGCCGCACTCTTGCTCGCCGACGTTGCCATCACGGCGGGCGATCGCGTCGGCGCGCTCGTGTTCGACGATCAGCTCCGCGCGCTCGTGCCCGCACAGCGTGGCGTGACAGCGCTGCACGCGCTGCGCACTGCGCTGGTGCCGGTGCAGCCAACCCTCGTCGAGCCCGATTATGCAGCGGCGTTCCGCGTCCTCGCGATGCGGCAGCGCAAGCGCGCGCTCATCGTGCTCGTCACGGACGTGATCGATGCTCGTGCCGCGCGCTCACTGCTGGCGCACCTTACGCGTGGTGCGTCGCGCCATCTCGCCGTGGTGGTCGCGCTGCGAAACGACACGCTGCTACAGGCGGCGGTACTTCGCGGTGACCGCGTGCGAGACGTTTACGAGAGCGCTGCCGCCGAGGAGTTGCTCGCTGAGCGTCTCACGTCGCTGCAGCGGATGCGTGATGCAGGAGTTGTGGTGCTCGACGTGGCGCCTGATGCGATGGCCGCCGCGGTCGTGAATCAGTATCTCGAGCTCAAATCGCGCGGCGCATTGTAACGGCTGAGAGCGCGAGCGCTTCCGGCTCGGCTTCGTGTAAAGACGGCGTTGGACTCGGCGCCCCGCTTCCGCCGCGCAGATACATCACGAGGAACACCAGCGTCAGTCCGCTCACGGCGAGCTTGCCTTCGAGCGGCCACCACTCGATCGGCGAGACGAATCCCTCGAGCGTACCGGCGATCACCAGCAGAAACGTTGAAGCAGCGATGAGTCGGATGGCACGACGCGCGTTCTCGACGAGTGCCCGACTGCGTGAGCGCTGACCGGGCAATAACAGACCGGCCGCAATGAGAAATGCACCACCGCCGGCGACACAGATGGCGAAGAGCTCGAGCACGCCATGCGGCGCGACGAAGGCGAGCAACAGCGAGCCGATTCCCTTGCTCGCATACAATCCCACGACGCTGCCCAGCGAAATGCCGTTGGTGACGAGCAGCACGATCGTGAGTAGTCCCGCCGTAACGCCTCCGGCAAAGGCAGCGAAGGTGACCTGCACATTGTTCGTGACGATGCTGCTCGCCATGACGGGGCGAAGAAGTTGCGGATCGTCGATGTACCCTTCGCCCGACTTCGCACGGCGAACGCCATCCTCGGCGCGCTGAAGCATGGAGGGTGGCAGCAGCTTGGCTGCGAGCTCCGGCGATCTCGCCACACCGATCGCCGTGATGACCGCGGGTCCGAACAGGAGCAGAGCGGCGAGTGCAATTGGCCCTGCGCTGAGTCGAACTTCGCGCGGTACGTCGGTGAAGAGAAAGCGGACCGCGCCGCGCAGGCTCATCGCGCGATCGCGGTACAGCAGGTTGTGCGCGCCTGCAACGAGTCGTCCGAGAAAGAACATTTCGTCGAGCGAGCGGCCCGCTGACGCTGTGCGCAGTCGCGCGAGATCCGCCGACAATGCGCGATAGTCGGCGACGAACTCACGCACTCCGTTTTCGCCGAGGCTCTGGAGTCCGCTTTTCTGGGCGGTGGCTAATCGCGCGGCGAATGCTGTCCAGCGAGGCATGCCCGCAGCGATCAGCGCCTGGCGCTCGCGTCCGGCGCCCGTTTCGCCGCGCGACGCGACACCGCGCGTGCGTGCGCGCTGCTCGCGCTCGTGCAGCTCGAGCAGACGTTGGCCAGCGCCCTTATGCTCATCGGCGGAGAGCGCTGCGGCGAATCGCTTGACGATCTGCTCCGACAGTGCCGCGCGGCGCAGTGGATCGAGCGTGCTCCATCGCTCGACGAAGCGCGAGAGGAGGACGAATTCGTCTTCGCTCAGCGCGGTCTGGAGTGCCGCAGCGTCGTCGCTTGCGTCGCGCCGATTGCGCGACGGCACGAGCGCGGCGGGGCGTACGTCCTCGCGCACGACGATCGTTCCCGCCACAAGATCACCGAGTCGGCGTCCGCGTCGTGTGACCAGAAGGCTCGTGAGGCCGACGAGATAGAGAATGCCGGGCTGCATATCGATCATGCGCAGCAGATTGCGCACGGCGGAAACGCCGAAGGTGACGGAATACCCGCCCTCGCGCACGACGCGAAGGCGGTGCAGGCGCTTGCCGGGCGTTTGTCCGTCCATCAGCCCTTCAAAGAGCACGTAATAGCCCCAGAGGATGATGAACTGTGCGAGGATGAGCAGTGCGACGCCCCAGCTTGCACCGGCGTCGAAGCTGAGCGCGATGCGGCCGGCGGTGAGCGAAGCGAGGAGGATGATGAGAAGGAGGAACGCGCCCACGCATATTGCGAGGTCGGTGAGTCCTGCCAGCACGCGCGAGCCGACGCCGGCCAGCGAGTAGGTCAGCACGACCAGCTCGGGGGTCTCGACGTCGATAGTCTGTTCGAACGGGCGTGCGGTCATCGAGCTCCTGTCATGC
>JBDUCR010000172.1:0-2048 GCA_040003345.1 bacterium
ATGCCATCGATTGCCGCGACGATCGGCTGCGGACACGCGCGCATCGACTTCACGAGATCGCCGGTCATCTGCGTGAACGCGTGCAGACCCGCATGATCGCCGGCGTTCTTCATGGCGACGAGCGGACCGATGATGTCGTGCACGTCACCACCGCTGCAGAAATTCTCGCCAGCGCCGGTGAGCACTACGGCGCGCACGTCGCGCACCTTCTGCAAGGCGAGAAAGGTGTCCGTGAGCTCGCGATACGACTCGAGCGTCAACGGATTCTTTCGCTCGGGCCGATTGAGTGTGATCACCGCGACGCGATCTTCCACGCGCCAGGCAAAGTGCTGCGGTGCGATGCTCGCCGCCGAAAGTGTTCCGGTCACGTTTCGTACTCCTCGGTGAGCGAGTTCCTGACGGAGTCACGCAACTTTCCGAGCAAGGTGTTCAATTGCGCACGATCGTCAGCCGACAACTCGGCGAACATCTCGTCGATCCACTGCTCATGCCTCGGCGACATGGCATGCAGTGCGCGTTTGCCCGCGCTGCTGAGCCGCACGATCTGCGTGCGACGATCCGTCGCCGATGCCGCGCGGCTCACGAGCCCTTCCTGCACGAGGCGTTCGATAAGTCCGGTGAGATTGCCGTTCGTCACCATCAGCCGGCGCGAGAGCTCGCTCATGGTGAGTCCTTTCACGTCCGCGCGCGAGGCTGCATCGAGCTGTGCGAGGACATCGAAGCGCGGAAGTGTGATGTCGAACTCCTCGCGCAGACGACCGCGCACCTGTCGCTCGACAAGGCTCGAACACGCGAGCAGGCGTAGCCACACGCGCAGCGACGCATGCGAACCGGCGTTCTGCGACACCTCACTTGGAACGACACTGGCGACGCTCATGCGACTTCTCCTCCCGCAATGGGAAGCGCGATACCGTTGATTGCGCCCGAGCTTGGCGCGCACAACCACGCGACCGCTTCTGCGACTTCGACTGGCGCCGTGAGCTTGCCACGCGGGATGATGCTGACCAGCATTGCGCGCGCTTCGTCGGGCGTCTTGCCGAGTGCGTTGACGATGTTGCTCACCGCACTGTCGGTGAGATCCGTGTCGGTGTAACCGGGGCACACGGCGTTGACCGTGACTCCGATCTTGGCTGTCTCCTGCGCGAGGGCGCGCGTGAGCCCCACCACGCCGTGCTTCGCAGCGCAGTACGCCGCCATCGTCTTGTAGCCGCGCAGTCCCGCCGTTGACGCAATGTTCACGATGCGTCCGCTACCGGCGGCGATCATTCCGGGCAGCACACGCGATGTGCAGAGAAACGTGCCGGTAAGATTCACGGCGATCATCTGATCCCACACCGCGCGCGACGTCGCGGTGAACTTTGCGCTCTTCGCGGTGCCGGCATTGTTGACGAGAATGTGTGCAGGACCGAGTCCGGCCAGAGCGCGGTCGAACGCACGATCGACGCTCGCTTCATCGGCTACGCTGCATTCGCACACCTGCACCGCGCCGCCGAGTTGCTGCAGCGCTGCGGCGTGCGAACGCAGATCACCGAGTGAGCGCGCCATGAGCGTGATATTCGCGCCGCGCTCAGCCAGCGTAGTCGCGATTGCCGCGCCGATACCGCGGCTTCCTCCGGTGACGATTGCATGTGCTCCCTCGAGATATCGCTCGGTCATTTCGTTCCGGGTTCAGTTTCCTTCGATCGTCCGCGCTCCAGCTCACGCTCGAGCTGAACGCGTCCGAGATGGTATTGCTTTGGCCAACGCATGCCTGTGTAGCCGAGTGTCGCTGCAGCGTGCAGCGTCCAGTGTGGATCGCTGAGGTGCGGGCGCCCGATAGCGACGAGATCCGCACGACCCGCTGCGATGATGCCGTTCACCTGATCCGCTTCCGTGATGTTGCCGACGGCAATCGTCGACACATGCGCTTCGTTGCGAATGCGATCGCTGTATGGCGTCTGGAAGAGCCGGCCGAACACCGGACGCGCGTCAGTTGTCGTCTGGCCCGTGGAGACGTGGATGATGTCCGCACCCGCATCGACGAACGCGCGACCGATCGCAACCGACTC
>JBDUCR010000234.1:0-22564 GCA_040003345.1 bacterium
ATGCGCGCCGACCACGCCGCGTGTGCCGCATCATCGTAGTCGAAGCGATGGAGCCGCACGTATCCCCAGCTCGCCGTTGCAACCACCGGCGACGCAAACTCCGGCTGCTCCACGATGCACATCGCGATGTCACGCGCACGCAATGCGTCGAACACGTCGTCCTCGAACCAGCTCTCGTGACGAAACTCGATCGTGAACCGCCGATCGAGCGGCAGCGTTTCGAGGAACACACGCAGACGATCGACGTCCTTCTTCATGTTCGGCGGCAACTGAAAGAGAATCGGACCGAGTCGGTCTCCCAACACCGCCGTGGTCTTCATCAGAAACTCCACCGCACTCAGCGAATCCGGCTTGAGGCGAGCGTAGTGCGTGATCCGCTGGCTCGCCTTGATCGCAAACGTGAACGGCACGGGCACCTGCGCCGCCCACTCGAGCATCACGTGCTCCTTGGGCAAGCGATAAAACGTGTTGTTGATCTCGACCGTCGGAAACTTGCTCGCGTAAAGACCGAGCATCGCATCGGGCTTGCATCCATCGGGGTAGAACGTGCCGTTCCACTCCTTGAACGCATACCCGCTCGTGCCCGCCAGCACCTTCATGATGCCTTCCGTCCCTTCTTCGGCGCCTTCTCCACTTTGTCCGCCTCCTGCGTCGCCGCGAGACTCGCCTTCAGCGCATCCATCAGGTCGATGATCTTGCCGCCGCTCTCCGGCGTGATGTCGGCCGTGATGTCCTGGCCTTCGATCTTCCGCTGAATCGTCTCGAGCACGCGCTCACGCACCGTGTCCTTGTACTTTTGCGGCTCGAAGTTCTCGTTGGTCGTCTGGTCGATGAGCTGCTTCGCAAGCGCGAGCTCCATTGGCTTCACGTCGCCTTCGGGCACCGTGACTTCAGTCGTCGGCCGCACCTCGTCTGCGTAGTGCAGCTGCTCCATCACGAGCACGCCATTGAGTGGGCGGAGCAGCACGAGATGCTGCTGACCGCGCGCCGCATATTGTCCGAGTGCCGCCTTCCCCGTGTCGAGCAGCGCCGCGACGAGCAACCTGTACGCGCGATCCGCGCCCTTGTCGGGACCGAGATAGTAGACCTTCTCGAGATATTCGCGGTCCACCTTCGCCAACGGCACGAACTCGATGACGTCAATCATCTGCGTCGCCTTCTCCTCGAGGGCCTTGAGCTCCTCCGTCGAGAGGATGACGTACTGGTCCTTCGCGAACTCATAGCCCTTCACCGTGTCCTCTCGGCCGACGACCTCGTTGTCGTCCTTCGGACAGATGTACTGCTGCTTGAGCCGCCCATTGCACTTCTTGTGCAACATGTTGAACGACACACTCGCCTTCGACTCCGATGACGAGTAGAGGTTCACAGGGACGGACACGAGTCCGAACGAAATAGTGGCGTTGCCGATCGAGCGTGCAGGCATGCGCGGAAACCTTGGGGAGGGATTGCCGAAAATTATTGCCTGCGCAGGGCTCCGGGAACTCCCGCGACGATCGTCGCCCGCTCGCGCGAGCTATCGCGCTCTTTCGGCGCGCTCCATATTCGCCCGCCGCCGCCCGACGATAGTGCCACATTCAACCACCGCCCATGTCCCTCTTCCTCGCAGAATTCCTCGGCACCGCCATTCTCGTCGTGCTCGGCGATGGTGTCGTCGCCAACGTGGTGCTGAACCGCACCAAGGGACACAACTCCGGCTGGATTGTGATCACGGCAGGCTGGGCCTTCGCCGTCACGATTGCCGTGTATTGTGTCGGTAGCATCAGCGGCGCTCACCTCAATCCGGCCGTGACGATCGGCCTCGCGGCGATCGGGACCTTTCCGTGGGCCAAAGTGCCGATGTACGTCGCCGCACAAGTTCTCGGCGGCATCGCTGGCGGCATCATCGTCTGGTTGGCGTACCTGCCGCATTGGAGCGAGACACCTGATCCCGCCGCAAAGCTCGCCGTGTTCTCGACCGGACCAGCAATTCGACGCACCGTTCCCAACCTGATCACTGAGATCATCGGCACCTTCATGCTCGTGCTGGCGCTCTCGGCGGTGTTGTCGCCCGGCAACTTCTCACCGAACTCCGATCTCGCGAAAGGATTCGGCCCGGTACTCGTCGGCGTGATCGTGTGGTCGATCGGATTGTCGCTCGGCGGACCGACTGGCTACGCCATCAACCCGGCGCGCGATCTCGGTCCGCGCATCGCGCACGCCATCCTGCCAATCCCCGGCAAAGGCAGCTCCGACTGGGGCTACGCGTGGATTCCTCTCGTTGGACCAATCATTGGCGGCGTGCTCGCCGCGCTCTTCTACAAGCTGATCTGGACCGTCCGATGAAATGCATTCTCGCTCTCGACCAGGGCACGACAAGTTCGCGTGCGATCCTCTTTGATCGCGCGGGTAGCATCATCGCCAGCGCACAGAAGGAATTCCCACAGATCTTTCCGAAGCCCGGTTGGGTGGAGCACGACCCGCGCGACATCTGGGCGACGCAAGCCGGCGTTGCCGCAGAGGTGCTGCAGAAAGCGAACATGCTGTCGTCCGACGTCGCGGCCATCGGCATCACGAACCAACGCGAGACCACGGTTGTCTGGGATCGCTCGACAGGACAGCCGATCTGCAACGCCATTGTCTGGCAGGATCGGCGCACCGCGTCAATCTGCGATCGCCTCAAGGCGAAGAAGCTCGAGCGCGTCATCCGTCGAAAGACCGGCCTCGTGATCGACGCATATTTCTCGGCGACCAAGATCCAGTGGATTCTTCAGAACGTGAAGGGCGCCCGCGCCCGCGCCAAAGCAGGCGAGCTCGCGTTCGGCACCGTGGACTCCTGGCTCCTCTGGAATCTCACAGGCGGTGCCGCACACATCACCGACGCGAGCAACGCATCGCGCACGATGCTGTACAACATCGTGAAAGGTGAATGGGACGACGAGCTGCTCACGATCTTTGGTGTGCCGCGCTCCATGCTGCCCGAGGTGCGTTCGTCGAGCGAGGTATATGGCGAGACGTCACTCTTCGGCGGTGGCCCGATACCCATTGCCGGCATCGCGGGCGACCAGCAAGCCGCGCTGTTCGGCCAGGCATGCACGAAGCCCGGTATGGTAAAGAACACGTACGGCACCGGTTGCTTCATGCTCATGAACACGGGTACGACGCCCGTCGCATCGAAGAACAACCTGCTCACGACGGTCGCCTGGCGCATCGGCGACAGAACGGAGTATGCCCTCGAGGGCAGCATCTTCATCGCCGGCGCTGTTGTGCAGTGGCTCCGCGATGGACTCGACATGATTCGCTCCGCGCCTGAGATCGAGGCGCTCGCTGCAAGTGTGCCCGACTCCGGCGGCGTCTACCTCGTACCCGCCTTTGCGGGACTCGGCGCACCGCACTGGGATCAGTACGCGCGTGGAACGATGGTCGGTCTTACGCGCGGCACGACGAAGGCACACATCGCGCGCGCCGCGCTCGACGGCATCGCGTTGCAGGTGATGGACGTTCTCAAGGCCATGGAGGCGGACGCGGGCATCAGTCTCCGTGAGCTGCGTGTGGATGGCGGCGCGTCGGCGAACGATCTGCTCATGCAGCTGCAGGCGGATCTCCTCAACGTTCCAGTCGTACGACCACAGGTCGCCGAGACGACCGCGCTTGGCGCAGCGTATCTCGCTGGCCTCGCGGTGAAGTTCTGGAAGAATCAGGCGGACATTTCGCGCCAGTGGCAGGTGGACAAGAGATTCACGCCGCGCATGAAGCCGGCGGCGAGAGCGCAGATGGCGGCAGGGTGGTCCAAGGCGTTGAGCCGCGCGAAGAAGTGGGAGGAGTCGACGTCCACTCGATGAGCCCCAAAGACCCGCCCGCCGACAACCTGAGTCTCTACCGCGCCAAGCGGTCGCAGGACTCCACGCCCGAGCCGATGGGCGGCCCGGTCGCAGCGACCGAGGGTCGGTTGTTTGTCGTGCACAAGCACGCCGCGAGTCATCTGCACTTCGATCTCCGCCTCGAGATGGAAGGTGTGCTGCGCTCGTGGGCCGTTCCGAAAGGTCCGTCGTACGACATGAACGACAAGCGGCTCGCCGTGAGAGTCGAAGATCATCCACTCGAGTACGGCGACTTCGAGGGCGTCATTCCCGCGGGCAACTACGGCGCCGGCGGCGTCATCGTCTGGGATCGCGGCGAGTGGATTGCCCTCGAGGATTGGCGCGAAGGGCTCGAGAAAGGGAAGCTTCTCTTCGAATTGCGCGGACACAAGCTCCACGGCAAATGGACGCTCGTGAAGATCAAGAAGAGCGAGCGCGATTGGCTCCTGATCAAGGAGCGCGACTCATTCGTCAAACAGCCCGGCGATCAATTTCCGGAGACCTCGGTGCTCTCCGGCCTGACCGTCGAAGACGTGAAGGCAGGACGCAGTCCCGCTGGCGCGCTGCGCTCCGCAATCGAAAAGTCCGGAGCACCGCAGCAACACGTCGACGGCGCGTCTGTCGACGTCATGCTGGCCGAGCCGCACGATGAAGCGTTCACGCGCGATGGCTGGCTCTTCGAGCTCAAGCTCGACGGCTATCGCCTGCTCGCGTGTAAATCGCACAACGACGTCACGTTGCTCACGCGCAAGGGCAACGACTACACGGCAGTGTTTCCCGACGTGGCGCGCGCGGTACGTGCGCTGCCCTTTTCCGAATGCATCATCGACGGCGAAGTCGTAGTGCTCGACCCGGAGGGACGTCCGAGCTTTTCGCGACTTCAGAAGCGCGGCGCGTTGTCATCGCCACTCGAGATCAAGCGCGCCGCGGTCGAGCTGGCGGCAACGTACTTCGCATTCGATCTCATCGCCTTCGAGGACTTCGATCTGCGACCGCTGCCACTCTCGCAGCGTAAGGCGCTCCTCATGGACGCATTTCCGAAGCTCGGCATCATACGCGCACTCGATCACATCGAGCGCGAAGGCGAGCGCTTCCTCGAGCACGTCGACAAGATGGGCCTCGAGGGCATCATCGCGAAAAAAGCGGACACGCCCTATCGCGGTGGACGCAGCGACAAGTGGCTCAAGATCAAGGCGGAACGAACCGGCGATTTCATCATCGTCGGATTCACGGCGCCAAAGCGAAGCCGCAGTCACATCGGTGCGCTGCAGCTCGCCGACATGGTGAGCGGGTCGCTCGTCTACGCGGGCCGCGCCGGCACGGGGTTCGTGGACGCGCAGCTCACTGAGATCAAGGCGATGCTCGACCCGATCATCCGCACTGATCCACCATGCGCTGGGCCGGCCGTCGCGCCTGGCGCGTCACCGCTGCCGAGCAGCGCGATTCCCGATACCAAGACCACCACGTGGGTGGAGCCGAGATTTGTGTGCGAGGTGCGCTTCCGCGAGTGGACGCCCGATGGGATTCTGCGTCATCCCGCGTTTCTCCACCTTCGTCCCGACAAGGATCCGCGCGACTGCGATCGTCAGGACTGGGGCGCGCACGTATCGGCGCAGGAGGACGTCGAGGAACAGGCCGAGCCACGAGGGAGCGAGCCTCTCCCACCGCCGGTGAAGTCGCGCGTAGAGAAGGCGATCGCCTTCTCGAATCTCAAAAAGGTCTACTGGCCTGCGGATGGTTACACCAAGGGCGATCTCATCGATTACTATCGCGCCGTGTCGCCATGGATGCTGCCGTATTTGCGAGAGCGACCGATGGTACTGACGCGCTTTCCCGACGGCATCGACGGCAAGTCGTTCTATCAGAAGGATGCGCCGGAGTTCGCGCCGCAGTGGATCCGCACCGTTCCAATCTGGAGCGAAGACACGCAGCGTGAAATCAACTACTTCGTCTGCGACGACGAGCAATCATTGCTCTACATCGCCAACCTCGGCTCCATCCCGTTGCATATGTGGGCGAGCTCGGTCGGATCGCTCGAGCTGCCGGATTGGTGCGTGATCGATCTCGATCCCAAGGAGGCGCCGTTCTCCGACGTGATTCGCACGGCGCAGGTGATGCACCAGCTGTGCGAGTCGATCGGGTTGCCGAATTACGTGAAGACGACGGGCAAGACCGGACTGCACATCCTGCTTCCACTCGCACGCCAGTGCACGTACGCGCAGTCGCGCACGCTCGGCGAGTTGCTCGCGCGCGTGGTGCTTCGCGAGCTCGGTGACATCGCCACGATCACCCGGCACGTCACACGGCGTGGCGACAAAGTGTATCTCGACTATCTGCAGAATCGCACGGGGCAGACGATTGTCGCGCCGTTCAGCGTACGACCGCTGCCCGGCGCCACCGTGTCGATGCCGCTGCTCTGGTCCGAGGTAGACGACACGCTCGACCCCAGGCAGTTCACGATCAGGAACGCAATCGAGCGAATGGAGCGGCTCGGAAACGATCCCGTCTTGCAGGTGCTCGACGACGTGCCCGATCTTCAGACCGTGCTGCGCAAGATATCGTCGGTCCTGTAGGTCGTGCGTGTCAGCCAACGAACACGCATCACCACATGAATGCGATGATGCGTGTCAGAGCGGCTCGACCGCTATGGTCGTTTGGCTTTCAGAGCATTCAGCAGTGCGCAGAGGGCAGTTGCCTGAATCTCTGCGTCTTCCTGCGTGCGCTTGGTGCGCGTACCGTAGTACACCTTGTGGGAGTATCCGCTTTTCGAATTCTTCACGAGGACGGCGCGATTCCGAATGTCCGGCACGGTCTTCCACGGTCCGCGGCCAGGGATCGAGACGTCGAGTCGGCGCAAATCGAGTTCCGGCATTATAGAGGGGTTTGGGGGGCGTTGGTGATTTGTAATGCAGTTCAGGACGGTTGGTGGCTGCTTGGATGCGAGCACAGCCACCCTTAGGACATGCAATTGTTAAGGTTTTCTAAGCGAGCCGCAAGGCCTTATTTGTCCGTATTGCATAAGAATTCCAAAATTCGTACGTACTTGTGGGTTAATACGGCCCTGCCCTCACCCGGCGAATGTGCTTTGCCGCCCTAGCTTGTGAGCCCCTCATGTCTTCATCCAGGCAGCGACACTCGATCGTAGTTCTACGCACTCTCCCCGGCGCAGCGCTGATATTTTATTCACTAAACGCCTCGGCGCAGCAGGGCCAGCCCCTCCCGTTTCAGGTTCCGGCGTGGGCATTCCCGAGCATCTCGCCGGAAATCGCCCCTCCGCCGCCGCCGTTCGACTCCGTCACGCCTCTCCACGTACCAAAGAGTACGAAAGCGTACACGCTCGCTCAGGTGAAGAACCAGTTCGGACCTCCAGACTGGCATTCCAGCCTCCATCCGGCAATGCCCGATATCGTCTCCCACGGCCGACGGCCCGCGACGCTCGCCTGCGGCTACTGTCATCTCCCCGACGGCCAGGGACGATCAGAAAATGCGACGCTGGCAGGTCTTCCCATTGAGTACTTCACCCGCCAGGTCGCTGACTTCCGTTCCGGCGCGCGGCATACTGCCCTCTCAGGGTGGGGTCCCTCTGCGCGGATGCACGACGTCGCCGTTAGCGCAACCGATTCCGAGATCGACGTTGCTGCACGCTACTTCGCGCGCATCCGTCCGACGCCGCGTTACAAGGTTGTCGAAGCATCGCGGATTCCGCTCACGTACGAGGCAGGCGGACTCTATTCCGCGCGGAGCGACACGGGCACACAGCTGCTGGGCACACGCATCGTCGAGATCACCACTGATCTTCGGCGACACGAGATGCGCGATGCGACGACGACGTTTGTGTCATATGTCCCACCCGGAAGCATCGCGCGTGGCCGCACGATTGCTACGACGTCCAGCGCCAAGCCATCGACGGCATGCGTAAGCTGTCATGGGCCTGCACTCAAGGGAGTCGGTGTCGTACCACCACTCGCAGGGCGGTCGCCATCGTATATCCTTCGCCAGTTGGTGGGATTCCGCACCGGTGCACGCGCCAGCACTGCGAGTGAGCCGATGCAGAACGTCGTCGCCGCGATGGACATCGACGACATGATCGCAGTAGCCGCCTACGCGGGTTCTCGCAGACCATGATCGATACGGCGGTCGAGGTTTGTAGCGCGTTCGCAGGAAAGTCTGTCTTCGAGAGAGGTGATTTGTGAAAGGCGGCAAAGGCGGACGAGGGCGTAAGAGCTCCAACGCGCGGTTTCACGGCAAGGCCACGTCGCGCAGCAGCGCGAAGAAGACCGGTGCGAAGCGCGACTGGGGTGTGATCGCAAAGAAGACGGCCAAAAAGACGACCAAGCTCGGCGCCAATCGCATTGCGGACGACGACTAGCGTCGTGAAGCCGGCTTCGTGTCCCTGACGGACAAGGCCTGAAATCGTGGGTCGCCGCGCAACGACGCGAGTTGCGGATCCACATCGAAGAACGCACGCGAGTGCGACCGTTCATCGACCGCACGCACGAGCCACTTCAACGCCTCGTCCTTTTCGCCGAGCGCAAGGTGCACCTTGCCGATCTCATAAGACGGCACGTACTCACCGCGTGAGCCTTGCGCCTCGATGTCTCCCAGAATCGCGCGCGCTGAATCCGAGCGCGAGTAGTTGCCGCTCCGCGCCAGTGAGCGAGCCAGCGCAAGACGCGTCAACGCACTTCCATGCGAGAGTCGCACGGCATTTTTGGTCCACTCGATTGCTTCGCTCGAGCGACCCATTTCGTCGAGCGCCCAGCCACCCCAGAGGTGTGCCAGCTCGAAGTCGGGATTGAGCGTGAGCACCTGCCGGCATTGCTCGAGTGCCGCCGCGGGCTTGCCAGCGAAATACATGCTGAAGCCCAATGCCGCGTTCGCGATGAGCGAGAGTGGATCCGCTTCCTGCGCGAGGCGAAGTTCCTGCTCCGCTTCGTCGAAGCGCGCCGAGGCGATCAACAGGTTTGCGTACCACTGGTGCGCCGTCGAGTAGCTGGGGTCCATCTCGATCGCGCGCTTGAACTCGCTCTCGGCGCGCTTCCAGTCGAGATCGTAGTACGTGTAGACGTAGCCCAGCGTCGCGTGGGGCGCTGCCATGGTCGGGTCGAGCTCGAGAGCACGCATCGCTGCCGCTTCTGCCCTGGGGTAGGCCTCGCGCGGACGCAGATAGTCGTAGAAGGCGCTGACCGCATAGGCATCGGCGAGACCAACGTACGCTCGGGCGTACGTGGGAGCGCGCGATGTTGCGCTATCGAAATACGCGACCGCCCGCACCAGGCCGTCCCGCGTTCGTTGATGCCACGCGAAGCGACCCTTGAGATAGAGATCGTACGCGCCGGCATCCGTCGTCGATCGTGCAATGAACGGCGCGGGATCGTTACCCGTGAGCGCGCCCGTCAACGCCTGCACGATGGAGCGTGAAATTTCCTCCTGAATCGAGAACACGTCCTTGAGCTCGCGGTCGTACGCTTCTGACCACAGCGCATATCCCTTCTCCGTATTCACGAGCTGCACCGTGATGCGAAGCTGGTTGCCCGATTTGCGCACGCTTCCCTCGAGCACAGTGGAAACGCCGAGTCGCCGGCCAGCTTCATGTACGTCGAGCGATTTGTTCTTGAGCGCGAACACCGATGAGCGCGAAGCGACCTGAAGTCCATTGATCTTGCCGAGGTCACTGATCAACTCCTCGGTGATGCCGTCGCTGAAATATTCGTTCTCGGGCTGACCGCTCAGATTCGCAAACGGAAGCACAGCGATGGAGTTCACACGATTCGATGTGTCGTGGACCTGCACCCAGTTGCGTTGTGTTGCGAGCACGCCGCCGGCAGCAAGCACGATTACAAAAGCGGCGATCAGCCACTTTCTTCGCGCAGGTGGTTGATGTGGCGCATCGTTGTGAACCTGGGGCGGTTCGACGACCGGTTCGATCGGTCGCTCACGCTCGACCTCAGGAGTTGCCGGCGCGACGAATCGTGTGTCGGCGCGCAGCTGTTCGGCCAGCTTCTTCACGGCGGGATCGGGCTCGATCTCCATCTCATCGGCGAGCAATGCTTCGAAAATGCGCGCGTGTTGAATGGCAGCAGCGCGCTCGCCGATGGCATCGAGCGCCTGCATCAGCCGCAGAGCGATGCGTGAGTTGTACGGATCGTGCGCGGCGAGTGTGCGCCACCAGCTCGCGGCCGCTGCCATGTCCCCCTGCTGCGCCCTCGCCTCGGCGAGCGCTTCGAGCACGCCCGCATACTCGCGAGACAACCGAGCGCGCTCAGCGTCTGCCCAATGCTCGAATTCCGGCGCGTCGGAGAGAAAGAACCCGTCGAGAAATGGACCGTGATATTCCCGCGCGGCCGCCTCGTGATCGCCGCGCGCGCGTGCGTCAGTGAAGTCGCTGAGGTCGCTTGGCAGACGTTCCGCATCGAGACGGAGCTCGTCGCCGGCGGCGATGATGACGTCGCCGCTGAGCGCGTCGTTGATGCGATACACAGAATCCGAGAGAAAGCGTCGTCCGCTGTCGGCGTCGGCGTCTGGCCAGAGATACGCGATCACGCGGTCGCGACTCATGCCGCGAGGGAGCGAGGCGGCGAGCAGCGATAGCAGTGCGAGTCTCCTGCGCTGTGCTGCGCGACCGGTGAGCGGACCTTGATCCGTCTCGATCGAGACGCCGCCGAACAACTTCAGACGCTTCACGTTTTACGGGCGATGAGTTGGCGATGCGCGGGCGAGAGTGAGGCGACCACGTCGCGTCATTCTATCTGCGCACAAGGTCGGGAGCAAAGCCCAGCAGACAAAGTTTCGTGCATGAGCCGATCCGCCCCGTTTTCCGGCTTAAGAGATTGGGGCCTGTTGCACCGACAAATCGCCCTATTCACATCGAAGGAGGAACTGATGTACCGCAATATTTTTCTGGCGCTCACCTGCGCGGTCGTTGCCTGCGGGCCGGCGCGTGAACCCGCAGCGCCCATCGAGATGACAGCGAGTGGCGCAGCATCGCACAGCATGACCGGCATGGGTGACATGTCGCAGATCCAGTATGCGTCGCTGAGCCCTGAGATTCAGCGACAGGTAGATCGCCTGCGCGTGATCACCGCGCCGTTTGTAAAGTTGGACGCAGCAAGAAAGGCTGGCTGGGACGCGCGAATCACCAACTGCTTCAGCGATCCACAGCTGGGCGGAATGGGATTTCACTACGGCAACACAGGCTTCATCAACGATGGCAAGGCGAACGTCGACCAGCCCGAACTGTTGTTGTACGAACCGCAGGCAGACGGACGGCTTCGGTTCGTGGCGGTAGAGTATGTGGTGCCGTTCAGCCTTTGGACGCAGCCGCAGCCGCCACGCTTGTATGGCCAGTTCTTCCATCGGAATGAAGCGTTCGGTCTCTGGATCCTGCACGTATGGCACGTCGCCAACAACCCGCGCGGAATCTTCTCCGACTGGAATCCGACGGTGAGCTGTCAGTTCGCCAGGCAGTAACCGCAGTTGTAGCACTTCATGGGGGCGACATCTCGTCGCCCCCAGTCGTCGTTGCATTCCTCACATCGGAGACTGTGACATGCCGAAATTTCTGATCGAGCGAGAGCTGCCTGGCGCAGGCAACCTGTCCGACGAGGAGCTCCAGGCGATCTCCCGCAAGTCATGCGAAGTAATCAGGACGATGGCCCCGGATGTTCAGTGGATACAGAGCTACGTGACCGACGACAAGATCTACTGTATCTATATCGCGAAGGATGCGGATCTCGTGCGGCAGCATGCGAAGTGCGGCGGATTTCCGGCGAACGTTGTGTCCGAAATTCGCGCCGGCATCGACCCCACCACTGCGGAAGGTGGCACCATCGCGCGCCCCGGGCTCGCCTCCGCCAATCGCTGAACAGGAGTCGCTGACGCGCACTCTTCTGTCGCGTTGCGTGTCTCGATTCTATCTTCGGGAGCCACCTACCAGCCCCGACGTCGAGCAACGAGGTTCATCTGGAGATCGATCTCCTCGCCCAACTCCAATCCGCCCTCCGCGCGAGCTACACGATCGTTCGTGAGCTCGGCGGCGGCGGAATGTCGCGCGTCTTTCTCGCCGACGATCTCGCGCTGCAACGCGCCGTCGTGATCAAGGTGCTCCTGCCGGAGCTTGCCGCGGGAGTCAACGCCGAGCGGTTCAATCGCGAAGTGCTGCTCTCGGCGCGGCTGCAGCATCCGCACATCGTGCCGGTGCTCACGGCCGGAGAGGTTGCGGGACTTCCGTATTACGTCATGCCCTTCGTGAAGGGCGAGACGCTGCGTGCGCGCATCGCGGCAGGACCGATGCCGATTTCGGAAGTCGGCGGCATCCTCGGCGACGTCGCGAAGGCGCTTGGCTTCGCGCACGAGGAAGGGATCGTCCATCGTGATATCAAGCCGGACAACATTCTGCTCTCGGGCGGCGCGGCGACCGTCGCCGATTTCGGAATTGCGAAGGCGCTTTCGTCGTCGCGACAGGAGCGGCACGCAGACAATGGCGCGCTCACGACGCTCGGCATGTCGCTCGGCACGCCCGCGTACATGGCGCCCGAGCAGGTGGCTGGCGATCCCGACGTTGATCATCGTGCGGACATCTATTCGCTGGGCTGCGTTGGGTACGAGATGCTCACGGGCAAGTCGCCGTTCGCCGGTAAATCGCCTCAGCAGATGCTGGCCGCGCAGGTGATGGAGAAGCCGGCGCGTATCGAGTCGCTGCGAAAAGGCGTTCCCGAGGCGCTGGCGACGGTGGTCATGCGTTGTCTCGAGAAAGAACCGTCGCAACGACCACAGACAGCGACTGAGCTAGTCGCGGCTATGGACGCGCCCGTGCTGGTCGCTGCGCAGAGAGGTGCACCAGGTTGGCGCTCACGACGCGCCATGTTCGTTGGCGCAGCCGCGGCGGCGCTCGTCGCCGCAATTGCAGTTCCGTTTGTAGTGAAAATGCGTGCGCCGGCTGCGACGAGTAGTTCGCTCAATCTCGCCGTCGCGCCATTCGAGGTGCTCGACCCACAGCTTGCTCTCTGGAAGGAAGGAATCGTCGACGTCATTTCGCGTAATCTCGACGGCGCTGGTCCTATCCGCGCGATGTCGCCTGGCGTGACCATCAAGCGATGGGAAGGACATGCGGAGCGTGCCGCGGCCGTTGCATTCGGCAAGCGTGTTGGTGCGCAGCTCGTGGTCTATGGCCAGCTCCAGTCAGCGGGCCAGGGACTCGTCAACGCGAAGTTGTGGATTGTCGACGCCGAGCGTGATGCTCCACCCGTTGAAATAGAGGTGCGTGATTCTGTGGCGCGTATGGATCGCGTCACCGATTCGCTCAGCATTCGCTCGCTCGCGGCGATCGGTCGCTTGCGCACGATCGGTGCGGCACGGCTCGCGTCGCTCGGCTCCAATTCACTGCCGGCCATTCGCGCGTTTCTGCAGGGCGCACAGTTGTTTCGTCGCACGCAATGGGATTCTGCGGCCACAGCGCTGCGCGAAGCCGTGTCGATCGACTCGACGTTCGGCATCGCCTACGCAATGCTGGGCGAAGCATATGGTTGGACGGGCGACCGCTCCGGCGATCAGCAATGGACGACGTATGCGAGTGCGGGCAGGCAAATTCGCGCGGGCCTTTCACCGCACGACTCGCTGACACTCACGGCCGCGCTGCACTTCGCGAAGATGCATGACCGTGGGCCATCGTATCCGAGCGAGATGCACAATGCATTCGCCGCGGCGGCCGCGGTGACGGAGCGATATCCCGATGATGCCGCGGCGTGGTATCTGTACGGCGACATGAGATTCCACTACGACAAGACGCTCGCCGAACCGGAGGCGCTGGGCAATTTCGATCGTGCGATTCGTGCCGACTCCGATTTCGCGCCGGCGTACATACACGCTATCGAGCTGGCGTATCGCAATGGTACGGATGCGGGCCGCAGGTACGCGAAAGCAGCTCTGGCGCACAACGCAGGCGGTGTGCAGCGGGCGGCGCTCGAGTTTGCGATTCGGCTGGCCGATGGTGAGTTGCGGGGCGCGCCGCTTCAGGCGGTACTCGACACGGTCAATCCGACGATCCTTGCAAATGCACTGTCATTTCTGCGCCGGTTGCCGGATAGCAATGAAGTCAGCATCGACCTCTTTCGCGCCGCTGTAAAGCGATTACCGAATCCGGCGAACATGCGTCGCGCGTCGACGGACGAGTTGGGGTTTCGTGGTCACATTTCGGACGCGTGGCGACTTGGCATCGAGAATCCGACGTACTCGGTCGGCGAGATCGCCGGTCTCGGTCTGGTGCCGGCGGACAGTGCGTTGCGTGTGTTGATGCCGTGGCTACAGCGCGAAAATGATGCGTCGTTCGCCGTTATTCCAGCGCTCGCTGCCGCGCACGACACGGCGACACTCAACAAACTCATCACACGCGCTGAGCAGAAAGCGAAGACGGATACGGCGTCAGCGCGTCGCACCGCCCTCGGATATTTCGCTGCGTCGGCTCACGCATATTCGGCGCTGGCGGCTGGTGATTCCGTTACTGCCACGCGGTTGTTCGATGCGCTTCCCGACACACTGTTCACGATTCCATTTGACCAGTTTGTTCGAGCGCGGCTCGTCGGTCGTAGCGATCCGAAGCGTGCGATCGCGTTGCTCGAGCGCATGACGAGCACAGGTGATCTGCTCTACTCGGCTCGCCAGCTCGAGCGTGCGCGGCTTGCCGAGCGGCTGAATGACCGCGAGCGTGCCGTGGATTCGTATGCATTTGTCGCAGCGGTGTGGCGCAACTCGGATTCAGAGCAGCTGCGCGACGCGGTGAAGGAAGCGCGCGCGGCGCTCGGCCGGCTCGATGCGGATGGCAGGCTGCGCGCGACGCTGACTGCGCGCTAGGGCGTCCCGCTTCGTCGTCATCGAACGCTAATGCGAGACTCATTCTCGATTCATTCGGCGATCACGAGCGCCTAATCCGCACATCGTATGCTGTGCCCGTACCCAAACGGAGCGCACGCATGAGAGACTCTGCCCGCAGCCTCACGAGCGACATCAACGTCACGCCCTTTCTCGACGTTCTGCTCGTGCTGATGATCACCTTCCTCGCGTCTGTGACGGCGAGGAAGTCGATGGACGCGTATCTGCCTGAGCCTTGCAGCGGCGTGTGTGCGGCGGATGGGAGCACGATTGTGCTCGAGGTACTGGCAGACGGTGCCTACCTACTCAATCGCCGGCCTGTCGACGCAAGCGCGCTGGCGTCGACGCTTGCGACGGTCTACAAGGGTCGCCCTGAAAAGGTGCTACAGGTGGCCGGCCATCGTGGTGCGCGCTACCAGGCGATTCTCACGGCGATGGACGTCGCGCGGTCGGCAGGCGTGCGGGTGATCTCGATTCCGCCGAGCGAGAGCTATTCGTCGCGGTGAAGATGATTGGTCAGGCGGGCGCATTCCTCACAGATACTTCTCGCGCAGAATGCGGACGTGATGCGCAGTGTGCCCGGCCACGATGAATGCGAGCGCGCGAACCGTGACCGGATTTCCGCTCGCGGTTCCGCTGCGGGACCAGGCCTCTGCCGGGAGACTCGCGAACAACGATCGAGAGGCGAGACGAATGGCGCTGAACTCCTCGATTTGACGGCTCCACGCACCTTCTTCGGACCGCGCTGCCGACACCGCGATATTCTGATCGAAGCTCGGCAGCGGCGAATCGAAGCCGCGTGCAAACCACAATGCGCGGAAGGTGAATATCCGCTCGGCGTCATTGACGTGACTCATGACTTCCCTGACGCTCCACTTCTCCGGTGCGTAGCGGCGATGTGAATCCTCGTCGGAGATGCTTTTCAGCAGCGCGGCCGTTTCAGCGGCTTGCGTTTCGAGGTACGCGTGCAGATCACCGGCGGGGACCTGATCGATGTACGTGAAGTAGTACTCAACCGCTTCGGTGCGTTCGGGGCGTTGCGTCATGTGCGAGTTGTCTTTCTGTGGGAAATCGGTCGCCAGCGTGTGCATTTCAAACTAGTGCGGGTCGTGGACCAAGGCACTCTCACGCGATCAGGGTTTCTTGCGTGCTCCTGCGAGCGAGCGATAGTACTCCTCGACGGCAGCACGATACTCCGCCGGCACCGGCGCCTGCGAGCCAAGCGTTGGGCTCTTGCCGTCGCCGAGTCCGAGCTTGCGATAAAGTGAGAACTCGACGTCTTTGAGATTCTCGATCATCGCGGCTTGCAGCGCGTCGAGCTTCCACGTGTCGTTGTACGTTTGTGCGTTCTCGAGGCGGCGCAGCTCGTCGATGACTTTGTCGAGATCGCCGACACCGACGCCTTGCTGAATCAGGTCGCGGCGCAGTGCTTCGGCATTTTCGCGACGCAGGCCGAATTCGCGCGAGAACTGTCGTGCCTCGCCGCCGGTGATCGCGGCGCCGGGTGTTGCGCGGTTGCCGCCGGTGCTGAACTTCCCGCCCGGATTATTGCCGCGCTGTCCGCCCTGCGCGGTTTGTCCGTTCTGGCCGCCTTGTCCGTTCTGACCTTGCTGTCCGTTCTGGCCTTGCTGTCCGCCCTGTCCCTGCTGGCCGCTCTGGCCGTTCTGTCCCTGCTGGCCGCTCTGTCCCTGCTGGCCGCTCTGGCCGTTCTGTCCTTGCTGGCCGTTCTGTCCTTGCTGGCCGTTCTGTCCTTGCTGGCCGGCTTTGCCTTGCTGGCTGTTGTTGTTGCCTTGGTTGCCGCTCTTGCCGTCCTTGCCCTGGTTGCCGGCTTTTCCAGTCCGCTCGCGCAGCGACTCCATCGAGCGCACCAACTCGCGCGCGCGCTCGAGTGAGCGCTCCTGCCCACGGCCCCCCGCCTCATTGCCCAGCGCATCCGCAGCCCCACGCATCCGCTCGGCGACATCCTTGAGATTCTCGCCAATCTGTCCTTCGAACGCATTCGCATACTCGCTCGATCCACTTCGAATCACATTCTTCGAGAACGCAATCTTGTCGCGCACGCGCTGATCGCGAATCGCATCGGCCGCTTCGCTGAGCTTACCCGCCGCCGCTGGCTGTTCCTTCCTCCCCTCGCGTGACGCACGATCGGCATCCGTCTCGAGCTTCTCGACATCTCGCGCAAGCGCGTCCTTCTTTGCGCTGAGACGGTTGATCTGCTCGCCGCGCTGTTCCGCCGGCGTGCCGCCAAGACTCTTCACTTCTTCAGTGATCTCGTGCTGGCGGTCCTGAAGATCCTTCGCCTGCTGCGCGAGCTTCTTCACGCCGTCGTTGAGATTCGCCGAGCGTGCGCCCTCGAGACCGCCGGCCGCGCGCTTGAGCTGTTCGACGGCAGCACTACCCTGCGCCGACGATCCGCTCGCCGCCTTCTGCATTGCGTCGGCCGCCTGCTGCATGCTCTTCGCCGCGTCGGCGAGCTCCTTCGAGCTCTGCTCACGCGCGAGACGCTCGAGGCGACGCGCCTCTTCCTGCGCCTGCCGCGCCAGCTCGCGCTGCGAGCCACCTCCACCACCGCCGCTGCCGCTCGCGTCGCGCCCAAGCCTGTCGCGCATCTCCTGCGCGAGCCGCTGCATGCGCTCGTTCTCCTGCTGTTGACGTGCTGCGAGCTGCTTCAACCGCTCGAGCGTCGCGTCGACTTCACGCTGTTGTTGCTGTTCGGACTGTTGCTGCACCGCTTCGTACTGATTGCGCTGCTTGTCCGTCTGCAACTCGAACAGGTCGGCGAGGTCTTCGGCTTTCTGTTGCGAACCACCGCCACCGCCGCCGCCACCCTGCTGTCCCATCTGCACCTGCACCTCACGGAACGCCGCCTCGGCACGCTGCAGATGTCGCAGCGCTTCCTGCTCCGATGGAAGCGCATCGCGTCCCTGTGCTTTCACGAGCTTCTCTTCCGCTGCCTTCATCGCGGTGACTGCCGTTTCGAGCTCGCTTTGAATGACTGCGAACTCCGGCTTCGTGCTGCTCATTCCGCGCTCGACGAGCCGACGTACCAAACCTGCGACTTCCTCACGCAAACGTCCTTCGGCGATGTTGAGGGTCGTGATGTCCTCGGTGTGCTTACGGGCCGGTGTCGTTGCGCTGTCGCGGAGCCAGTTGAACGTGCCAGCTACGACTTCGCGCTGACGCTGGACGAACTCGGGCGTGCTCTCACCACCACCACCGCCGCCGCCGCCACCCTTCTGGTCGGCTTGGTGATAGTTCTTTGCGAAGGGACGAACTTCGAGGAAATAGACGTCCGTCGAGCCCGTATTGCCGGCGCCATCCTTTGCTGTCGCGTAGTACGCAATGAGATCGCCCGGCTCGAGCTTCATCTCCTCGAGAAAGAGTGTATGTGCTGCGCGCGGCTCCTTGGCGCTCTTCTTCACACTGTCCGACAGCACGACGCGCTTCTCCTCGCCGCCGTTCACGCGATAGCGCAGATCCAGCGACTCGACGCCATAGTCGTCGGAGCCACGCACAGCGATCCGCACTTCCTCGATGCTCGTGACCTTCGTGTCGCGACCGGGTTCTTCGATGAACACCGTCGGCGGATGATCAGGCAATGCATCGACAGCGTACTGCACAGAGCCCGGCACGTTCGCACCATCCGGCGCAACGAGATCGATGCGATAGAATCCATTCGCCTTTACTTTGAACGACGCCGAGAGCTCGCCGTTGGTGCCAAGCGCGAAGGGAACGCTGGTGCCGTTATCGAAGGTGAGCACGCCGCTGCGCACGGGCTTCGTGCTGGTCGCACGCACCGTCACCGTCGTGCCGACGAGTGCCGCGACGTCGCCGCCTTCGTCGATATGCTCCACTGGCAGACCCGTGTACGCCGGATACCGCAGATCGATCGCGAGCTTCTTCACCGCGGGCAGATCGGACACACTCAGCTTGTATGTCGGCGAGCGAATTCCATTTGCGTCGACGAAGTACTCCGTTGGACGCGTGAGATCGAACACCCGCGACGTGAATGCGTCCGCCGCCGAGTCGCGCGACATCGGCAAGCGAACCCACTCGCTCGACGAGTCGGTGCGAAACACAAGCTCCGCTCCCTCGGCCGCAAAGCCGACGAGCGACGCATGAATGTCCACCGCCGCACCACGCGGAATCGTCTTGTTGCCCGGCACCACTCGCACCGCGAGCGTCCTCGTTGCCGCCTCGGCAACTGACCAGGGCGCGAAGAGCATGCGCGCCGTGTCGCGCAGGGCGTGTGGGCCCATGACGAGCAGCAGCGCCGCCGCGACAGCAATCACGCCGAGCGAGCGAAGTGCGCGAACCATGCGCGGACGCTCGAGCGTCGCACCCTTTTGCAGCGGCCGTAAAACGGTGAGCGTGCGCTCGACCAGCCGCGCCGTCAGCGACGGCGACGCACGCTCCGCTTCCGGCGCACGCAGTTCATGAACAGCCGAGAGCAATGACTGTCGCAGCTCCGGCGCTCGCTCTTCAACGTAGAGCGCGAAGCGCTCGTCGCTCGCGCGACGAATGAGCGGGAGGATCATCCACCGCACGATCGCCGCGGCAATGAGCGCGTAGCCCAGACCGCGCATGATCAGCACACTCGTCGACGTCGCACCGAATATCGTCGTGATGAGCTGCCCTGCGAGCACCGCGAGCACGATCGCTCCGGCAATCCACACGGCGGATTCGAGCAGCACGCGTTGACGCCACTGCCGGCGAAGTGTGCCGAGTGCGTCGAGAAGTTGGTTGGCCGGTGTCATGGTGCGCTCCTCCCAGAGTCCGACTGGGTCATCGTGAGACGGCTCGCTGTTCCGCGCCATCCTCGATTTGCAAAGATCGTTTCCGCGAGCAACAGAACTGCAACGACAGCGAGCAGAATCCGCCACATTCGCTGTCGCGCTTCAATCTCTTCGGGAGTCGGCACATCGTTGGACGCGTTCACCGCGGCTGCGCTTTGCTTGACGCCAAGCAGCAGCTCGCGTGCGTCCACCGGCGTGAGATCCGATTCGTTTGTCGGAGCGTTCACGGCGAGCAGCCCGGCCGGCTCTCCCTGCACACGCCCTTCATACAAGGCATACACTCCGGATTCGCGAAGCGCCACAGTGGATCCGACGGTATCCGGCGCTGGACGAATGATTGCCCCACCAGGCGTCAGCACGCCGGGCTCGTGCAGCGAGCCAGAGAGCAACCAGCTCTGCCCCGTCGCACGCCAGAGCGTCGTCGCATCTCGGCCCGATGTGTAGAGCACCAGTCGCTGTAAAAACGGCAGATACGCCGATTGCAGCGGAAAGTCTCCGGACTGCGTGTCGAGTGGCATGCCAAGCAACACGATGCGCCCCATTCCTTCTCTGCGCTCGAGCACGGCGGGCAGCCCGTCGTCGAAACGCGCGATCACGTCCGTGCCGACGGACGGCTCGAAGCGTGGATACCGCAGAAAACGCGCGGCGCTCAGCGCGGCCGGCGCATCGCGAAATGCGGCGTAGAGCGGATGATCGAGCCGTACGTCGCCGAGTGAGCCACCGCGATCGGTGACGCGATCGGTGTTGCCGTTCACGGTCGCCGGCATCAGTGTGGACGCTGGCACCTTCGCGGCGTATCGTCGGCCGGCGGCGACCACGAGCCCGCCGCCGCGACGCACGAACTGCGTGAGCGCGGTCGCAGAGTTTCCAGCTGGCGGCGGCGTGTCCCACAGCAGCACGAGCGACGCACGCTCGAGCGTTCGCGCATCGAGGCGGCCAGGCCGAACCCGCTCGACGCGCATCAGCGGCGCGCGACTGACGCCGAGGGCGCGTTCGAAGAACAGGGTCTCGTCAGCGGTCGCATCGTCGGGGGCGACGAGCGCCACTTTCACCGCATCATCGGCCGCGAAGGCGAAGAACAGCGTGTCATCGGCGGTGAGTGCGTCGTTGTCGATGGTGACTTCGCCGCGCACGTGACCTGCCGGCAACAGTACAGGATCGAATACGACGGGTACGTCGCCCGATGCCGGCGCATTCACATCGCGAGTGCCGGCGACGCGGCCGTTCAGCTTGAGCGTCGCGTGAACCACGCGCGGCTGCTTGAGCTCGCGCGAGACGACGCGAGCCTGAACGGAAAGCATTGTTTTCGTCGGCTCGACGAGCCGATGGATGTCGACGGATGCCACCGCAGTGTTCGCCGCGCTCTTCGGTCGTATGGCAATCGTGCGCACTGACAGGCCTTCCGGAAGATCGAGTCCAGCAACGCCGGATACGCCACTCCGCTGCAGGTCGGTGACGATGACGACTTCGCTCTTTGCAGCTCCCGCGCGCGCGACCAGCTGTCGCGCAGCGCGCAGCGCCGCGGCGTAGCGCGTACCGCGCGAGCTCGGTTTCGCCTTGGCTAACGCCGCGAGCGCTGCACTCTTCTCGATCGTGAACGGCTGCGCGATCTCCGCCTCGTCATCGAAGAACACGAGTGCCACCTTGTCGCTTGCACCGAGTGACGTGATGATGCGTCGCGCCGAGTCGACGGCAGGTTGCCAGACGTCCGTGTGTCCCATGCTCATCGAGCGATCGAGCATCACGACAACAGCTCTGGAACGATTGGCTCGCTCCAGCACGGCCTGTCGCGAGAATACAGGTCGCGCGAACGCCAGCACGAGCAGCGCCAGCGCCAACGCGCGCAGCAGCAACAGCGGCCAATCCGTAATGCGCCGCCGATCGGCGGTACGAATGGGCAGTTGTTCGAGGAACATCAGCGACGGAAACTTCTGCGGACGATCCTTGTCGCGATGCCGCAAGTGCAACACAACCGGCACCAGCAGCGCCGAGAGTCCAACGAGAAACGCGGGAACGAGCAGGCCGAGTCCCATCAGCGTACGCGGCTCCGCGCGAGTCGCCGGTCGAGATACGCGTGCAGCGCGCGGTCGAGGGGTTGATCGGTGTCGACGCGAACGTAGTCCGCACCCGCGCCGATGAGCCGCTTCGTCAGCTCGACGTGATGTGCGTCGACGAGCGCTTTGTACTTCGTGCGAAGATCATCTGGGCGCAGCGGCAATCGTGCACCGCTCTCCGCATCCTCGAACGTCGTTGCTGCCGTAAAGGGAAAGTCACGCTCGGCGGGATCGACGAGATGGAAGACGATGACGTCGTGGCCGCGCATGCGCAGCGACGCGGCCGCGCGCCCGAGTGCCTCCGGTGGCTCATAGCAGTCGGTCACGAGCACGGCGATGCCCGGCCGCGACGTGAGATGCGTCAGGCGATCGATCGCGCTGGTGAGGTTGCCTTTCCCAACCGCCTTCGAACGACCCAGCGTGTGCAGCAGGAGTTGAAGATGCCGAGTCGATGCTGGAACGACGTCCACGAGATCGCCGACGAATGTCGCGAGACCGACGCGATCGCCTTGATGCTGTGAGAGCCACGCAAGGGACGCGATGAGGAAGCGACCGTAGTCGTACTTCGTGACCGCTCCGCTGCCGAAGTCCATCGACGCCGACGAATCGAGCGCAAAGATGACGCTCGCATTGGTGTCGGCTTCGTACTCCTTCACGTAGTAGCGATCGGTGCGCCCGTACACGCGCCAATCGATGCGACGAAGGTCGTCGCCGGGCTGATAGGAGCGATGCTGCGCGAAGTCCATCGACGAGCCTTTGCGCATCGATCTGTGCTGGCCGTGCATGAACCCATCCACGACGGTGCGCGCCAACAGCGCGAGATCGGAGATCTTCGCGAGCAGGGCGGGGTCGAGGAAGGATGTGGGAGCAGACACTATGTCATCCCGCAGGAGCGGCAGCGAGTGTCGGGATCGACTGTACCGGATCGCGAAGTCTGGTCTCGGGTGCGCGGAGAGTAGATCCCGACACTCGCTCGTTTCACTCGCTCCTGCGGGATGACAGTGTTGTCGGT
>JBDUCR010000474.1:0-22373 GCA_040003345.1 bacterium
CGCCGCGGCTCTCGTTCTTCTGGGACATCCACAACGATTTCTTCGAGGAGATCGCGAAGCTGCGCGCGGCACGCCGGATCTGGGCGCGTCACATGAAGGAGCGTTATGCCGCAAAGAGCGACAAGTCGCTGCTCATGCGCTTTCATTCGCAGACCGCGGGTGTGACGCTCACGGCGCAGCAGCCGATGAACAACATCGTGCGCGTCGCCTACCAGGCGCTTGCCGCGGTACTCGGCGGCACCCAGTCGCTGCACACCAACTCGATGGACGAGACGCTCGCGCTGCCGACCGAGCACGCCGTGCAGGTTGCGCTGCGCACCCAGCAGGTGCTCGCGTACGAGACCGGCGTGCCCAACGTCATGGACCCACTCGGTGGATCGTATTACGTCGAGGCGCTCACCGATCAGCTCGAGTCCGAAGCGGAGGCGATGTTCGCAGAGATCGAGACCGTTGGTGGCGTGGTGGAGGGGCTCGAGCAGGGCTGGTTCCAGCGCAAGATTCACGAGTCTGCCGCACGCCAGCAGTGGGAGATCGAACAGCATCGTCGCGTGATCGTCGGCGTGAACGAGTTTGTCTCGTCGGATGGAGACGCGCTCGACATTCCGACGCTCAGGATCGGTGAGCAAGTCGATCGTGAGCAGCGCGCGCGCCTCGCGAAAGTCCGAGCCGAGCGTGATCAGCCGTTATGCGATGCGCGGTTGGAGAAGCTCAGACAGGCAGCGCGTGGAACTGAGAATGTGTTCCCGCACATTCTCGATTGCGCGCGGGCGTACTGCACACTCTTTGAGATTCGTCGCGCGCTGGAAGATGTGTTCGGCGCGTATCGCGAGCCCGTGTTCTTCTGACGCCGGCGAAGAAGGCGAAGAAGCAGGGCGATTGGTGGGAGTCGTACTTCGACGCCCACTACCTGCTCGAGTACGAGCCGATCTTCACCGAGGAGCGCGACCGCCATGAAGTCGCGCGATTGATGGATGTGCTTGCGCTACCGGCGGGCTCACGCATTCTCGATGTGCCATGCGGACAGGGCCGGCATGCGCACCCGTTGGCGGAGGCAGGCTACGTCGTGCAAGGGCTCGACTATTCTGAGCATCTGATCGCGAAGGCTCGCGCTCGTGGCACGGGACCGCCGCTCAAATACACCGTCGGCGACATGCGCAAGTTGCCGGCGGCATGGACCGGTCGCTTCGATGCCGTGCTCAATCTCTTTACGTCGTTCGGATTTTTCACCGATGTAAAGGACGATGCGCGAACGATCGCGCAGTTCGCGCGTGTGCTCAAGCCGGGCGGTGTGCTCGTATGGCACGGTGGAAGTCGCGATGGTGTGATGGCGAAGTTCCTCTCGCGGGATTGGTGGAAGTCCGACGACGGCACGATGATCGGGCATGAGCGCAGCTTCGATCCGCTCTCGGGGATCCTGAGCATCGAGACGACGTGGGAAGGACCGTCGGGACGTGGCGCGCGGTCGCATCGCATTCGTCTTTACACGGCGTCGCGGCTCGCCGAGCTGTGTCTCGAGGCGGGACTGATCGTCGAGGAGGCGTACGATGGGTTCCGCGACCGTGCGCTTACGCGCCGCTCAGGCGAGATGATGCTCGTCGCTCGCAAGGGCTGACGACATGCACGTGCTATTACTCTCGCCTGCGCGGTGCCAATGCTGCGCGTTTACTGGTATCGCAGCTCGAACGTCACCGTCGTCGACGGCGCAGGGACGTCGCAATTCTTCGCGCGGATGGTCACGGTATGCGTGCCGGGAAGCGTGAAGGTCTTTACAACCACCGTGTCGAAAACATCGGCGCCGTTGGGTAGGCCGAACCCGGGTGTCGGAAATCCCGGCTGGGGTTTCAAGGAAGTCGTGACGATCCATCCGTTGTTCGGGGCCAGGACGTTACCCACCGTGTGTCTGTTCCAACGGATCGTCACCGGCTGATTCGGGCTGGCGCCGGCGGCGTACGTGATGACCACCGCGTTGACGGGCGAGAGTACGATCGGCCGGCCGATGCCAGGGCTTGAGACACAGGTCACTCCGGGTGGCGGTGGCGGTATGAGGTACGCCGGAAACGGGAAGGTCGAAACCATCTGCGACGTCGTGTAGAACACAGGGTCGTTGGCGCCCGAGCCGTGCACGCTCACTGCGAATGGTCCGTTTGTCGTGGCGCACGACGAGGAGTTGTTGCGCGTCGCCGTAGCGGTGAATGCGGTGGCGCTCTGGTTGCCCATGGTGACCGTGTGACATGGAATCGGCACCAGGGCGGGCGTGCCGAGGTCCGTTCCCGTTACGTTGATCGTGACCGGTGTTCCCGCCACAACGGTGGAGGGATTCGGGGCGAGCGCTACTGCGGTGAGCTCGCCCGTGCGCTCCACGCTGAAGTTGAAGTGGTCTGAGGCGCCAACGTCGAGCGTAATGGTGGAGCCGACTTGCTGGGTAGCAGAGACGCTGATCTTTACGGTTATGAATCCCTTGCCCTGTGCGTTGCGGCCGTTCGTCCTGCTCACGATTGTGCCACCGTTTCGTACATTGATCAGCCCAAACGGAACCAGGTCGATGAAGTCCTTGACGATGGTTACCGACGACGTCGTGCCTCGGCGCAGCTTCGCAGTGGCCGTAAGAGCGAACGAAGCAGGCGACGTAAAGTTGTTGGAAAAATCACTCACGAAAATGCCTTGAGCTCGCGCCGGAGGAGTTGACAGCGCGAGCAGCGTCATGGCCAGCGTGATCGAGTGAAGAGGGGTGGCGCGCATCAATTGGAATCCTCGGTCGGGGGAGCGAGCAAACGTTACAGCTCTTAGAACGCGTCCCTCACGACGAAATTCTCACTACGACGAAATAGTGAGTCGTCGCCACTCACTGCGCGCTACCTCGCGACCGGCCGCGCTAATTGCCACGACGTGCCAGCGAATCGACACGCCTGCACCGCCGGCACGCTCGGCTAAGAAGGGTGGCGGGCGATACGCTGCGACCGCCGCGCCGACTACAGCCTCGAACACGGGCGTGCCATCAACGCGTTCGATCTCCAAGCGATACCGCGCCGCGAGCGGTACGACCTCCCAGACGAAGGTCGCAGGGTGCGCACTGAGGAGCGCTCCTCCGTCCGCGGGTTGGAGCAACCCGACACGTTTCGCGGACACGACGATGGGCGCGTCGCTGGTAGTGCCCACCACGTAACGCAGTGTCGGAAGCGAAAAACCTGCGACTGCGCCGCTCGACACCAAGCCAATGCCGGCGCCCGCCGCGCTCAGATCAGACTCACTGTCGACGTCGCGCGTCGCGTCGATGCGAAGCAACAGGAGATATACACCGTCCACGCTGCGAGGCAGTCGTGTCGGATCCGGACCAGGGAGGTGCAGCCGTCCGCCCGGCGCGAGAAACACATCGAATCGCGCGAGCGACGTAAAGCGTCGCTGCGTGCCGCGTTGCTCGAGTGGCAGTGATGCTTCAGGCAGGAGATCGCGCTCGGATGGTGGGTCCTCGCCGGGAAGTACGACCTCCCAGCGTCCCTGCAATCTCCCCGTTCCCGTGTACGTGATGTCGGCGCCGAGTGGTGGTGGATCGTCGCCGGCTGCAAGCGCGAGCACGGGGGTCTCCGCGGCGAATGCGAGGCGAACGTCGGTAAGCGCCAACGGCGAGCCGGCGCCGCCCGCGGTGAGCCGACAAGTCACCGCAACGTAGACGTCCCGAGCACCGCTCCGGCTCGTGAATCGGCGCACGTAGAAAAACGCAGCGGGCTGGCCAGCGGCTGCCGCCTGATACGCTCGGCGCGCAACCGACGGAGGGATCGACATGATGTCCGTAAAGCCACCGGTGCCACTCGCGCGAGAGAGATCGAAGCGAATGGGAAGTTGGCCGAACAGCGTCGTAGGGTCGCAGCGCAGTCCAACATCTGGACGCGCGTCGATCAGCTCTCCGCACCAGAACGCGTCAGCAGGCACCTGATCTGCCTCGATGCCGCCGAAGGTCAGGAAGGCCGTCGTCGCTCCCTGGCTGGCGACGTTCACGCCGGTGGGGCTCACGCGGATCTGTGCTGCGGTCATGTGCGGTGTAAACAGCGCGCACATCACGAAGACCGACGTAGCACGCACGCATCGTTGGGACGCCGATTGCGATTCGCGATTGCTGCTTCTCATGCGCGGCACCTTAGAAGAAGCGAAGAGAGAGTCCGCTGTTCAACGTCCACGAGCGCTGGGTGGGTTGCAACGCGTCGGCAATGCGCAGCGCGGCATCCGCCCGCGCATATCGCACGAAGACGCGCATCTGCGAGCCATCTTGCGGTCGCCGATAGAGGTTGACACCCTGCGACGCCTCTGCGCGCAGCTCGAGGTTGTCACCGCGCCGCGTCGTGAGGCGATCATCGGCGACCGTCGACGCGATGACCAGGTTGAGGGCGGTGGAGCTCAAGAGTCGCGAATCCATCTGTGCGCCGACACGCCGGTTGTGTGCTTCAGCTCCCGTCTCCATCGACCGTTGCGCGTCCGCGCTGAGGTCGACGCCCAGCGTCAGCCTCGGTGACGGCACGATGGCAATCGTCACGCCCTGCGCATTTGCGAAAACGTCCGACTGCTGTCGATCCGTTTGCCGATTGTCCACGACGGACCGCGAATAGTGCCACACGACATTCCAGATTGACCGCTGCCAGATCGCGCCGGCCGTGATGTTGTCTGCGCGTTGATCAGGAACCTGGAAGGGAAAACGAAATCCGCCGTTCTCCGGCGCGTCGTCGCCGACCTGCCATGCGGCCTGCCAGCCTGCAGAGAGCGACGGCCACCACCATGCGCCATCGGCCGCACGAACCAGCTGCGCTACTGGTATCGAGAGCGTGAACGATTGTCCTCTGCTGCGAGTGGTCAGCAGCGAAGCAATGTGATCCAGGTTGTCGCGGCCGCGCGTGGTCGCGTATTGAAACTGAAGCACGTCAACATTGCCGCTGACGTCGATGCCGTCCTGCAGGCGGTCGGCCTGGAGCGTAACAGCGACGCTGCGATATTGTGGATCGATGCGCTCGTGCCGTGCGGCAATGGCAAGGCTGGTGGCAACGGGCCCCAGCTTAGCATTCCGTACGACGGCCAACGCCAGCTCCGCGAACTTTGCGGCGCGTGTCTCGCGGCGCACGGGAACGAGCGTCGCGACGCCACTCAGTGAGGGATCCACCGGATTGTCGAATCGACTCTGCGCAATGCCCGCAACGAATCGAATGCGCTGCGATGGATCAGAGGTCGTTAACTGCCAACCAAGGCCGCGACTCGCCTCCCGATCGGTGATCGACTGCTGGTTGAATGCGGGCGCCGGTTGCAGCGAGCCATTGAGCGTCGTCAGATCGAGTCGCAGCGTTCCCGGTTGGGATGGAACCATCTCGAGCCCCAGCGATCCCACGACAACACGATGCGTCGACCGGGCCAGTCCGAGTGGATCGTCCCATCCTACCAACTCTGATCCTGCAACGACGCCGACTCCAATCTGAAGCGCGCGCATCGGCTGCAGCTCGGCCGAAATGCCGCGGCTCCGAAACTGGTTGATCAGATGCCGTTGGTTGCCAACACCAACGTGGCCGGCGGAAAGCGCTATCCCTGGGTGTGTGAATCGGAGATTGTACGATGCGAGGTCGAGAGCGGGCGCGCGCGTCCCAAGCTGCTGCGCGCGAAGGCGAGCCGGTTCGCGCGAGGCGCCGACGAGTAGTCCTTGAAGCGCGATGTCAGTGCCGTCTCGACTGAGCGCGCTCTCCAAGCCGGCATTGAGGCTCACGTTTTGAAACGTCGCCGCTTGAGCGCCCGGAGTAGCTTCGAGCGATTGTCGCGCGCGGAGTTGGCCGTCGCTCTGCAGGTTGACTGTGGGCCGCGCATGCACCGATTCGAGACCGGCGCGCGTAAGACGCTTGAGGGTGAAATGCGCGAGCTCGGTCCAGTCGCCTTCGGCGGACACCAGATACGCGACCACTGCAATATCGCCGTCCGCTAGATGCTCGCCGCGGAGAGGAAGCTGTAGCCGCACGCCGTTGACGTCCGCCAGCGCTGTCAGGTCGGCGTTACCAACGAGGATGGCGAGACGACCATCGTCCGCGCGCAGTGGGCGTGTGAGCGTGAAGCGCAACGACGCATCGTGTGGCTGGTAGCGCGACTGGTCCCAGTCCGCCGTGAGGCAAAGCGGATTGGGAGGCGGAGCCTGCGCAATTGCCCGAGGGGCTATCACGCACAGAAGTCCAACGGCAAGAAACAGCGCGATAACGCCCAACAGTTGGGCGCGCGCGGCGCGTGAGTCGGGAGTCACGGAATTCTGCCGGATGACAATAGCCGACGTCAGGCGCCGATCATCAGGCGCCGATCATCACGCAGGCCGTATCCCGCGCGACGTTGCTCATTACAAACGTCGTAGACCCTTGCGCCGTGGCTCGCGGCGCGCGCACCTGCAGGTACGCGACGAGCCGAGCGACGGCGGGGTTGCCGCAGGTTCCGTCGAAACTCGGCGACGACCAGCGTGGAGCAGGTTGCACATACACCTGCCACGTTGCGTCGCGAAAATCCACGAACCTGCTCACGCGGAAATGCGAGGGCGCGAGGCGCCCCGCGAGCCTGTGGTTGAGTGTGACGGGCTGGCCCGCAACAGCGGTGGCTCCGTCGTAGAGGTCGAACGACGAAATGACGATCGTATCCACCGACGCGCTGGTGCCTGCCACCTTCGAAGGAGTCTGAGCGTGAGCACGCGGAGATGCGCCAGCCACCACGAGCGTGAACAGTGCGACGCCGATACACGTCATGCGGTACCGCCTCCATGGCCGGAGCTGATGCGACGGTAGTCGCGCCTGTGATGGGCTGCGCTCCGATAACGCACCGTCCGGGGAATTGTTCTCACTGCCCCACTCGCGCCAGCACGAAATGCTGCTATTGGCAACGCACTGCGAGCCGTACATTCAACGCGTTCGGGCCAAAGCCACTCCCACCCGCCCATGCTCGTCACGCTTCTCGCCACCGCGCTCCTGTCTGCGGCGGTACCGACCGAGATCTCGCACGACAGCGTCGAGGCGCTGGTCCGCGGCGTGCAACTGGCCGTGGAGAGCGGACGCGAATCCGTGGAGCGTGCGCGACTCATTGCGCGCCGCGCCGCGGTGCCAACAGATCGCGCCGCGCTCCTCGCACTGGCAACGCTCGATCGGTTCACTTACCACGACGCGGATGCCGAACGTGCATATCGGGCGCTGGGCGCCGGCGATGGTTCACGAGCAATGCCCGGTGACGCCGTACTGACTGCGTACGCGGAGTTGGGCTTCGGACTCCTTCGTCTACAGGAGACGAGACTCGCCGATGCCGCACCATTGCTCCGAAGCGCCGCCGTGTCACTCGAGCGCACTGGCTGTCGCGCGGGCGAGGCGGTCGCGTTTACCGCACTGGCGACGGTACTGCAGCGAACCCTCGGCATCGACTCGGCGCTCGCAGTCGCAGAGCGCGCATCGCGCATCGCGCCGGCCAACGATGCGTGGTTGCGGGCGACCGTCACCTGCAACACGCTGCTCGTGCGCGTGCGCAAGGCGGATCCCAGCGTCGCTCAGATCGCGCGCGGAGCAGCCGACGCCGCGAAGGCGGCAGGGAATCCACGAGCGGCAGCCGCGTGCCTGGCATCGCTGGCGCAGGACTATGAGCGCCGTACGTTGATCGACAGTGCGCTATCGACCTTCAAGGAGGTCGAAGTGCTGCAGCGCGCGACGCGCAACCTCAGTGCGCTCGCCGGCACCTTGCAGTGGCAAGGCTACGTACTGTCAGAGTTGAAGTATGAGTATCCGGCCGCGCGCGCCCTGTTGCTCGAGGCGCGGGCGCTGGGCAAGCGCGCTGGGGCTCTCAGCGCTGCCGCCTGGGCGTCCATCGATCTCTCCGAGCTGGCGCTGGTGTTCGGCGACCTTCCGTCGTCAGGGAGCTACGCTCGCGAGGCCGGATCACTGTTCGTCACAACGGGCGATCGTTGGGGAATGGTGCAGGCTCGCATGCACGAGGGCAACGTCGCGCTACTCGGCGGCGCGCTGACCGCGGCGCGTGCAGCATACGAACAGGTCGTGAGAGATGCGGCGGCCATCGCGCCGACGAGCGTCGTGTTTGCGCATGGCCGTCTTGCCTTCGTCGCACTATTGGAGGATGACGCACGCGAAGCCGAGCACGAGTTCGACGTAGCTCGCGGCCTGGCAGAGAAGGCGCGCATGCCCGAGTGGCGCCAGGAAGACGCATACGGCCGCTCGATGGTCGCATTAAAGCGCGGGCGATTCGCCGAGGCGGAAACGCGACTGCGCGCGCTCAATCAACTTTTGCCTCCCGACGACGTGTTCGGGCGCTCGGAACTGTTCGTCCGCCTCGCCGAGTCGCGCATGCGGCAGCAGGATCTCATCGGCGCGGAGCGCCACCTTCTTCTGAGCAGTGCGCTCGTGGACCGCTGGCGGGCAACTCTTCCGCAGCGAGAAATGCAGCTGGCCGTCGTGCAGGCGAAGCGCAACGACTGGGATCGCGATCTCAGCTTCGCAACGATCATCAACGCGATTGCGCGATCTGGTCGAACGAGTGCGGCATTTACGCTCGCCGAGCAGCGACGGTCGCGCGTGCTCCTCGAGCATGTGGCGCGACGTCAGGTCCTCGCGCAGTCCTCGCGCACAGCCGCACTGCCGTCAGTCGTGTCCGATACCACGCTACGACGTCTGCTCCCCGAGTCGACCGCGGTGCTCGCCTTCGTCACAGGGCAGGGACGCGAGCCGACGACGGTGTTCGTCGTCTCGCGCGATAGCGTGGCCGCCGTGTCAACGGATGCAGTCGATGATCACCTGCTGGATATCGATCGCTTCACCGGGCTCGTCGCCGCGGGCGATTCCGCGCCCGAGCTCGCGCGTCGCCTGGGCGATGCCTTTCTGCATTCCGCCCTCGAGCTCGTGCCCGCGAATGTTCGTACGCTGGTCATCATTCCAGATGGTCCACTCCATCGCCTGCCGTTCGACGCGCTCGCGATCGGCGACAGACAGCTCGTCGTCGATCGATTCGCCGTCACGCTGGCTCCGTCGGCATCTGTCGCGGCCATCTGGTGGACGCACGCGCCGCGCGCTGCGGCACCGCGCCTGATTGCGTTTGGAGATCCGGTCGGTGTGACGCTCATCGGAACGAAGGGTGACTCGGCCGCGCCGCGACTACCCGCTGCGGCCGCAGAAGTGCGCGCGATCGCGCGCTTCGCACAACGCGCTGACGTGTTTACGGGAAGTGAAGCCACCGAATCCGCGCTCCGGCGAACCAACCTTGCTGACGTCGGCGTGCTGCATTTCGCGACGCACGCGGACGTCGACGAATGGTCGCTGATGCACAGCGCCTTACTGCTCGCGCCAGGCAACGGCGAGGACGGCCGGCTCGGCGTGAACGAGCTGGTTGGAATGCACGTCGCCGCGAATCTCGTTGTGCTCTCGGCGTGCAGCTCGGCGGGGGGCACGGTGCTCATCGGTGAAGGATTGCAGGGCCTCACGGCGCCATTCCTCGAGGCGGGGGCGTCGTCGGTCGTGGCGACGCTGTGGCAGATCGCGGACCGGAACGCGGCGGAGTTCGTCGGCCTTTTTTATGAGGAGCTCGCGACTGGTGCACCGGTGAGCGATGCGCTCCATCGTGCGAAGCAGCGCGCGCGTGCCGCGCACATGGCGCCGGCGGTATGGGCGGCATTCACGATCACGGGTGACGGTCGTGTGCGCACCGCGCTGCGACCGGCTCGCACGCTTGCATACGCGTGGCTCAGCCTGGGCGTTCTGCTGCTCATCGCCAGCGCCTATTTCGTCTCGCGCACCATCAGACGACGGAACGCCGACCGTCGTTGAGAACCGTCGGCGAGCTCGCTGGACACCCACCACCGATGCTCCACACCGGGCTCGATACGCACATCGGGGGGAAGCGTGATCGTCGTATCGCTTGTGCGCGTCGTGAACACTGGCGTACCGGCCGAAGTCAGTATTTCCAGCACGTAGCTCCTCGCACCTGTCACCGAGCGCCACTCGAACTTCCTGCTGGTGAGCGGTGAAGCTTCGGTCGACGGTCGAAGTAGCACGGCTGCCTGCACGCCACTGCGATCGGGATCCGTGTTCACCGGCCCGAATGAGGAACGCGCGAGGGGAATGGCAACGATCATGATGACCGCCGCCGCTGCAACTGTCGCGAGGAGGTAGGGCCGTCGCGCCCACGACACTCGCGTTGGCGGCCGATTCGCCACGAGTGCCCGCAACAGCTCGAACTCCTTCGCGCTCTCGGCATCCGCCATGACGGCGTCGAGCGTAGCCAACCGCTCGGCCTCGTCGCCGCGTCCTTCCACGAGGTCCCTCATGCGTTCGAGCGGAACGGCCTGGCCTCGAATTCCCTCGCGCTCGCGCAACAGCGCCTGGTATGCACGGCGCATCTCTCCATCGTGCAAGTCGATCGTCATGGTTTCATTCCTAGCGTGGTCAATCGCTGGCGAAGGTCGTCGAGCCCCCGATAGAGCAGATTTCTGGTCTTCGCTTCGCTCCAGCCGAGCAGTGCCGCGATCTCTTCGCGATCGTAGCCGTTGAGGTACATCCGCACGACCGCGCGACGGTTGACGGCGATCTCGTCGACCGCCTTGCCTATCGCCGCGAGTGCCTCCGTCGAAGTCAGCGCTGCATCTGCGTACGAGCTCCGGCGTCCCGCGAGCGCCAACACCGGCGCGGGGTCAGCGGTCGTTGATTGCTCTCGCCTTGCCCGCCGACGACGCAACATGTCGACCGCCGCCGAGGCTGCTGTCCGGTATACGTACGACGACGTAAGTGCGTCGAGCTTGGCGAGTCCGCTCGCCGATTTCCAGATGCGGATTCGCACGTCCTGCATGACCTCATCGAGGTCGTCGCCTCGGAGGCCATGAGCCGCTCCGGCGCGCAACGCAACCTCGCCGAATCGCTCGAGCACCCGCTCGATCGCCGTCGTTCGCGAGGCGATGTCGGCCGCCGACTCGGCCACGGACGTCCCGCCCGTATCTCGTCCGGTGGTCACGTGCATCGGCATTGTCTCGGAGTGAGAAGGAATCATCCCTTGGCGCGTTGTGAGGCCAGCGCGTGGTCTCTACCGTAGCTCTGTCCTTCCGTGCAATGCAACGTATGACGCTGCGAAATATTCTCACTCTCGTTGCAAGCATGGCGGCAGGCAGCGGCCAGGACCTGTCCGCTGATGTGCGCGTGACCGAGATTCTGCCCATCCGCAATGAGGTTCCGGCGCGACTGTGTCCCGGTTCCAATAACGCGGTGCGTGTCGGGATCGCGTGGACGGGGGCAATTCCCGAGCGCCCGATTCGCGTGTCGTTGACGCTCGCGATGCCCGACAACCCGCTCGGCGGCATTCTCGTCGCCGAGGGGAGCGTAACGCCGCACTCGGCTGCGTCGGCGACGACGTTCACGTTCCTCAACGTACAGGTATCGGAGCGCATGCGCGGTCGCGCCGCGCGGCTGGTCGCTAGGGTCGTCGCCGATCGCGCCATGCACGAGAGCGACACGACCAATAATGTCCGCCATCTCGAGGTGGACGCCACGGATTGGACGTGTCACTGATCGGCCTCGCCGCCAAAACACTCAGTTGCCGCCGCATCCGCGCGCCCGCTAGTTTCATCCCATGCGTCCCATCCGAGTTCTCGTTGCCAAGCCCGGCCTCGACGGCCACGACCGTGGAGCAAAGGTCGTCGCCGCCTCGCTTCGCGATGCCGGCATGGAAGTGATCTATACAGGCCTGCACCAAACTCCCGAAATGATCGCGACTGCGGCGGTGCAGGAGGATGTCGACGTGGTCGGGCTGTCGATCCTCAGCGGCGCGCACATGACGCTCTTCCCGCGCGTCCTCGACCTCCTCAAGGAGCAGGGCCGCAACGACATTCTCATTACTGGCGGCGGCATCATTCCAAAGGAAGACATGGAGGCGTTGCAGGCACTCGGTACCGGAAAGTTGTTCGGACCCGGGACACCGACGTCTGATCTGGTCGATTACATCAAGGCATGGTTCGACGAACGGTCGCACCAGGAAGCCTGAGCGCCCGTGACCACACGCCTCCGTGAGCTGAGCGCCGAGCTCCGGGCGCTCGAAGACCGCCTCCGACTTGGCGGCGGACCAGACAAGATCGAGAAGCAGCACAGTCAGGGAAAGCTCACCGCTCGCGAGCGAGTGGCGAAACTCTGCGATGCCGGCGCGCGATTCATCGAAGTTGGCCTGCTCGTCGCGTACGACCAGTACGACGGTCAGGCGCCGGGCGCGGGCGTCATCACTGGCGTCGGCCTCGTGCACAACAGACCGGTCGTCGTGGTCGCGAACGATGCGACAGTGAAAGCTGGATCCTGGTGGCCGGAAACAATCCGCAAGATTCTGCGCGCCCAGGAGATCGCGATGCGCTGTCGCATTCCGATCATCTATCTCGTTGACTCCGCGGGAGTGAACCTGCCGTACCAGGGCGGCGTCTTTCCGGGTCAGTATGGCGCGAGTCGCATTTTTTACTACAACTCCATCATGCGGCGATACCTGCGCATCCCGCAGCTCGCCGCGGTGATGGGGCAGTGCATCGCGGGCGGCGCGTATCTCCCCGCGCTCTCGGATCTCATCGTGATGGTGAAGGGCTCGTCGTTCATGGGGCTCGGCGGACCAAATCTCGTGAAGGGCGCTACGGGCCAGACCATTGACGGCGAGACACTTGGCGGTGCGGTCACGCATACGCAAGTCAGTGGCGTCGCGCACTACGCCGTGGACGACGACGAGGAGTGTCTGCACAAGCTTCGCGAGCTCGTCGCGCAGATTCCCGAAGAGCACAAGCCGTCGACATCAGGGCAGTCCGACGCTCGGCCGTCCGAAGCGTTGTACGACTTGCTGCCAAGTGATCACCGCATGTCGTACGACATGCATACGATCCTCAAGGTTCTCGTCGACGACGGGGAGCTCTCCGAATTTCAGCAGGATCTCGCGAAGGAAATGATCTGCGGCGACGCACGCATCAACGGCGTCGCCGTCGGCATCATTGCGAATCAACGCGGGCTGATCAAAGGTCGTGCAGGGGAGAAGCCGCGCTTCGGGGGCATCGTCTACGCCGAGAGTGCAGAGAAGGTCGCCTTCTTCATCGAGCGCTGTGACCGCCAGCGCATTCCGCTGCTGTTCATTCAGGATGTGTCGGGCTTCATGGTCGGTCCGGAGTCGGAGCACGAAGGCGTGATTCGCTCCGGCGCACGCTTCGTCGAAGCGATGGCCACTGCACGTGTGCCGAAGATCGTGCTCACGGTGAATCACGCGTCAGGCGCCGGCTACTATGCGATGGCTGGTCAGGGCTTCGATCCCGATTTCATTTTCTCCTGGCCAACGGGCCGCATGGCCGTGATGGAAGGCGAAGCCGCGGTGCAGGCCGTGCATGGTCCGGCGCTCGCGCGCGCGACACGCGACAAGCTGAAGCTCGACGCCGATACGCATCGCGCCGTCGAAGAAATGCGCGAAGACTATGAACATCAGCTCGACGCACGCTACGCGGCAGCGCGCGGCTACGTCGACGCCGTGATCTATCCCGAAGAGACGCGCGACGTGCTCGCACTCGCGCTTCGTGCTTCCCTCTCGAATCCCGGTCCGCATCTCGGACCGTTCGTCATTCCCGCCCACGCCGACTGAATCCCACTGTGAGCTCTGAACGCATCGTACGTGTGGCCTCGGGTCAGGGCTTCTGGGGCGATTGGCTCGACGCACCGCGCCGGCAGGTCGAAGGCGGTCCGGTCGACTACCTCATGCTCGACTATCTCGCCGAAGTCACGATGTCCATTCTGCAGAAGCAGAAGGAACGTGATCCGCAGATGGGCTACGCGCGTGACTTCCTCGGCGCCATGGAGAGCGTGCTCCCCGCGGTGGTCGAGCGTGGCGTCAAGGTCATCGCCAATGCGGGCGGCGTGAATCCCGTGTCGTGCGCACGCGCCGTTCTCGACATCGCGGCAAAGGGCGGCGCAGCAGGGAAGCTCAGGATCGGCGTCGTGACGGGCGATGATCTTCTTCCGCGCATCGATGAGCTGATCGACGCTGGACATCCGCTCACACACATGGAGACTGGCGAGCCACTGAGCACCGTCCGCGATCGCGTGCTCTCGGCGAACGCGTACATCGGCTCGACGCCGATCGTCGAAGCGTTGGCGCGCGGAGCGAACGTCGTGGTCACCGGGCGCTCGACGGATACCGCGCTCACGATGGCGCCGTTGCGTCATGAATTCGGCTGGGGCGCAGAAGACTGGGACAAGCTCGCTGCGGGCATCATCGCGGGTCACATCATCGAATGCGGCGCGCAGTGCTCAGGTGGCAATTGCCTCTACGACTGGCGCAACATTCCTGATCTCGCGAACATCGGCTATCCAATCGTCGAAGCGCGCGCAGACGGCACGTTCACTGTCGTCAAGCATCCCAACACGGGCGGCCGCATCAACGTGCAGTCGGTCACCGAGCAGTGTGTGTACGAGATGGGCGATCCGCACAGCTACATCACGCCGGATGTCGTCGCCGACTTCAGCACGATTCACCTCGCTGATGATGGCGCGAACCGCGTGCGCGTGTTCGGCATCAAGGGCCGTCCGGCGACGGACAAGCTCAAGGTGTCCATCGCGTTTCGCTCGGGGTACAAAGCGGTCGGCACACTCGTGTACGCGTGGCCCGACGCGCTCGAGAAAGCACAGCTTGCTGACCGCGTACTGCGCGAGCGGCTCGACAACATGGGGTTGAAGTTCGACCAGCTGCTCACCGAGTTCGTCGGCGTGAGCGCGGCACACGGTCCTTTGACGGAATTCACTGGCGAGGCACCGGAAGTGCAGATCCGCATCGGCGTTCGCTCCGACGATCGAAAGTCTGTCGAGCGCTTCACACGCGAGATCGCCCCGCTCGTGCTGAACGGTCCGCCGAGCGTCACTGGGTTTGCCGGCGGCCGTCCAAAGGTCGAAGAGATCGTTGCGTATTGGCCAGCGCTCGTCGATAAGACCGTCGTCAAAACCAACGTCGAGGTGCTCTCGTGAAGGTGCGGCTCGTGGACATCGCGCACGCGCGATCCGGCGACAAGGGCGACACGGCAAACGTCGGCGTGATCGCGCTCAAGCCGGAATGGTATCCGTTCATCGCCGAGCAGCTGTCGCTCGATCGCGTTCGTCAGCACTTCCATGGCGTGATCACGGGCGACGTCGAGCGCTTCGAGCTGCCGAACCTTCACGCGCTCAATTTCCTGCTGCACGGCGCGCTTGACGGCGGCGGAACGTTGTCGCTCAAGACGGATGCACAGGGCAAAGTGTTCTCGACGGCAATGCTGCGGATGGTGCTCGACGTCCCGGACGAGCGCGTGAAGTCACTCGGCCTTCCCGCTGCGAGCTAGCGGCGTGGCGCGCGTTCGGCTGCTGCGCGATGGCGCCATCGGCCGCATCATCCTCGCGCGCCCCGAAAAGAAGAATGCGCTCGACCGGCGCATGGCGGACGATCTCTTCGCCGCACTCGCACAGTTCGAATCCGATCCAACCTGTCGCGTCATCCACCTCGGTGCAGAGGGCGACGATTTCTGTGCTGGCGCGGATCTCGACGCACTCGAGCAATCGATTGACGCTGGCAGTGATGAGCATCGCGCCGACGCCGAAGCACTCGGGCGAGTGTTTCTCGCGATTCGCGCTCTCATGAAACCTGTCGTGTGCACGGTGCGTGGTCGCGCGATTGCCGGCGGTGCCGGGCTCGCAACCGCGTGCGACGTCGTGCTCGCGCACGAAAGCGCCGAGTTCGGGTATCCGGAGGTGCGCATCGGCTTCGTGCCGGCCATGGTGATGACGATGCTGCGCCGCGCTGTCGGCGAGAAGCATGCGGCGGATCTCGTCATGACCGGGCGGATCATCAGCGCGGAAGAGGCAGAGCGCATTGGACTTGTGAGTCGTGTCGTTCCCGCTGCGACCTTTGATGAAGACATCAACGCAACCCTCGAGCAGATCAGTCAATCACCGTCCACATCGCTCGCGCTGACCAAGTGGTTGTTTTACAAACTCGATTCGCTGTCGTTCGAAGATGGAATCGCCGCGGGCGTGGTGACGAACGTCGAGGCGCGGGCGACAGACGATTTCAAAGCCGGAGTGCGACGGTTCACCCAGCGAAAGCCGAGGCCTGAATGACACGGCTGCTCATCGCTCGAGTCGTGTTGACGTTGATTGGCGTTGCGGTCTGGGGTTACGGCCAGCGCACTGATCAACCCGATGTACGTCTCGTCGGAATCGCTGTTCTCGCCATCGCGCTGTTGATGCGATTCGTGCCAAAGCGATGGTTCGGCACAGACCGTGACTAACAGCAAATACCAGCGATCGTCCACTTCAATCCCATATCGCCAATGCGCATCGTTCGCCGACTCGCAGTGATCGTGTTCACGTCCTGCGCCCCACTATTCGTCTCGTGCGCCACTCCAGCCGGCGGCGGTGCGACCGGCTCGGCGCCCGCCAGTTCCAACGACGTCATTACGCAACGCGAGCTTGCCGATCCATCGCTCGTTGGCGTAACGGTGCTCGATGCCGTGCGGCGTCTCCGTCCGCGCTTTCTCGTCGACCGGCCGGGAGCCAAGGGAGCCGTTGGAGGTGAGCTCATGGCATCCGTCGATGGCCACAATCTGGTCACGCTGGACGAGCTTGGTCGCATCTCGGCCAGTGAGGTCTCCGAGATCCGCTTCCTCTCGGCGTCAGAGGCCGGACAGAAGTTTGGGACTCGAGGCGCAATGGGGGCGGTCATCACGGTAACGTTGAGAGTGCGCTGACGCAGACCAGCTTCAATCCGGTACGGTAAAGCGTTATATATCAACGCTTATGACGCGTCACGCCGTACCCGAGCTTCTCGCTCCCGCTGGTTCTCTGGACGCTGTTCGTGCTGCGCTCGCCAACGGCGCGGACTCCGTGTACCTGGGTGCGGATCGGTTCAACGCGCGTGACGAAGGTGCGCAGCTCACGCTCGACGAAGTAGGTGAGGCCTGCCGTCTCGCGCATGAGCGGGGCCGACGCATCTACCTCACGCTCAACATCCTCGTCAAGCCATCTGAGCTCGCCGACGCCCTCATGCTGCTCGGCGAAGCGATCGAGCGCGGCGTCGACGCGGCGATCGTGCAGGACGTCGGGCTCATTCGCCTGATTCAGAAAACGTATCCGGGATTCGAGATTCACGGCTCGACGCAGATGACCGTGCACGACGCGAGTGGCGCGCGCGTCATGCGCGAGCTCGGTATCGATCGTGTCGTCCTCGCGCGCGAGAACACGCTCGAAGACATTCGTGCCATCAAGTCCGCGGTACCCGAGCTCGGCCTCGAGACGTTCGTGCATGGCGCGTTGTGCATCGCTTACAGCGGTCAGTGCTTCATGTCCGGCATGATCTCCGAGCGCAGCGCGAATCGCGGCTCGTGTGCGCAGTCGTGTCGGAAGGACTATGTGCTCGACGATGTATCTACCGGAGCAGAGCTCGACCGCGGATTCCTCATCTCGGCGAAGGATCTCGCGGCGGTCGAGCATCTCGCTGACATCGCTGATGCGGGCGTCGGCTGTCTCAAGGTCGAAGGACGTAAGAAGCGGCCCGAGTACGTCGCGACGGTGACGAACGGTTATCGCACGTTCCTCGATCGCATCGCTCACGGTGACCGCACGCCACCGCCAGCCGTTGAAGTCGAGCCGCTGGCGCAGATTTACAGCCGGGGATTTACTGGCGGCATGTACGGCGGACGGGAGGGACGCGACTACGTCACGCGCTCACATCCCGACAATCGCGGACGAGAGCTTGGCATCGTCGTTTCGCACGAACTACGCGAGCTCATCGTCGAGGTCAGCTCGCCGCTGCAGATCGGAGATGGTGTTGGCTTCGAAGCGCCAGATTCGCGCGGCGGTGCAACCGTTGGCTTCACGGTCGACGCGGTGCGCACGATCTCGACGAAAGGAACCATTCGTCAGGCAATCGCGCTCCCGTCGCGCATCAGTGTCGGCGACGGATGGCGTGTGGTTCGTTCGTCCGAAGCTGCGCTGCTCGAGCGCGCACGTGCGAGCTATGCCTCGTTGCCCTCCGAGCTGCGCGCAAGAAAAGCGCGCATGGATGTTCGCCTCTTCGGCACATCGGGTGCTCCACTCAAGGCAGTATTTTCCGCTGACGGCGAACAGATCACCGTCCGCACAGAAATCAACCTTGCCCCCGCGTCGAAGCGCGCACTCGACACCGGCGCATTCCGCGAGCAGTTCGGGCGGCTCGGCGAGACACCATTCGTGCTCGGCACACTCGACGATGCGGCAGTGGCGACTGGTCTCTTTCTTCCGATCAGCGAGCTGAATCATCTTCGCCAGCGCGCGACCGATGAGCTTTTGCAGCGTCGCGACTGGGCTCGCCTGGCAATCGAGGGCGAGCGTCGCGAGCGTGTCGAACAGGCTATTCGTGTTGATCCGGTCGAGCACGAGGCACCTGCTGTTGCGCTTCGCGAGCGAAGCGAAGGGAATCGCTCACATCCTTTCGACCTCGTCGCAAGCGTATTCACACTCGATGACGCGCGCACCGCCGCCGCCGCCGGCGCGACGACCATCGTGCTCGATCCATTCCTCCGTCATCCGACGCCGCCCGTTACGCGCGTGCAAGCGCTCGCGAAGGAGCTCCGGTCAAACGGCGTCGAGCTCCGGCTTCGCACACCAACCATCGTGCGTCCCGCCGAGCGCCGCGTTACACAGAAATGGCTTGACTTGGGACTGCCTGTCGTCAGCGGCCACGTTGGTCTCGTCGCCGAGCTTGCGAAGGAAGGTCGCGACGTCATTGCCGATTATGCGGTCAACTGCTTCAATCAGCACACCGCCGCCGAGCTTTTTCGTTTCGGCGCGCGACGCATCATGCTGTCAGTCGAGTTGACGATTGAAGAACTGCTCGCGGTGTCAGCACCGTGGGAGGGCGCGGGCTTCGACGTATTTCTTTACGGCCGCCCGGAAGGCATGACGATCGAACACTGCGTGCTGTCCGCCGCATTCGACCGCGTGCCGACCACATGTCGCGATCTCTGCGTGCAGGAGCACACGAATGTGCAGCTCACCGATCCCGCCGGTTACAGCTTTGCCGTTGCGACAGATTCCGCCTGTCGCAACCGGCTCCTGCATTCGCGGCCGATCGAGGGCGGTGAATATCTGCCGCGGCTTTGGCGTGGCGGACTTCGCAACTATCACCTCGTCTTCAACGTCGTTGGTGACCCCATCGCGCAGGTGGTGTCGGGCTATCGCGCGATGCTCGACGAGCTGGCGAATGGTGTCGCGCAACCAATCAATGCGGTACGAACAGCTGTCGGTTCGACGTTCACACGCGGACACTTCGCACGCGCCGTCTGATGATCCGTGGTGCAACGGACAGATGACGCATCGATCCGCGCAGCGCTGCAATCTCGTCTGATGAGCAGCGAACGACCGACGCTCGACGCCGCACGCGAAGTTCTTCGCGCCCGATTTGCCTTCCCGGACTTCCGTCCAGGGCAGGAGCGCGCCGTCACCTCCGTGCTCGCCGGCCGCGACACACTCGTCGTGCTGCCAACGGGCGGCGGAAAGTCGGTGTGCTATCAGGTGCCTGCGCTGATGCTGCCCGGCATCACTGTCGTGGTGAGCCCGCTCATCTCGCTCATGAAAGACCAGGTCGACGCGCTGGTCGCGCGCGGCATTCCCGCCACCTTCGTGAACAGCACGCTGTCGTCGGCGGAAGTGGCCGAGCGCATGGGACGCGTGATGCGCGGCGAAGTGAAGATGCTCTACGTCGCGCCCGAGCGATTTGATTTCGGCACGGCGGCCGAGCGGCTCAAGGGAGTCGGTGTATCGCTACTAGCGATCGATGAAGCGCACTGCATCAGCGAGTGGGGCCACGATTTCCGGCCGAGCTATCTGCGCGTCGCTCAGGTACGCGAGCGGCTCGGCTGGCCACCGGTGGTCGCGCTCACCGCAACGGCAACGCATCATGTTCGGCTCGACATCGCGCGCCAGCTTCGTCTCGAAAACGCCGAGACCATCATCACCGGCTTTGATCGCACGAATCTGAGCTACCACGTCGTCCCCACGCGCAGTGACGCCGAGAAAGACGAGGCGTTGATCAGCATTCTGCGTGAGCACAAAGGCGTGGCGATCGTGTATGCGTCCACGCGCCGCAATGTCGAAAAAGTTGCGCGCACCCTGGAGCAGGCACGCATCACGGTTGCGTCGTACCACGCCGGTCTCGACGACGCGCATCGTCACGACGTGCAGGAAGCGTTCATGAAAGAGTCGGTCCGCGTCATCGTGGCGACGAACGCCTTTGGCATGGGCATCGACAAATCGAACGTGCGGGTGGTGATCCATCACGCCATGCCCGGCACGCTCGAGGCGTACTATCAGGAGGCCGGTCGCGCCGGTCGCGACGGCAAGCCATCGGAAGTGTTTCTGCTGCACGGATTCCCGGATCGCTTCACGCACGAGTTCTTCATCAAGGGTGCGTATCCCGAGCGAGCCATCGTCGAAAAAGTGTTCGAGCGCGTCCGTAAGCTCGCTGATAAATCCGGCAACGTACAATTCGAGCCGGCGCAACTGGCCGCGGGGCTGCCAGGCAAGGTCAGTGATCGTGAAGTGGAGTCTGCGCTTCGCCTGCTCATCCAATGCGGCGCTCTGCGCTCCGATCCCGACGTGGGAGGACGCGTCTTCATTCGCCTTCTCGCCACGCCAGACCGGATCAAGAAGGAGTTGAGTGAGAAGGAGCCGCAAAGGGTCGGTCTGCTGCGTGCGCTGTGGCGTGTTGCCGGAGACTCGCTCTACGACGGCACCACCGTGGATCTCGACGCGCTGCCGGGGTTCGGCGGAGCGTCCGGCGCAATGGGGTTGCTCGAACCGCTCGAGCGCACGCAGTTCGTCGAATGGCATCGGCTCGGCGGCGGCGATCGTGTGAGCGACATGCGTCGTCCGCTCTCTGCGTATCCACTCGATTGGGACGCGCTCGACCGCCGTCGCAAGGCTGAGACATCGAAGCTCGACTCGATGCAGCAGTACGCGTACGCCAAAGGTTGTCGGCGCGGCTTCGTGCTTCGATATTTCGGCGACCCAGCCGCCGGCAAGGATTGCGGAGGCTGCGACAACTGTCTCGGTACCCATGACGCGTCGCGCAGGGACAAGAAGTCGATCGGTGTCCCTAAGCCGGGTGAAAAAAAGAGGATGCGCGGCGTCACTCAACCGGCCTCGGCCGATCAACCCGAGCTCGTCGCGAGTGCAGCCGATGCAATGCTGCTCGAGCGTTTGCGCGCGCTGCGCACTGGCATCGCGCGGGAGCAGAAGGTGCCGCCTTACGTTGTCTTCGCTGACAAGACGCTGCTGGAAATGGCGGTGCGACGCCCGAAGTCGACGTTTGCTCTCGGAGAGATCCGCGGTGTGGGTCCGATGAAGATCGACAAGTACGGCGAGCGATTTCTCGCGATCCTGCGCGCCGCCGATGAAACAGAAGCTGCCTGAACCAACCGATTCGATAAATGGACGATTCGCTGTATTTCTCCGAGCAGCATCTCGCGGTCCGCGAGATGGTGCAGCAGTTCGCGCGCGACGAAGTAGCACCCGTCGCTCGGAAATTCGACGCCGACGCAACGTTCCCATGGGAGAACGTGAAACGCATGGGCGAGCTTGGCCTGTTGGGCGTGCCGTGGTCGGAAGACCTCGGCGGCGCCGGTCTCGACGTCATCAGCTTCATGATCGCCATCGAAGAGTTGGCGAAGGTCGACGCCTCGACCGGCCTCACGATCTCCGCGCACACGACGCTCGGCACGTCGCCGATCGTCAACTTCGGTTCGGAGGAGCAGAAAAAGCGCTTCGTCCCCTTCCTCGCAAGCGGCAAGGTGCTCGGCGGCTTCGGCCTCACTGAGCCTGACGCCGGCTCCGACGCCGGCGGGACGCGCACGACCGCCGTGCGTCGCAACGGCCACTATGTCCTCAACGGCACCAAGCGGTTCATCACGCACGGCAGCGTCGGCGAGATTTTCGTCGTCACCGCCGTGACCGACGCGTCGCAGGGCACGAAGGGCATCAGCTCCTTCATCCTGACCAAGGAGACGTCGGACCTCGACAAGGTGCGCAACCTTGGAATCGGACATGAGGCGTCGCTGACGCCGATGAAGGGCTTCCGGTCGGGCAAGAAAGAGGACAAGCTCGGATGGCGCGCGTCGGACACGGCGGAGCTGATCATGGAAGACGTCGAGGTTCCGGTCGAGAATCTCGTCGGCGTGGAGGGAGAGGGTTTCGTCAACTTCATGAAGACGCTCGACTCCGGCCGCATCGGCATTGCGGCGCTCTCGCTTGGCATCGCGGAGGGTGCGTACGAGGAGGCGGTGAAGTACGCGAGCGTCCGCAAACAGTTCGGCAAGCCGATCGCCGAGTTCCAGG
>JBDUCR010000026.1:0-22348 GCA_040003345.1 bacterium
TCGCCCAGGCCGATGAGCAGCGGGCTGCCCTTGCGCGCCGCGACGATCTTCTCGGGGTCGCGCGAACAGATCACGGCGATGCCGTATGTCCCTTCGACCAGCGCGAGCGCATCGACCACCGCCTCCTCGAGATTGCCATCGAACGCGGCCTCGACGAGATGCGCGAGCACCTCGGTGTCGGTCTCGGACACGAACGTGTGCCCTGTCTTCTGGAGCATCGCGCGCAGCGGTCCGTAATTCTCGATGATGCCGTTGTGCACGATGGACACTGTGCCCGTGCAATCGTGATGCGGATGCGCATTGCACTCATTCGGCTGACCATGCGTCGCCCAGCGCGTGTGCGCGATGCCGACGTTACCATGCACCGGATTCGTCTCGATCGCCGCCTCGAGCATCGCGATCTTGCCCTTCGCCTTTCGTGTCTCCACTCCAGCGCCGTTCATCAGCGAGACTCCCGCCGAATCGTACCCGCGGTACTCGAGCCGCTTGAGCCCGTCCACGAGCAGCGTCGTCGCATTCTTGTCCCCGACGTATCCAACAATTCCGCACATGAGGCTCTTTCCTGGTTGAGAGATCGAATCCTGCTTTCTCTTTACTTCCCGAGCGCGTCGAGCGGCTCGCGCGACCGGCGTACCAGCGCTCGCGCTGCATCCTCGTCCGGTGCTTCCGCGATCACGCGGACGATCGGCTCCGTGCCCGACGGACGAATGTGAACCCACCGGTTCGGCCATGACAACCGAAGTCCATCCTGCGTATCCACTGTCGCATCCGGAAATTCGGCTCGCAGCGCAGCATACACTGCGTCGAGACTGACGTTCGGACGGGCCAGCTTGTCCTTCACGATCACATACCTGGGAAGGTCCGCCACGATGGCCGACAGTGGCCGCCCTTCCTCCACCAATAGTTGCAGGAGCAGGGCCGCGCCGACCGGCGCGTCGCGACCCAAATGCACTTCAGGAAGTATCACCCCGCCATTGCCCTCGCCGCCGATTGGCGCGTTCAGCTCCCGCATGCGCACAGCAACGTTTACTTCACCCACCGCCGCACGCACCGCCTCGACACCCGCTTCGCGCGCCACGTCATCAATCAGAAGACTGGTGGACAGGTTCGTCACGACCGGCCCCCTCCGATGCCTGAGCACCAGCTTGGCCGCGAGCGCGAGCGTGTAATCCTCGCCGATCGCCCTGCCCTCGTTGCTGAGGAGCGCCAACCGGTCGACGTCGGGGTCCACCGCAAACCCGATCTCCACGCCAGCGCCCCGCGCAAAACGCTCGAACTCACGAAGGTTGTCGGGAATAGGCTCGGGCTCGCGCGGAAAGTGGCCGTCCGGCTCCATATTGATCCCGACCACGTCGCAGCCAAGGCGCGCCAAAAGCGCAGGCATGATCGACGCGCCAGCGCCGCGCACGCAGTCGAGCGCCACCCTGAACTTCCGCGCCCTGATCGCCTCGACATCGACGTAGGGAATGGCAAGCACGGACTCGATGTGGCGCGCGGCGACCTGATCATCAGTCGCCACCGCGCCGATCCTGTCCCATGTCGCATAGGGAATTCCCGTCTCCACCAATGCGCGCATGGCCAGCCCCTGACTCGCCTCCAGGAAGAGTCCGGTCGAACCGATGCACTTGAGCGCATTCCACTCGATCGGATTGTGGCTCGCCGAGAGCATCAGCCCTCCGGCCGCATGGTGGAACTCAACCGCGAGCTGACAGCCAGGCGTCGTCGTCAGCCCGATGTCCACGACGTCAGCGCCGACGAGTTGCAGCGTTCCCACCACGATGCGATGGAACATCGGACCCGACACTCGGCTATCGCGCCCGACGACGATCCTTCGTGAAGCGCCCTCTTGGGCGATTGACCATGCACCGAATGCCGCGGCATATCGCGCGACGATTTCCGGCGTAAGCGCGTCGCCCACCCGTCCACGAATCCCGGACACACTGACCATCAGTCCGCTGCCGCTTCCACTCGCCTCGCCACCCTTCGCCATGACGCCTCCGTCAGTGAGAAGCCGAAAGCTATTCGGGTCAACTATCCGGGCAAGCGCGCCAGCGCTTGTCTGCGGGACCGTTAGCCCGGTAACTTCGTGAGGCGCCCGATCACGGCGGCTGCACTTGGCTGACCACCCTTCCTCGCCCCGAATCTCCGCTATCTGAGCGCCGCCATCCGATTCCCACTGCGGCTCAAGATGGCCGCCCTCGCCGGCGGTGCCGTCGTGCTCACGCTCGCGATCGTCGTCGCGCCGACGTATGCGCGGGTGCGCTACGCCATGAGTCCCGACGAAGGCCAGCAACTGTTGCTCGAACTGCTGGGCTACACGGTGGTGGCGCTCGCAGTCGCGGTGGGCACTGCGTTCTGGGTCGCTTCGCGGTTTACGCGCGGCATGCAACAACTCACCGACCAGGCAGATCGCATCGCCAACGGACAGCTGCGCAATGAGGTGGAGTTCGACTCCAACGACGAAGTGGGCAGGCTCGCGAGCTCATTCCGTGAGATGAATCGCGGATTGCGCACGCTCGTGGCGCAGCTCGACCTGAGTGCTGCGGACGTCGCAGCTACCGCAGAAGAGTTGGCGGCAAGCGCGCAGCAGATGACAGCATCCACCGAAGAAGTATCAGGCGCCGCAGTCGCTATCGCCGATGCCGCGGCACAGCAGACGCGCGGCGTCAACAAGGCGTCGGATGCGTCGGCGCGCGTCGCGAGTCGTGCGGTCGCCGTTGCGAGCCACGCGGAACAGGCGCGCACTGCCGCCGATGTCGCGCAGCGCACCACGCGTCGCGGTACGATCGCCGCCGGCGAAGCGCTCGAAGCAATGGCGGAGATCAGCGCCGTCACCGGCGCCGCAGTGCCGGCCGTCGTCGAGCTCGGGGAGAAGTCGCAGCGCATCGGCAAGATCACCGATGTCATCGGCTCCATCGCGCGACAAACGAACCTGCTCGCCCTCAACGCCGCGATCGAAGCGTCGCGCGCCGGTGAACACGGCAAGGGTTTCGCCGTCGTTGCTGACGAGGTGCGCAAGCTCGCCGCCGAGAGCGCGAATGCACTCGGTCAGATCCGAAGGCTCGCCGCCGAGATTCGCACGAGCGCGGTGCGTACCGAGGAGCAGATTCTCCAGGCGAGCGATCGCGTTACGTCGGGCGAAGCGGTCATCCGCGCGTCGGCCGATGCGCTCACGCAAATCGACCGCGAGATCACCGGTGCGCGCGCGGCGGTGGACCGCATCGTCGAAGCAGCCGATGCGCAGCGCGGCGAAGCGGAGTCGCTTGCTCGTGAGATCAGCGCGCTGTCCACATCAGCAGAGAACAACGCTGCCACCGCGCAGGAGGTGAGCGCTGTCGTTCAGGAACAGAACGCAGCGATGAGCAGCGTGGCGACCTCCAGCCAACAGCTCGCGACAGTTGCCGAGCGACTGAAGTCTTCGCTGCGCTACTTCGAGATCTGAGCGTTTCATGGCGAAGGACCTCGCGTGAGTGATCCGCTCGCGCTGCTTCCGCTCGCTCTGGCTGCGGGAGGCGGACGCATTCGCGCCGCCGGCGACACCGGTGCCGACTTCGAGGCGCAGCAGCTTGTCGCGGCCGGAGTAACGCTGCTGCAGCGGAGCGCGCCGCTTGTGCGCGCGCTGAGTGGCAAGCGGTCAGCACTGCTGCTTCCAACGAGCCCTGCGTTCATCACGGCACTCGCCGCGAGCGACGGACGCGGTGCAGTGTTGATCAATCCACTCGCGGCGTCGGCGGAGATCGCCTTTCAGTGCAAGGACGCACGTGTCGGCGCGATCTTCACGACGTCGTCATTCGTTCCGCGTTTACCGACAGGTGTGCCCGTCGTGCTGCTCGACGATGCGCCACGCTCCGCACGCGTGCTCGCAGACGGCCGCACGCACAATGTCGATCTCGGCTCGCATCACGGGTTGTCGATCGAAGGTGAGCGCGATGCCGATGGCCGCGATGAAGAAGCCGTCATCGTCTATACGTCGGCGATGCGCGGCATCCCCCTCGGTGCCGTGCTCACACATCGGAACCTGCTCGCCAACGCGCGCTCGACGGTCGAGGCGCTTGCTGTGTCGGCGGACGATCAGGTGTTGGCACTATTGCCCTACGCGCATCTGTTCGGTCTTACCGTTACCGGCAGCGCGCCGCTGCTCAGTGGTGCCCGCGTCACGACGATGGAACGCTTCAATCCGGTGAAGGCGGTCGAGTTGCTCGCGAGCGATATCACGATGGTCGTGGGTGTACCGGCGGTGTTTCGTGCGCTGCTCACCGCGATCGAGCGTCGCGAAGTACGCCTTGACCAGGGTGCGCTCCGCCTCTGCGTCTGCGGCGGAGCGGCATTGCCCGTCGAGTTGCAGGATCGCTGGGCGGACGTCACGGGCGTCGAGCTGCGCGAAGGCTATGGCCTCACGGAAGCCGGGCCCGTGTGTCTCTTCAATCGCGTCGATCGGCCGAACGTGCGCGGCACACTCGGAATGTGCATGCCCGGTGTCGACGTCGCGATTTTTCCACCCGCCGACTATGAACGCGTCGACGCGACGCTCGACGCATTCGTCGCTCCCGTTCCGGACGGAGAGCCCGGTGAGCTATGCGTTCGTGGCGCCAACGTATCGGCCGGCTATCTCGGCGGCGCGCGCGGCTTGCCGCGTCGTGGTGAGTGGCTTTGTACCGGCGACCTTGGCGTCCGCGATGCAACTGGGCACGTCCGCTTCCTCGGCCTGATCAAGCCGATGTTCACGCGAAACGGATTCAACGTCTATCCGCGTGAGCTCGAACGCGTGGTGGGAGCGCTACCGGGCGTGACATGCGTCGAGGTGAGTGCTCTCCCGGACATTTCCAGGGAGCATGACATTCTCCTTCGCGTGACCGGGGCGGTCACGGAGCAGGACGTCCAACGCTGGAGCGAGCAGAATCTCAGCGCATACAAGCAGCCGAGCGTGATTGAGATCGTCGGTGCAGTGCGGTGACGTTCGCACGCTGTGTTGTTCAGCTACCAACGGGGTGAGGCTCGTTACCCTGCCGATGCCGAGGCGTACGATGGTACCCGCGGCACGAGCGTAATCCGTCCGCTTTCCACGGCCCCCACCATCGCCGTGACAATTTGAGGATCGAACTGCGATCCACTGCATCGCAGTAGCTCCGCAATCGACGCCTCGATGCTCATCCCATCCGGACGATACGGTCGATCACTCGTCATGGCGTCGAACGAATCGGCGACAGCGGCGATGCGCGCCTCGAGTGGGATCTGCTCGCCGGCAAGTCGATCGGGTACTCCTCGGCCGTCGAAGCGCTCGTGATGCGACCGGACGATGTTGAGCGACACCGGCGTCTCGGCGAGCAGTGGCGCGAGAATCCGCCAGCCGACCACCGGATGCGTCATGATGTGCTCGTACTCCGCGTCCGTCAGCTTGCCCGGCTTGTTGAGGACGTCTTCGCGTACGCCGATCTTGCCGATGTCATGCACGTGGCCGCCAAGCTCGATCTGGCGCAGGAGCTCGCCGTCAAGCCCGAGCTCACGTGCGATCATGACCGAGTAGTGGCTGACGCGCACCGAGTGGCCGCGCGTGTATGGATCCTTCACCTCGAGCGCTTCTGCGAGCGATTGCACGCTGGCGAGGAAGAGCTCCTCGAGACGACGCGCCTGCACCGCAACCTTTGCTTCGAGTGAATCCTGATAACCGCGATTCTCCACGACGAGGCGACGCTTTTCCAGCGCCTGTGCGACGCGGGCGCGCACCTCCTCGAGGTGGAACGGCTTGGTGAGATAGTCCATCGCGCCGATAGCGAGACAGCTTACCGCTACTTCGACGTCGGCCACGGCAGTGATCATGACGACGGCGGTGTCCGGCCAGCGTCCCCGGACGCGTCGCAACAATTCGAGGCCGTCCATCCGGGGCATCCGCAGGTCGCTCATGACGAGCGTGACGATGTGCCCCTCCATCTGCGCCAGCGCCTCCTCACCATTGCCAGCCTCGAGGCAGGCAAAGCCTTCGTTGCGCATCAGGTGCACGAGCACCTGCCGCAACCGTGGCTCGTCATCGACAATCAGGCAGTACTGCTGGAAGTTGGATTCGGCGGACATTGAATGGCGCGACTTTTGGAACCGCATGAAAGATGGAAAGCGCTTGTTCGCTCCACCTCCTCCCCGCCGCTATCTTGCCCGGCACGATCTCACCGGGAGAAGTATCGGCATGACGCGGGTATTCGACGACGACCTTGTAGCGGGCTTTGCAACACGCGCGATCCACGCTGGACAGCGGCCCGAACCATTAGCCGGGGCGATCATGACCCCGGTCTATCTCACCTCGACATACGTCCAGGAAGGACTCGGCCAGAATAAGGGATACGAGTACGCGCGAGGCAAGAACCCGACGCGAGAAGCGCTCGAGCGCAACGTAGCCGCCTTAGAGGGAGGTCGCCACGGATTCGCGTTCAGCTCTGGAATGGGATGCGTCGACTCCATCATGAAGCTGTTCAAGTCGGGCGACCACATCGTCTGCGGAGAGAATCTGTACGGCGGTGTGTTCCGTCTCTTCGACAAACTGTTACAGAATTACGGACTCACCTTCTCGTGGGTGGACACGCGCGATCCGCAGCGTATCGAGGACGCGATGACACCGGCGACGAAACTCGTCTTCGTGGAGACGCCGACAAATCCGCTCATGCGGATCTGCGACCTGAAAGCCGCTGCTGAGATTGCTCATCGACACTCGGCGCTTCTGCTCGTCGACAACACTTTTGCATCGCCGTTTTTCCAGCGTCCGCTCGAGTTCGGCGCAGATATCGTCTACCACTCGACGACAAAATATCTGAACGGCCACTCGGACATGATCGGTGGCATCGCGATCCTGAACGACGACGACCTCGCCACGCGCCTGCAATTCATTCTCAACGCGGCTGGCGCAGTCCCGGGCCCGTTCGATTCCTGGCTTGCGCTGCGCGGCACGAAGACGCTTCACCTCCGCATGCCTCGGCACGACGAGAACGGGCGCCAGATCGCGGCGTGGCTCGTCGAACGGCTCGGTGACGAGCGTGTGATCTACCCAGGCCTGGAGTCGCATCCACAGCATGCGCTCGCAAAGGCGCAGATGTCCGGCTTCGGCGGAATGATCTCGGTGGAGCTGGGCACGAAGGCCAAGGCGAACGAAGTCCTCAGCCGCTGCCGCGTGTTCTCGCTCGCCGAGTCACTCGGCGGTGTCGAAAGCCTGATCAGTCATCCGGCGTCGATGACGCATGCGAGCGTGGAGCCCGTTCGCCGCGAACACTTAGGCATCACCGAGGGGCTGATTCGTCTCAGCTGCGGTGTGGAGGATGTGAACGACCTGCTCGGAGACCTGGAGCACGCGTTTCACGTAGTGTAGTGCCAACTGCAGAACGATAGGAAGATAGGATGATAGGAAGATAGGACGACCTATCCTCCTATCATCCTATCATCCTATCATCCCGCTGTTGACACTTTCCCACCCTATTGATCGTATATCCCGGATACCACCGTCCAGGAGCGCCGCGCCATGCCGACACCGCTACCACAAATCTCGTCCCGGTCCTGGGAGCATCCCGCCGATCGAGCCGCGCTCAACACGCTCCGCGCGATTCCCGGATTCGATGAGATCGTGCGCCAGGTGGCCACGTTCCTCACCGAGCGTCGCGTGCGGCAGATTTTCCTCGCCAACGCGGTGCAGGTCAATCCGGTGCAGCGGCCCAAGCTCGACGCGTTGCTCACAGACGTCTGCACCACGCTCGATTGGCCCAAGCGTCCCGAGCTCTACGTCACGCAGTCGCCGGAAGTAAACGCCTTCGCGATCGGGTACGACGATCCCTTCATCGTCATGACGTCGGGCGCGCTCGAGCTGCTCGCGAGTGAGAACGAGCGACGGTTCCTTCTCGCGCACGAGCTCGGGCACATCATGAGCGACCACATGACGTTGCGCACCATCGCGACGGTCATTCTATCGGTCGGCACGCTGGCGCTCATGCCTGTCGGACTGGCACTGCTACCCTTCCAGCTTGGTTTGCTCGAGTGGCATCGGAAGAGCGAGTTGTCGAGCGACCGCGCTGCATTGCTCGCGCTTCAGGACCGAAGCGTTGCCGCAACGACGTTCATGCGACTCGCCGGTGGCCGCGACTACGGCGACACCAGCAGCGTCGATGCATTCCTTACGCAGGCGGCCACGTACGAGACCACTGGCGACACCTGGGACAAGATTCTCAAGGTCTTCAACACCGCGTTCCGCGAGCATCCGTTCAACACTGTGCGGGCGGCAGAGCTCGAGCGCTGGCGCACGAGTGGCGAATACGATGCAATCGTCGCCGGCGCGTACACGCGGCGCGGCGACAAGGGCCCGGGCCTCACCGACGATTTCTCCGAGGCCGCGCGCTACTACACAGGTAAGGCGAACTCCGGAATCTCGAGCGTCGGCGACGCACTCGATCGCGCGAAGACAGCGTTCAACGACGCGTTCCGCGGCCGAGATGAGCCACCGGCCTCGCCGGCCGATTCGGGCGAGCCGACGCCTCCGCCAGTCTAACGCGGGCGATGCAGGCGAAAGAGTGCGCTGTGGCCGTTCCACAGCGCACTCTTGTTTTGTAACAGCCCTGTGTCTACCGCTCCAGTTGCGCCGCGATTGCCCTTGCCCGGGCTGACGGGATCCAGGTTTGGGGCTATACGGTTTCGGGTTGGCGGTTCCGGGTTACCAACGGTCAAACGTCAGTAACCCGAAACCGCAAACCACCAACCGTGAGACCCCAAACCTGGATTCCGGAAGCCAAGTTTTCGAACTCTCCACCGGCGTCAGCGTACCGTCAACTCTCGCGCCTGGCGATTATCTCCTAAGGTCGACGACTTCTCCGGCAGCCCACCCGTTGTGCTCACAATCGGCCCGAGCGTGTACGTACCTGACGCAACGCCCTCTGTGATCTTTACGCTCACCGTCTGAGTGCGACTGTCGAGCGGGAAGATTCCTGCAACGGATGGCGGTGTCGTCGCTACAAGATCGATTGGGCCGCCGGGCGTGTTGCCCGTTGGCGTAAGACGTAGCACGGTGGCCACACCAGGACTCGGCGCCGCACCGGCGTTAGCGAGCGTCCACGTCACATTCAGCGTGCCGCCACGACTGACCGTGCGCAGCGACAGCATGACATGCAACGCCTGGAGATCGGGACGACCTGTCGTGTCCATGTTCGCGAACTTGCTGAACTCGAGCGCGAAATGCTCGACGCCGTTGTCGATCGCGTATGCGTCCTTCGGCGTAACGGCCTTGGCGACGAGACGCGCGGCACCGTTCGCTGTTCGTGCACCGAATGCGAGTGCATTCGCGAGCACTCCAACTGGATGCTGCGGGACATGGAACAAGGCGACCTGCGGATATGCTGTGCCTGCGCAGATGATGGTCGGGTGCGTCGGATCGAATGCCGTGTTGAGCGGGAGGATTTCGACCGCTTCGCCCGGAATGGGGAATCCACCCGGCGTGAAGTCGGCGGGATTCGCCGGTTTGTCGTGCGCGCGCACGAGCATGTCGTCGTCGATCCCAGGCAGCACGCCGTAATTGCCGCCCGGCGGCACGGGGCACATCGCTATGCGAACCGGCTTCTCGAACCGCACATGCGGGAACGAGTGATACTCGTAGAAGATCGGATACTGGCAGTACTTCGTCGTGAGCGGCCCACTGCAGTGACTCTGGAAGAATGTCGTGTTCTGCGCGACCACGACAATCGTATTCGTCGTCACCGAACCAGCGTCGAAGTTCGATGACGCGTGCCTGAGCGGTGTCTGGATCAGCGTCGGCGCAGTCGGCTTTACGATTTCCGCTGCGGCATCCGTGCCGATTCCGAGCTGCAATGGCACCGGAGTGTTCGGACCGTCATACACGTATAACGCCATGTAGAGGACCAGCCGCGCCGTTGCCGTCGGAATCGACTCGTGATTCGGCGGTGGATTCATTTCCGACTGCTTCGATTTGATGAATTCGATCGCCTCGAGAAGGCTCGTCTTCGCGCCCGGAAGATTGCCGGCGGCGACCTCCGATTTGATGTGGTTCCATCGCCCGAGAACGGCCGTCTGGAGCTCCGGCGCAAAGAGCGCCTGAATCAGCGCGATGATTTCGGTGTCGAGCGATCCGGTCTGCGTGAGCTGGTACCGTTGTCCCGCCGGCGCCATGAACGCCGGTGGTTTGGTAGAGCTGTCACTGCAGGAAACGGTAGAGAGGACGAGCATGCTCGCGACGAGCGGCAGCGCAATGCGTCGCATTGGGGGGCCTCCAAAAAGGTTCTGTACGTCAACACTGCTGACTGTAGTCCGGGGGGACGTCGGCGCGTCAGCGGACGCCGGCAATCAATCGCTGGAACTTCAGGTTACTCTGAAGATCGCGCCACCACCACACGGTGCGCGCGGCGAATCCGCGGCGATGCTCAGGATTCACGGTGAGATAGTCCTCGATCAGGCGGATCGCCTCATCCTGCTCCTTCAACATCACGCGGACAACCACTTCATATCCCTGCACTTCGTGCCGAGGATCTTCCTGCGGCGTCGCACGGGTGCGCAGCAGCACGTGACGCGCACTGTCCTGCAATCCCGCGCGCACCAGCGTTCCGGCGACGAACACCTCCGCCTTCTTGGCCGGAACGACGCGCGCCGAATCAGGATAGAGCGCAGCATACTGTCGCGCGTACGACCACGAGCTGTCCACATCGGGCTGCTTGTACTTCGTCAGGTACATCATCAACCGGCACTCGACGAAGAACGGCTCCTTCGGAAAGCGACGGTGCCCTTCGTCGCACCACTGCATTGCTTCTGGGAATGACTCGAGATTGTAGTACGTCGAGAAGAGGCGCGAGAGCACCGTCTTGGCGGAGCTCAGATACGCGTCCGCCTTGTATGCATTGAACGCGGCGACATTCGCTTTCTGCAGCTCGGAGTTGCGCGCGTACACCGCGCTCAACGCGGCCCATGCACCCGCATGATTCTTCTCGATGGCCACCGCATTCGTCAGCGTCGACTCCGCCTGCACGAGCGCGCGCTCGCTGCGCGTGGGGTCGGCGATGAGATGCCTCGTGTATTGCAGAAAGAGCAACTCGCCCTTGTATTGCATCGCATCGACATCGCGCGGCTCGACGACTAGCGCGCGATCGGCGAACGCGAGTCCGCTGTCCACCACCCCCGCGAGGCGAGCCGGATCGCGCGTGATCGAGCGCGCCTGTCCAAGTGCGACGGCCGCGCGTACCGTCGGCGCTTCAAATCCTTTCGCGTCGATCTGCTCAGCGCGCGCAAGAAATGAATCCGCCTGCGCGAACGCGAGCTGCGCCGGCGCATCCGCATGTGCGGCGAGCAGCGAATCAGCGTCCTTCCGCCGCTTTTCGGCCCGCTGCACGAGCATCCATGCTTCGCTGTTGGTCGTTCCCTTCCGTTGATCGCGCAGACGCACCTGCGCGCCGAGCTGCGCGCGCAGAAATTCGCTCACCTCGACGGCGACTTTGCGCTGCAGCGTCGTGACGTCGGTCGTGTCGAGCTCGATGCTTTTCCTCGCCAGATCGACGTCGGAGAGCGCATCGACGAGCCGGACCGTCACCTTCACTCCCTTGTCGCCCGGCTCGACGGAGCCACGCACGAGTGTGTTGACCCTGAGCACGCGCGAGATGCTGTCGAGCGTCACCGTCGTGCCGCGATACGGGCGCACGCCGTCTGCAGACACCACGTCGAGTGCCGTCACCTGCGACAGCTGATCGATCAGCGACTCGGTAAGGCCGTCAGCGAGATACCGAAGCTGGCCGTTGCTGCTCTCGTCGGCGAAGTACAGCACGCCGACGCGATTGGAATTTGCGTCGCCGGCAAGAGGCGGATGCCCCGACCACACCGCGCGTGCGCCGAGTAAGCCGGCGGTGAGCAGCACCGTGGCGATTGCTGCGCCGATCGCAATCTTGCGCGACGAACTGTGGCGTCGTAGCTCATCCGAGCGACGGTACGCGGCGGTGTACCGCGAGTTGCGCTTGAAGGTTTTCGTGCCGTCGCCAGTCAGGAGCGCGGCCTTGAACTCGCCCACCGAGGCGAAACGATCGGCCGGGACCTTCTGCAGCGCCTGCATGATGATGTCTTCCAGCACCTCGGGCACGGCGTTGCGTACGATGCGGATGGACGGCACTTCCTGCATCGTGTGCCGCGCCATGATCGTCATCGCGTTCGGTCCGTCGAACGGCACCGCGCCGACGAGCATCTCGTACAACACGCACGCCAGGCTGTACATGTCGCTTCGCCCATCGATCGTGCCGCCCGAGAATTGCTCGGGGCTCATGTAGGTCGCCGTGCCGATCGACATCCCGGTGCCCGTCAGGCGCCCGTTGTCGGCATCCTGCATCACGCGCGCAATTCCGAAGTCCGCGACGACGGCGTGTCCGCTCTGGAGAAGAATGTTCTCGGGCTTGATGTCGCGGTGAACGACCCCCTGGCTGTGCGCGTACTCGAGCGCGTCGGCCACTTCGCAGGTGATGGCGATCGCGTCGTCGATGGTGAGCTGCGAGACGCGGTCGAGCCGCTTGCGCAGCGACTCACCCGGCACGTACGGCATCACATAGTAGAGCACTCCGTTGCTGAATCCGGAGTCGTACGCTGGAAGAATGTTGGGGTGACTCAGCTGCGCCGCGATGAGGATCTCGCGCTTGAAGCGCTCGCTGTCGATGGTGGATCCGAGTTGCGGACTCAGCACCTTCACGGCTACCTCGCGGCCGTGCGGGACGTCCTCGGCGAGGTAGACGATGGCCATGCCGCCGCGCCCGATCTCGCGAATGACTCGATATCGGTCCGGAAGTGCGATCTGGATTTCTTCTGTATGCACGGCGCCATCCAACGCAGGAAATACCTGCGTTAAACTAGGGTTTTCTCATCCGGCCGCCAGAGTTTTCCTGAGGCGGTACTTGGCCAGCAATCAATCGGTACGGCCGCGCCGGCGAAGTATATTCTCCCTCCATGCGCGTTCTAATCATCGGGGGTGGCGGTCGCGAGCACGCCATCGCCTGGAGGCTCAAGCGGGAAGAACCAACGATTGAACTGATCGCCGCACCGGGAAATCCGGGAATCGGCGAGCTTGCCGAGTGCATCCCGATCGCCGCAACGGAAGTCGAATTGCTCGTTGAGCTCGCTCGAAAACGGAACGTCGACCTCACGGTCGTTGGGCCTGAAGCACCGCTCGAGCTTGGCATCGTAGACCGCTTTCGAGAAGTCGGGCTCCCAATCTTTGGCCCAACAAAGGCAGCCGCCGAAATCGAAACCTCGAAAGCGTTCGCAAAGAAGCTGATGTTGGAGGATGCGATTCCGACGGCACGCGCAGAGGTGCACACCGACGTCATGCGCGCCCGCGAAGCGGTGCGGCGATATCGCACGCCGGTGGTGGTGAAGGCGTCCGGCCTCGCCAGCGGCAAGGGCGTCATCATCTGCAGCTCGCTGGAAGAAGCAGACCGGACGATCGAGGACATGCTCGAGGGCAATCGGTTCGGAAGTGCGGGTGCCGAGGTGCTCATAGAGGAATACATGGAAGGCGAGGAATTGTCAGTGTTCGCCATCACCGATGGTGAAAACTTTGTGGTGCTGCCTGGGTTGCAGGATCACAAGCGCCTTCTCGACGGTGATCGCGGAGCCAACACAGGCGGCATGGGCGCGTATGTCCCAGTCGCTCTCCCGATGTTGTACGAGCGCGAGAACACTGATGACGAGGAGACACAGCGCAGAATTGCCGGTCTCATCGTTGGGCAGGTGCTGCGTGGATTGAAGGCGCGTGGCAGACCGTTCACGGGACTCCTGTACGCAGGGCTCATGATCACATCGAAGGGGCCGCGCGTAGTGGAGTTCAACTGTCGCTTCGGTGACCCGGAAACGCAGGCGCTGCTGCCAGTGCTCTCGATGAAACCGCGCATGCTCGATCTGATGCTGACCATCGGCCGAGGACAGAAGATCAGCGATAGCGACAACGCACCGACGACGACGATCGGTGCATGCGTCACTACGGTGCTCGCCTCCGCCAACTATCCGGATACGCCCCGAACGGGTGACGAGATCACGCTCCCCGCGGCGGAAGAGGGCATCGTCGTCTTTCACGCCGGCACTGCGCGCGACAATGAAGGTCGGCTCGTCACTGCGGGTGGTCGTGTGCTCGCTGTGAGCGCAATCGGCGATAGCGTGGGGAGCGCGAAGGCGCGTAGTCTCGCGTACGCCGAGAAGATTCGGTTCGAAGGCCGGCAGCTCCGCACTGATATCGGCTGGCGGGAGATCGCGCGCCACCAATAGAGGAACAGTGCCAGAGCTTCCCGAGACTGAGACGATCGCTCGCGATCTCGATCGCGAGCTTCGCGGAAGAAGCATCACGGGCGTAGTGATCCGAAAGAACGACGTGTTGCGCGAGGTGTCTGGCGCTGCCTTGTCGCGACGCGTGAAGGGCGCCACGATCACGCGCTGCTGGCGTCGCGCAAAGCTCGTCGTGCTCGACTTGAGCACAGGCGACCGTCTCGTCGTTCAACCGCGATTCACGGGCGCGCTGCTCCTTTCCGCGGGACCGCTTCCCGAGCGCGAAGCCGCCTATTCGACGATGCACTTCGCACTCGACGACGCGCGCGACCTTCACTACCGCGACATCCGCCGACTTGGCACCGTGACGCTGATGTCGCCAGCCCGGTTCGACGCCTATGTGGCGGCGCTTGGCGCAGAACCTCTTGACCCAGCGTTCACCAAGGCGCATCTATCGGTGCTTCTTCGGGGCTCGAAGCAAGCGTTGAAGAAAGTGCTCATGGATCAGCGAATGGTCGTCGGACTCGGAAACATCTACGCCAACGAAGCCTGCTGGCGCGCAGGCGTCGATCCGTCGCGTGTAGCGCGCGATCTGGACGACGACGAAATCGGCCTGCTTCACGAGGGCATCGTGTCCGTTCTCACCGAGTCCATCGCGGCGCGCGGTACTTCCTTCCGCGACTATCGCGACGCGATGGGCGGCAAAGGCGACTTCGAGCGCTCGCTCGCCGTGTATGGTCGCGGCGGTGAGCCGTGTCTCAACTGCGGCGCGCGCCTGATCGAGACGCACGCGATTGACGGACGCACCACCGTGCTATGCGCGCGCTGTCAAAGGTAGACCTGCTTCGGCCGCCGACGCCGGACGCGCAGCTCGCCATCATGCGCGACTGCGTGAAGGCGAACGCGAAGGACCGACCTGGGGTCTATCGCATGCTCTCGTCCGACGGCGAGATCGTGTACGTCGGCAAGTCGAAGAAAATTCGCACGCGCCTGCTCAGCTATTTCCGCTGTTCATTTCCCGAGGACAAGGGCGCGCGCATCGTGCGCGAAGCTGATCGCATCGAGTGGGATTATACGCCGAGTGAGTTCGCGGCACTGCTCGAGGAGCTGCGGCTGATCAAGCGGTTCCGTCCGAGACTCAACGTCGCGATGATGCGCGACGCGCGACACTTTGCCTTCATCAAGCTCACGCGCGGGGCGGCGCCAAAGCTGCTCGTGGTTCGTGGCGCCGGCGCCGACGACGCACAGATTTATTACGGCCCCTTTCACGGCGCGCAGCGTGTCGGCGAAGCGGTGCGCGAGCTGAACGATGCGCTCGGTCTTCGCGACTGCCGGCTCGATCAGCCAATGCACTTCGCGGATCAGCCCGAGCTTTTTCACATCTATCCGCGCACGCCAGGCTGCATTCGTTACGAGATCAGCAAGTGCCTCGGTCCCTGCGTTGGCGGATGTTCGGCGAAGCAGTACGGCGAGCGCGTGCAGATGGTGCGCGCATTTCTCGACGGCACGGATGATGGACCGATGCACTCGTTGCGCAACGAGATGATGGCGGCCAGCGAACGACTCGAGTTCGAGCGAGCGGGGAGTCTGCGCGACAAGGTGCAGCGTCTCGAAGGGCTGCGTGAGCAGTTCATCAAGTTCCGGTTCGCGGTCGAGACGTTGTCGTTCATCTATACCGTGCCGGGCCATGAGGGCGACGATCGCATTTATCTCATTCGACGTGGCCGCGTGCGCGGCGAGCAGACAATGCCGCGGAGCGAGCGCGACCGCGCGCGTCTGCTCGAGATGGTCGAAGACGTTTTCAGTCCTGTCGAGCGCGACTCGGCACAGGTTCCATCGCACGAGGTCGACGAGCTCCTGCTCCTCTCCTCGTGGTTCCGTCGTTTTCCAGCGGAGCTTACTCGCTCGCGTGCAGCAGAAGTGTTTGTTGCGGAGCCGATGTCTCTTGTAACGACGGCGGCATGACGTGCGGCACATCACAGACATAGCTGGCGAGGCTCTTGCACATTCTGCCTTGTGCGCCCGATTCCCGGGAGCCAGTGGCGAAGGGTGCGATGACTACCTCGTGGCAACCGACGACGCTGGTGCAATGTGTCAGCGTAAAGCCGTGGTTGAGTTATCCCGGCTGCGATGAGTCCGGCGGTTGTCACGACCTGACGCTCGGTCGGATTTATGAGATGCTCGGTGTCGAGGCGAGCGGATCCTTCTACCGGATCCTCGATGACTCGGGCGACGACTATCTATACCCAGCCTCGCACTTCAAAGCGGTATAGAGCAGGAGCCTCGCGTCACTCCAGCGAAATCAGCTCGACCTCTGCCACGCCCGCTCGAATGAGCAGTATGGCGACCGATGGCTCGAGCTTGAACCGTCGTGCTCCCGCCGCGCCCGGATTCACCACGAGTCGTCCGTCGACCTGCGACACCAGCTGGCGATGCGTGTGCCCGTATACGATCACATCGGCTGGGTATCGCTCCAACAAGCGCGCCGGTGTGGGACTTCCCACTTCATGCCCGTGCGACACGTGAACATTCACGCCGCCAATCGTTCGATCGATCGCGCCGGATAGCCGCGAATCCTTCAGGTCATCGGTGTTGCCATACACCGCAACGACCGGCGCAATGAGATTCAGCTCGTCGAGCACTGCATCGCCGCCAACGTCACCCGCATGAAGGATGAGCTCAACGCCGGCCAACGCCTGATGCACCGAGGCGCGCACCATACCGTGCGTATCGGATATGAGCCCGATCCGGTGAGTCGTCATCACTCACGCATCATCAACAGGCGCACCCCACCGCTTGCCGAGCGAGTGATCGACGTCGAGATGATCCAGCACCCGCGCAACGACGAAGTCCACCATCTCCGCAATCGACGTCGGCCGGTGGTAGAAGCCAGGGCTCGCCGGCAGCACGACCGCACCTGCTCGTGTAAGCCGCAACATGTTCTCGAGGTGAATCACGCTGTACGGTGTCTCGCGAGGGACGAGTACGAGCGTGCGACGCTCTTTGAGCGCGACGTCCGCCGCACGCTCCACGAGTGAGCGCGACGTCCCCTGACTGATAGCGCTGATGGTGCCCATCGAGCAGGGACAGATCACCATGCCGCGATTACGCGCCGAGCCCGAGGCAGGTGCCGCGCCGCGATCGGTGTCGTCGAATGAAGTAACCAGCGCATCCCAACGCGCAGCACCCACCGCGTCGCGCAACTGTGCTTCCGACGTGATATCCGTCTCCGTCTGTAGCAACCGAAGTCCATGCGACGACAGAATGAGCTGCACGCGTTGTCCCGCGAGGAGCAGTTGTTCGAGCAATCGGACGGCGTATGGAGCACCGGACGCACCGGTGACCGCCATGACGAGCGGCAGCTCGCTCATCATGGCGAACGCGCGATATGACCAGACCAGCCATCGAGCAGCCGCCCTGCCAGCACGAACGCGAACAGGGTCAGGCTGATCACGCCGTTCATCGTGAAGAACGCCGCGTCGAGCTTCGAGAGATCATCCGCGCGCACAAGCGAATGCTCATAGACGAGCAACGATGCCGCGATCAGAACACCGGCCCAGTACAGGATCCCCGACAAGGAGCCAGTGTGAAACACCGTCGCGCCGACAATAGCGAGACAGACAATCGTGATCACATGAAGAGCGCGTGCCACACGTATCGCGCGACGCGCGCCCAACGCAGCCGGTATTGAATGCAGCCCCTGCGCGCGATCGAAACCAATGTCAGGCAGCGCGTACAACACGTCGAAGCCACCGCCCCATGTCGCCACCGCCGTCGCAAGCACGCAGAGCAGCCACCACGGATTGCTCCAGCGCCCCGCAACCGCGAGATATCCCCCCACCGGCGCGATCGACATGCCGAGTCCGAGCACGAGATGCGCGTAGCGAGTGAAGCGCTTGGTATAGCTGTAGAAGAACACCCACGCGAGCGCGATGGGCGACAACGCAAGACAGAGTGGTCCTAGCTCCCACGCCGCCACGATGAACAGGGCCGACGCGACGACCACGCTCGCCCACGCTTCGCGCACACTCAGAACGCCACGGGGAATCTCACGCATCTGTGTGCGGGGATTCAGGGCATCGTACTTCCGGTCAACGATCCGGTTGAACCCCATCGCGGCGAATCGCGCCGCCGTGAACGCGAGCACCGTCCAGCCAAGGAGACGCCACGTGACTGGATAGTCGTACGACGCGATCGTCACGCCGACGAGCGCGAAAGGCATCGCGAATACCGTGTGCGGCAGCTTGACGAAACTCGCGTACGTCGCGAAGCGCGAGCTGCCGCCGAATGTCTGTCCTTCGCGTACGGGTCGCGGCGCAGAGTCAGTCACGTCGGCTCACCGTATTCCAAGCGCAGGCCACATCGCGTCGACGGACGCTTTGGTCGCGGCGTCCATCACGATCACCGCCGGCCAGTCGCGCGTGAATCCCTCTTCGGGCAGCTTGCGCGTCGCGTCGATCCCCATCTTCGATCCATAGGTGAATGCCCGCGACGAATGATCGAGAACGTCCATCGGTCCCATCGTGAAGCGCGTGTCGCGCTCGGGATCGATGTTGTTGAGCGCAACCCACCACGCTTCCTGCGCATTTCTCACGTCGACCCATTCATCCACGATCACGAGCACTTTCGCCAGGGACATCAGCCCCTGCCCCCACATTGCGTTCATCACCTTGTACGCCTGGCCAGGATACTCTTTCCGGATGCTCACGAACACAAGGTTGTGAAAGATGCCCTCGGCAGGCATGTGATAGTCCACGATCTCGGGAATCGTGAGCTTGAGCAGCGGAAGAAAGATCCGCTCGGTCGCGTGGCCGAGGTAGAAGTCTTCCATCGGTGGGCGTCCAACGATGGTGCACGGAAACACCGGATCGCTGCGCATCGTCACCGCGGTGACGTGCACGAGCGGATAGAGATCCGCCAGTGAATAAAATCCAGTGTGATCGCCGAACGGTCCTTCCATCACCAATGCTTCCGCCGGATCGATGTAGCCTTCGATGACGAAGTCCGCATCGGCCGGCACTTCGAGATCGCAGGTGAGCGCCTTTGCCAGCATCACCGGCTTCTTGCGCAAGAACCCGGCGAAGATGAATTCGTCCACCGTGGGCGGAAGCGGTGCGCTCGCCGAATACAGCGACGCAGGGTCCGCACCGATCGCAATGACAACCGGCATCGTCTCGCCACGTTCGGCCATCTCGCGCCAGTGCGCGGCGCCAACCTTGTGCCGCTGCCAGTGCATCGCGAGCGTGTTCTTTCCCATCTGCTGCACGCGATACATGCCGACGTTGCGGATGCCGCGCTTCGGGTCCTTCGTGATCACCATCGGCAGCGTGATGTATGGGCCGCCGTCTTCGGGCCAACACGTCATGATCGGCAGTTTGTCGAGATCGATTTCGTCGCCGCGCCAGATCACCTGCTGGCATCGCGGCGACGTCGTCATGCGCGGCGGAAACTTGGCAACCTCCATCAGCCTCGGCAGCATCGACAATTTGCCCATGATGCCTTCGGGCACCTTGAGGTCGAGCAACCTGGTAATGCGATCGCCGTGGTCATCAAGCTTCTCGACGCCGAGCGACAACGCCATGCGCGACATGGAGCCGAACAGATTGATGCCGACGGGATACGCCGAGCGCGATCCGTCGCGGAGGATGACGTTCTCGAACAGGAGAGCAGGTCCGCCACCTGGCATCTTCATCACGCGGTCGGCGATCTCGCAGAGCTCGAGGTGCACGCGCACCGGCTCCTTGATGCGTACGAGCTCTCCGGCTGCGTCGATTGCTGCTATGAATTCGTTCAGACTATCGAGTGACAAAGATTCGACGGGTTGGGCGTTTCGCTGGTCGATAAAAGCGTTGTTTCTGCCAACAAATTTCAGGAAGCGTTGTTTCTGCCAAAATTTCAGGAACGGATTTTACCGATTCCACTGAAACGACCAAATCAAACTGCCTGCTTGATCCGGCCGTTTCAGGTCAATTCGAATGATCCGTTCCTTGGATGAAATGATCCTTCTATGAAATGATCCTTCCCCCGAGCTCATGGCGCGACGTCACAACGACTTTACACCTACGTGAATCGCCGCGATGCCAAAGCTCAGCGACTCCCACCGCACGTCCGTAAAACCCGCCGCCGTCATCCGACGCGCAAGCTCTGGCTCAGCTGGAAAATTCGCGACGGACTTGGGCAGATACCGATACGCTGTGTGATGACCGCTGATCAGCCCACCGACCAACGGCAGCACCTGATGGAAATAGAAGTGATAGAATGTCCGTACGACGAACGACCGCGGCGTCGTGAATTCCAGAATCACGAACTTCGCCCCCGGTGCGAGCACCCGATTCACTTCTCGCAACGCCACATCGAGCGACGCCACGTTGCGAATACCGAACGCCACGGTCGCACCGTCCATCGATTCGTCGCGAAGCGGTAAGAGCTGTGCGTCGGCACCCACCGGCGCCACGCGTTCGCGCGGCGCCTTCCCCGCTCCCGCCATCAGCATCGGCACCGCGAAGTCCGCACCGACGACAAAACCTCCAAAGCCCGCCTGTCGCGTCAGCTCGGCGCCGACGTCGAGCGTGCCTGCACAGAGATCGAGATAGCGTCCATCCGGAACGCGGGTCCAATCCAGCGCACGAAGCGCGCGACGGCGCCACATGCGATCGATATTCAGGCTGAGCAGATGATTGAGCAGATCGTATCGCGGCGCGATCTCCTCGAACACCGTCTGCACGTAGGCCCGCTTCTCCGCTCCACCAGCGGCGGCGAGCTCCGCGCGACGTTCTTCCACTTCGGTCTCGTACATCGTTGAAAGCTCGCGGGCCGCAACACCACGGGCAAGCACGCCGCTGGATTGCAGCGTGAGCCGCACATACTATTCTGCCAGCGCGACGACGCTCGACTCCGAGCTGCGCGGTCCCCGCTTTCCCAGATGCTCCGCGCCCTCGACCTCGCCAACCTACCCGATGCCGACGTCGTTGCCCTCGCGCTCGAGGGCCGCGACGCTGCGCATCGTGAGCTCATCAAGCGCTACGAGCGACCCGTCTTTTCGCTCGTCTTCCGCATGGTGCGCGATCGCGAGCTCGCTGAGGACCTGACACAGGACACCTTCGTCAAAGTCCTCTCGCATCTCGATCGTTATCGCACCGACTTCAAGTTCTCCTCGTGGCTGTTCAAGATCGCCAACAACGTTGCGATCGATCATCTGCGCAGGAGACAGCTCGATACCGTCAGCATCGATGGCTCGCCGCATGCCATGACCGCTGACGCCGTCGAGGCTTCGCGTTTCGACATCAGCGACGACTCCGAAAACGCGCTCGACGAGATGGAGGCCAAGGAGCTCGGATCGGCCATCGAGCGCGCCATCAGCACCCTGCGCCCCGAGTACCGATCCTGCATTCTGCTCCGCCACGTCGAGGGGCGCTCGTACGAGGAGATCGCCAGCACGCTCGACCTGCCGCTTGGCACCGTAAAGACCTATATCCACCGCGCCCGGCACGAGCTGCGCCGAGCGCTGGAGCATACGAGAGAATGAACGCCCGGCCCGAAAATCCGTCCCCCGCTGTTGAAACCCCCAACGCCCACCGCCCGTACATGGGTGCAGAGGCCATGTGAACCACAGACACCTACTCCCCAACGAGATCGACCTGCTGGTCGACGGCGAAGCCGGTTTCGGCGTCGCCCCGCTTCGCGCGCACGTCGACGAATGCGCCGAGTGTCGAGAGCAGGTCGAGGAGGCCCGGGTCGTCGTGGATGCGCTTGAAGCGCTTCCCCGATTCGCTCCCGACTCGCGCCTCGCTGACCGGGTAATGGCGCAGGTGCCGGTCTTCGTGCCCGCGCACGTGGCGGCTCGCGACTCGGTGTCGCAATGGCTTCCGCAGGCCGGTCCGGCTCGAGCTGCCGCCGCAGCCATCTTCACCACGGCCGCCGGTGTCCTCACGCTTGGCCTCATCTGGCTGGCCACACAGGGTGACGCAGCAGTCTTCATGACCGGGTTGCTCGGCGACCGGCTCCGCGGCATGGTGGTCGGAGCTGCCCGAGATCTCGCGATTTCCCTCCTTGGCGAATCGGCGCTGGCCGCGCTGCAAGCCACCGGGGCAATCGG
>JBDUCR010000403.1:0-22259 GCA_040003345.1 bacterium
CCATGACTCCCGGTCGCAACGACCCCTGCCCCTGCGGCTCCGGTCGAAAGTACAAGCACTGCTGCGGCAAGCCCGACTCGACCGCAAACCCCCTCCTGCGCCTGCTGCCCTCGACAGCACCCGCCCGCCGCACAGCAGCGAACGCACTCCCAAAAATCTCGACCTCCGTCCCATGGGACGCCGAGGTCGCGCCCGTCATGATGCACATCGAGTCCGACCCAACCGCTCGGCCCGCGGTAGTCGTGCTCGCGACAGACGACCTCATACTCTGCTGCGACCTCATCGCACACCCGCCATCCGAGGCTGAGGACGTCGCTGTACTCATCGCCGAGAAGATCGGCGAACTTGTACGCGACGGCTCCGCCGTGCCATCCGCCCTGCGCGTGCGACACAAGACACTCGCCGACGCATTGCGCGAACCGCTGAAAGCGCTCAGCATCTCACGCGTGACAGACGCATTAGCGCTCCCAATGCTCGACGAATTCGTCGACGGCGCACGCAAGCAGGTATCGGGCATCGGGAGATCGACGGGCGCGATTTCGCAACCAGCAATGTGGGCGGGATGGAACTTCCCTCCCGAGACACTCTCAGCTGTCTTAGATGCAGCCGCGGCATTTCACGCAGCACAACCATGGCTGACGTTCACCGATTCCGACATCATCAGCGTTGAATCACGATCTGGATCACTCTGGTACGCATGTGTGCTCGGCAATGCGGGTCAGACGTTCGGTCTCGCGCTTTACGAAAGCATCGAAGACCTCGCAGAATTGCTCAAAGGTCAGACCGACGTCGAGACGTTTGCACACCACAAGGGCGCGGTGGTGTCGATCTCCTTCGACGCGCGCAACGATCTCGCTCCCGCCATGCGCAAGGAGCTGACGAAGACGGGGCGCTATCCCGTCGGCTCACGCGCATATCCGTCGATGTGGACGCTCAACACCATCGGCGGAGGTCTGTCGGCTGCGTACACGCGCGATCTCGTGAACGCGCTCGAATCCGTTCCTCGCTTTGCCGAATGGGCCGATGCGCTAAAGCGTGGACCTGTAGTGGAGCGCGAAGTGATCTGGAAGGACGAGCGCACTGGAAATGTCCTGTCGCTCATGGACGTCTCCATCGGCCCACCGCTATTGTGGGCAGCGCCGGATCGACTAACGACATCGCTCCCTGAGGGCGACGAAGCCGATCCACGCGCCATGTATGATCTCGATTCGGCCGATCCGGTCATGACCGAAGATGAAGCGCGCGTCGCCCGATTCCTCGAGGCCGAGCGCGCGGTGGGTGCGCCTGCGTCGCGAATCAACGGCGACGCGATGGTGCTCGAACTGTTCGTCTCGATGGTGCACAACCAGTGCGGTATCCACCTGCGTGCGTTCACTGAGCACGACCTCCGCACGTTTCTCTACGACCTGTTTCCGCGCAAGGTTGCCTACTCGGCAGACCTCGCACGTGGTCTGCGCGCGTCGCTTCGCCGGTTCTTCACCTGGCTGGAAGCGAACGAGCGGCTCTCGTATCCATGGGCGCGCGCGGTGCTGCGCGATCGTCAGTCGTTCAACGAGCGGATACGTCGTTTCCCGGGCGGACACTGGTGGGACGCGGAGGTCGGCGCATGGATGGCGGAGCTGTACGACGATCTCGCCGATCGTGCGATGGAGCACTCTCCCGACTTTGCGGGCGTTGGCGAGTGGGGAAGTTCGATGGGACTCGACGAGGCGCGCCTGAATACGCAGCTGTCGCGCGAGTGGATGATCTGGCGCGACGAGTTCATTCGCGCTGGACACACTCACTGGGATGAACTCATTGAACTTCTCGAGAGCCGTCAGAAGGAGTGGGAGCTCGCTCCGCAGAATGAACTTGGCGGAAAGTCGCCGAGCGCGGTGGTGAAGCGCGAGCGAAAGCGACGACCTGTCGTTTGACGTCATTCGGGGGCGTGGTTACATTGTAATGCCAGACATGGAGGACCTATGCGCGCCCGGATCGTCCGAATTGGTAATTCCCAGGGAGTTCGCCTTTCCAAACTCCTGCTCGAGCAGGCGGGCCTCACGGACGAGGTCGAGTTGACAGCGAAGGCGGGCCAGATCGTGATCGCGGCTGCCCGCGTTGCGCGCGCGGGGTGGGCAGACGCCGCACGCCGCCTCCACGCCGTTGCGGAGGACCAGATCGGGCTTCCCGACGGGACACGCTTCGACGACAGCGAGTGGGAATGGCGCTGAAGGTCGCTCGACCGGCGCCGAGTCGCGGTGAGGTCTACCTGATCGAGCTTGATCCCACGCGCGGCAGCGAAATCCGCAAGACACGCCCATGCCTCGTGGTCTCGCCGAATGAATTGAATCACCATCTCCGCACCGTGATCGTCGCGCCGATGACTACTGCGGGACAGCCATCGCCGTTTCGCCTCTCCTGCCGATTCAATGGCAAGCAGGGACGCGTGGTACTGGATCAGCTGCGCACCGTTGATCGCGACCGTCTAAAGAAGCGCCTTGGCACCATCACGCCCGCCATCCTGACCGGCGCATTGGCGATCCTCGGCGAGATGTTCGAGCCCTAACACTACCGCCGCGGCAACAGCTCCTCGAGCGCTAGACGTGTCTTGAGCGGTAGCAGTGCCTCGTCGTAGTAACTCACCACAATGGCTAGTGCTTCCTCCGCGGTGCTGATGTTCAAGTAGCGCAACAAATACCGCACGTCGTCGAGGTCGTGGAACTCCTCGCCAAGGCGCATCGCCGCGCACTTCATCGCGAGCAGATACGCCGGTTGCGCCACGAACACGCTGAGGTGATCGAGCTCGAGATAGGCGTTGAAGTCGCCGCGGGCGCTGAGGTACGCCTTGACTCCATCGTTCAACCAGGTCGCCGGCACGCCCGCACCCGCGGCGACGCGAGCCGCGGCCTCTCGCACGAGCGCCGTCGGACGAAACCAGGCGTCGACGTCGCGCGTCGCGGGACGTGCGTTGAAGACGAGACACATCACGGCACCACCCACCAGATACAGCTCGCCCTTCGTGTCGGACTTTGCGAGTTCGGCGTCGAGGAGCTCGAACAACCTCCGAATCTCCCTGGCCGTGAGCTTCACCGTGTCAGACACGTGAGCCAACGGCTGCGTCGACGAAGAGATTTCGCCTCTTGAAAGGGACAGGAGACGCCTGAAGCAAATAAAGGCGCAAGCTCGAAAGCGACGTCGCGAAATACGGTTCTGCGAGCGGCGCCACGTCGCGCGTCCACACGGGCGGCGCAACCTCTTTTTGCCCCGCCGCCTGTTCGACCATCGCGGCGACGTAATTCTGCAGCAGGAGTGACAACCGATCGAGCTTCGCTCGGCCCACTGCAGTCGCAAATCGAGCTGGAGCGAGCGCTGTGAGGAAATCGTTCAGTTCGGCCAGCGCAAACCGCTCGTCTCCACTCACGTGCAACACGCGGAGAATGGCCGCGAAACGCTCTTCGTCGGCTGGCAGCACGCGCGACAACACATACGCCGAGACGTCCAGATCAGCCTCGCGCGCGAGCCGACGCATGGCGGATTTCTGAGCCGGCGTGACGCGGATCTGGAGCTGTTGCGACTTCGGGGTCATTACGAAGTCTCGCGTTCCACTACAGATCTGTCAATACAAACGTATTGACACATCGTCATCACCGGGATTCATTTCCTGCCGCGTGAAGAAATCTTAGCGCCCTATCAGGCTCTTCACTGACGCGCAGGCATGCCCTCTGCCATCCCTCTGACGTCAACCCAAACACATCACAGCAACCTTGGCTGTAGCGAGGCACCATGAAGGCCGCAGCTCTCGTCGCCTGCATTCTCCTCGTCTCGACCGCTGCATGCGGATCGACCGACAGCACGGGCACCACACCACCACCCGCGCCATCGGACGCGATCACGCTCGCAGCGGGCGCGTCGGCCATCGCTTCCAACGCGCAACAGCTGTTGATCGCTGGCGGAAGCGGCGGCGAATACCTCCTGGTGGTCACCGACACTGCCCCGACGGCAACAGGCACGAGCTCCTATACAGTGACCGCGAGCGGCACTGCAGCTCCAGGCACAGTCAGCGCGCCCGCCGCCACGCGCGTTCCATCCACAGATCAGCTGTCGAACGCGCGAAGCTTCACGGGCCCGACGCTCGACATCAGTTACGGTGCTCGTCTCAACGAACGCTATCGCTCGCGTTTCAAGCGGCTTCTTTCCGCTGCGCGCCAAACGAGGTTCAACAACAGAAGGGTCATCCAACGCACGAACGCGGCAATGGCCGGCGTCCCGCAAGTCGGTGACATCGTGCAGTACAACGTGGATCAGGATCCCTGCGACACCGTGGTGCTTCACCCCACGCAAATCGTCGCGGTGGGAAACGTGGCGATCATCGCCGTCGATACGCTCGATCCGCCCGGCGGTTTCGCCACCGCGGACTATCAGCGCTTCGCCGCGAACTTCGACACGCTCGTCTACCCGCTCGACGTCGCGAACTTCGGTACACCAACGGACATCGATCAGAACGGGCACATCGTGATCCTCTTCACGCGCGCCGTGAATGAGCTCACACCGAAAAACTCGGACTTCTTTGTCGGCGGCTTCTTCTTTTCGCGCGATCTCTTTCCCAAGGTCGCTTCGCCAACACTTCCCGCATGTCCCGGCAGCAACATCGCCGAAATGTTCTACATGCTCTCACCCGATCCAACGGGCGCGATCAACGGAAACGTGCGCACGCGTGGCTTCGTCGACACTCTCACCACCGCGACCCTCGGTCATGAGTTTCAGCATCTCATCAACGCGTCGCGCCGCGTCTACGTGAACAACGCGGATGACTTCGAGGTCGTGTGGCTGAACGAAGGGCTGAGCCATGTCGCCGAGGAGCTGCTGTTTTACCGGGAATCGGGACTCGCTCCTCGGCAGAATCTGACGTCGGCGACCATTCGCGCGAACAACACGGCTCGGCTGGCGTTCAATCAGGACCAGTCGTCCAATGCGGGGCGGTATCGCGAGTATCTCAAAGCACCGGCGAAGAATTCTCCCATTCGAGACGACGACAGTCTCGCCACGCGTGGCGCGACGTGGGACTTCTTGCGCTACGCCACCGATCGGAAGATGCGTGGTGGTGGGGCGGATGCACCGGTGTGGCAGGCACTGGTGAATTCAGCGACGACTGGAGTTCCCAATCTGCGCGCGGTCTACGGCTCCGATCTCGGTGGGATGTTTCGCGACTGGTCGGTGTCGCACTACACCGACGACGTTACACCGAGCGTGTCGGTTGATTTTTCGCAGCCGAGCTGGAACTGGCACGACATCTTCCCGGCGCTCAGCGGTGGATCGTCGTATCCGCTGGCAGTCTCGCCGCTGCCAACAAGTGGAGCTTCCGGCAGCATTGTTCCAGGCGCGTCCGCATTCTATCGGTTTGCGGTGCCAGCGAATGGCGTCGGTGCGATCACGGTGTCAGGTGGCACGACGGGCGCGGGATTGCCCATTGGTACGATTGTCAGGCTGCGATAGGAACGACGCGAGGTGTAAGCACCAACTGCGATCGCTTTCGATCGCTGTTCGTGCCAGGCGCTCGTCTCATTCCAACGGCGATGGGTCCGACAAGTCGGCACGCATCCGCACAATGACGCCCGATGACTATGCCCAACGAGCGGCCCTCGGCTCGAACAATCCGGGTTCTTCGAGCGCGAGATCGCGCGCACGGCGGAGTCGTTCGGGAATATCACGCAGGCGTTCAGCACATACGAATCACGTCGCGCCGCAAGCGACGAGAAGCCGTTCGCGCGCGGGATCAACAGCATTCAGCTCTTCAACGACGGTACGCGGTGGTGGGTCGTTACGGTGGTCTGGGACAGCAAGCGCGCGGACAATCCGATTCCGTCGCAATACTTGAAGACGCCGCGCTGAAAGCAAAACGAAACGACGCGAGGCGCAGATCCTTCGATTCGATTCGCTCGCTCAGGATGACAGGGAAAGGTTCACGCCGACCCACAGGGCATCACGCATAGCGCGCGTTGCGGCGAGCGCGCGCATGCCCGAAGCGGTCACGCGAAAGAGCCGGCGTGACGCACTACCTCCACGCGTGCGCGAGGAGGCGATGAGTCGCTTTGCCTCGAGGCGATCGAGCGTCGAATACACGGCGCCGATCGCTACATCGCGTCCAGTTCTCGTCTCCAGCTCGCGTCGCACATTCATACCGAATGCATCCGCGCTCGCGTGAATGACGGCGAGCATCACCTGCTCCTCGAACGCGCCAAGCGGCGCGTCGCCGCTCATGTCTCGCTCCTCACTGTTCCCTCAACGCGACCGCCGGATCGGTGCGGCTCGCGCGAAGTGCCGGCAATAGCGCAGCAACAACGCCGGTGACGAGCAGCGCGGCGATCGACGCACCAATCGTAAGTGGATCTGCTGCGCCGACGCCGTAGATGAGCGACGTCAACAATCGCGCGAGCACCAGAAAGCCGATGAGCCCGAGCGCGATGCCGACTCCAACGAGCGACGTGCTATGACCGACGACGCCCGACAGCACACGCACGGGACTCAGTCCAAGCGCAATTCGAATTCCCCAATCGCGCTGCCGTCGCGCGACAAAGTGCGACATCACACCATAGATGCCAATGGCGCCGAGTAGCAATGCGAGAACAGTAAGGAGCGCGACAAGTGTGAGAATTTGACGCGCCGGTCCCACAGCAAGCGCGAGCACTTGCTCCATCGTCGTCGCTTCCTGAATCGCGACACGTGGATCCGTTGCGATCAACGCGGCTCGTACGGCTGGCAACAGCGCCACGGGTGTCTGCTTCTCGTCGACGCGAAACACGATCGTCTGTCCCGAGACCATGAACGGAATACGTGTATACGGCATGTAGCGCGCGGGAGCTGCGGCATCCGTAAGATTGCCTTCAGCGACGTCGCCAACGACTCCGATTACCGTCGACAATGTCGGCCCGAAGCCGGTGCCCATTCGACGTCCGATCGGATCCGTCGTGCCGAAGTATTTCTTCGCCAGCGCTTCGTTGATGACGATCACGCCGCCCGAAGAATCTGTCGGCGAGACGGCCATGTCGGATTCCTCAAAAATACGCCCCTTCTTCACGGCGACGCCCATGGTCGCGAGATAGTCCGGTGAGGCAATCCGCGTAAACGTCGTCGAGCGCTCGAGGTCGGGCATTCCTTCGATGGTGATTCCGGAGTTCCATCCCCCTCCACGAAGCGGCAGCCGCTGCACGACCGCGGCGCTCTTCACGCCGGGCACATCGCGCACGCCCGCGATGAGATTGCGCACGATCACCTTGCGCCGATCGTCGTCGACATCCGTTGGAAGCACGACGTCAACGACACCCACGCCACGTGATTCGACACCGGGATTGATCGCGTAGAGATTCTGCACGCTCCGAACAAGCAGTCCTGCGCCCGATGTCATCAGCACCGCAATCGCCACTTCGGCGACAACGAGCATGCTCTCGAGACGCACGCCGCGTCGCGCGACGCCCTGTGTTCGTCCTGCGCCGATCACTTCACGCAAACGTCCGCGCCAGAGTGCGAGCGTAGGCGCAAGCGAAATCGTGAGCGCTGCGCCGACAGCGATGATCATTGCCATCGCGAAGACGCGCCAGTCGAGCGACGCTGTTTCAGCCCATGCGCCAAGCGGCATCGACGCGACAAGAGATCGAAACACGATGCCGGCGAACACAGCGCCGACAGCGCCGGCAATGGCGCCAAGTATGACTGCTTCACCGATGAGCTGGCGAGTAAGACGCGCCCGCGTTGCGCCAAGTGCGGTGCGGACGGCGAGCTCGGTGGTGCGTCCTTCGACCTGCCCGAGCATGAGTGACGCGACGTTGGCGCAGGCGATGAGGAGTATCATGCCCATCGCGACGAATGTGGCGAGCAGCGTCGGACGCAGCGGCGCGACGATCGCTTCGCGAACCGACTGCACCGACGCGTTCTGCGTCTTGTCCCACCGCTTCGTGTATGTGAAGCGCTCGCGGAGCATGGCGCCGAGCTTCGCGATGGCGGGCTGCATCGTTTCGATGCTCTGTCCCGGTGCGACGCGTCCAACGAGTGCAAAGTTGCCGATGTGCTCAGTGGGATTCAGCTGCTGCGGAACCCATACACGCACGGTTGGTGACGGAAACCAGAATCCTCGCGGCATGACGCCGATGACTGTCGTGGGAATGCCGCCGAGTCGAATGCGCTGCTGAAGAATGGCGTCGCTGCCGCCGAGCTCTTGCCAGAGTCCGTAACTGATGACGACGACCGCCTCGGCGCCTTGTACGTCGTCGGTTGACTGGAATGTTCGTCCACGCAGTGGGCGTGCGCCGAGTACGCTGAAGAGCTCAGACGACGCGGCGATGCCGGGCATGATTCGCGCTGGTCCGTCGCCGGTTTCGAGTGTGACGTCGTGATTGGTGTACTGCGCGATCTGCGAGAAGCCCGGCGTGTTTCCGCGGAGGAAGGTGAATTCCTGCTGGTTCCAATCGAACGGGGACGAAAAGAGCGCGATGGATTCTGCGTTCGTGTATGGAAGTGGATCGAAGAAGATGCCGCGTGCGACGCCGAAGATTGCGGCAGTTCCGCCAATACCGAGTGCAAGTGTGAGGATGGCGAGCATCGCGTAGCGCGGGCGACGGATGAGGCGTCTGAGCGCGTGGCGTGCGTCCATGATCCACTGTTCCATGGCGGGTCCTCCGGGTTGCATTGCGTTGGCGCGTGGTTCAAAGCCGGTGCGTCCGCGCCACCAGCTGCGGTTGATCAGTGAGGGCGTGGAGCTGATGATCTGGCGCCAGCACCAGAGGTGCGCGTGGAGAGATCCGTGTTGTGATGCGCGCTCACCAAACTCCGACGCGAGGTCGTGGAGCAGCTCGTCGCGCTCGGCGCGTGGGATCAGTGCGCTGAGGATGGCGGCGGCTATGCGAGGCAGGCGGGCTTCTTGTTTCTCGCCACCATCTGAAGTGGGCATTGAGCCTCACACGAAGAAGACTGAAGGCTATTCTACAATGTAGACATTGCTGGGCGCAAGAAGGTTTGGTATTTCAACAGCTTTTTACGCAGAGGATGCAAGAAAGAGGAACGCAGAGGCCGCGGAGAACGGCGCGAACCCGCATGAAGGCAGATTTTCTATGGGGCGCGCCCGACGTGCATGTCGACGCAGCCGGCAGCCGGAACAGAATGCACGGAAACGGCGGATCAGTTTTGGAAACAGCGGATCGAATCTTTGACCGTTGAAGATCGATCCGCCGCTTCCAGAAGATCCGCTGTTTCCCCTGCATTCAGTTCAGAGCGCGTTCGCGAGACCCATCGGCAATCCGTTCGCACGCGCGACGGCGCGCCAGGCTTCGCGCGTTGCCGCACGCGGACCGGCGATCGCGAGCGCACTACCACCATCGAATGATGAGGACTTACCGAAATCCGGCTGCGAGCCCGCAATGAATGGCGACGGCACCGGACACGTTGCGCCCGTCACGGACGGCACGAGATACTGCGTCGCCTGAAGATCGGGCTTCGTGAACTGCAACAGCTGCGCGAGGTTGTTCGCCGTGCGATCGCGCATTGTGAGCGACGGAAGATTCCATCTCCACTCGATCATGTTCAGGATCGATGTATGGTCGTACACCCGGTGGCCCACGATGCCGCGGCGCGCGAAGGGCGACACAACGAGCAGCGGTGTGCGGAAGCCGCGCAACCCATCCGTGTAGCCGGCCGCACGATCGCTATCGGAGACGGAGCCGCGTGGTGGCGGAACATGATCGTAGAATCCGCCCCATTCGTCATAGTTCACCACGAGCACCGTGTTCGCCCACGCAGGGCTCTTTGTCACCGCAGCGTAAATGCGATTGAGAAGATCTTCACCCGCGCGAATGTCGGCGAATGGATGATCATCGTTCGACGTGCCGGCCGCCTCGCCACCGAACAGTGGATCGATGAGCGACACCTGCGGCAACGTGCCTGCTGCGCAGTCCGAGAAGAAGGAGCTCACCGGCCGCCAGATCGACGCGTACTTCTGTCCCCAGAGTGCAGTGGTCGGGAGATCGTGGAAGTAGTTGCGCGCCGTCAGTCCGCGCGCGAGCAGGAGATCCCAGATGGTCGGCAATACCGATGGGTTTGCCGTGTTGGAAATGCGATCGGTTTGCGCCGCGGACTGGAAGATCCGGTTCGGAAACGTCGGTCCGAGAATCGCCGAGAAGTAGCGATCGGCAATGGTCCAATCCGGCACGGCTCGACCGAAGAACTTGAGATCATCCCGGCGATAATATCCGATCGGAAACTTGTCGAAGCCGCCTGTGCGGAGCCATCCGTCGCACTGGCCGTTGTCGAACTGGACGCGTGCGCCATCGAACGAATGATCGGGGTCGGCGAAGCTGCATCCCTGAAAGTCTGGTGCGAGCGCGAAGGTCGGCTGCAGAACTCCATTGCGGTCGGGATACGACAATCCCGCCTGACGACCATCTGCGTGTGGCGCCCATCCGAGAAAATGATCGAATGAGCGGTTCTCCATCATGATCAGGATGATGTGCTCGATTCCCGATTTGTCTCCCGCCGGAAGCGGATCGTCGCCGCCCTGTTGACCACCCACGTTGTCCTGATTTCTCGACAGCGGAGCGAGTGTGTTGCTGATGTCGCCGGAACAGCCGAGTGACGCGGCAGCGGCGAGCATGGTTGCGCGAGTGAGGAACTCTCGGCGCGGGAGGCCGTTGCGGCGATCGTCCGGGAGGTACTGAGATGTCGGCATGTGCCCATCCTGTGAGTTGGATGAGCGAGACTAAGGGTGGATGGGCGCGCCTCAGTGACACGTGCGAAACGGTGCCGTCACGGACGAGTTTCGGCACGTCTGCCGATCAGAACAGCAGCGCTTCGATACGATGCGCGTGCACCATCTTCTCTTCGCCCGACCATGCGAACACCGTGAACCGTCCGTCCTGCGACGCGACAAGCGCGACTGCATCGTGCTGATCATGCACGAATTGCGCGGCTGACAAGTGACGAGTGCCACCGAGCTGCACCGGGGCGACGAGAGTTGGGATGTCATCGGCGACAGGTTCCATCACGCGCACCCACTCGACTGCGCCATTCCCATCACGTCGTCCGATCTTTACGCCGAAGGCGAGGACCTCGAAGCGACCATTCACCACCGCAGCGCCATCGACCGCGGTGAGACCCGCGATCATGTCGATCTGCTTGCTAACGCCGTCGCGTCCACCAGCGCGCCCACGCTCCTCAGGCGGAACCTCGAGTAGCTGTGCCAACCGCGAGAACGGTGGCGAGATGGTGTAACTCACAGGTTGCACTATCGACTCTCGCCATGCGTCCTTGTTGTCTGGCACCACGAGTAGCATGCCGCCGCGGCCGTGGCTGCGCATCGACACTGCCAGCTGCAGCAACGTCGCGCCGGCGTCGCGTTTTGTTGGCGCAGCGTCGAGATCGAGAAGCGCGGCGAACAACGCGTTGAGCAGCGTTGGGCATTCAGGCTGATACGCGTTGTGTTCATCGATTACGCGGATCTGATCGGCGCGAAGCACGGCCATGTTGCCGAACTTTCCGAGCTCGGGGCCTCGCCGATATTTGAGCACGACGAGACCTGGCTCGATTACCTCGATCACGAAGCTGAGCTCAGGCAACGTGCGCGTAGCGCCCCAGACGCGAAGCTCGTCCCCGTCGCGCCAGACGCCGAGGTGAACGCCCGGGCGCTCGACGGCGGGGCCAAGTCGGGCGAGAGCCTCTGGTGCGAGCGATTGCGCTGTGGCGAAGGTAAGGGGTTGTCCGGCGCGGTCCGGCGGAACGAACGCAAGCGAAATCAGCGGTGGACGGCCTTCCTCGCGTCGCAGGCTTGCCCAGAATGCGGCATCGACCATCTCGACGATCGCATTCGCGTCGGGGATCAACGCACGCGCGTCATCGCCGTGATCGCCGCCTGGTGGAGCGTGTTTCGCATAGAACGCACTGACGATCGCTGCCGCCGATGGCGCGAGCGAGTAGGCTGGCTCCGTCACGATGCGGCGGGTCGAACCGAAGGTTGAAGGGCGCTCGACAATAGATGCCACGGTGCTTGGCGTGATGAAAGTTCGGGCAGTCAATCATGGCTCCGTCGTACCGATTCCGCACTGGCGGCCTACGGCGTCTTGCAGGCCGAGGAGTTGATTGTCAGTATGGGACCAACGCCTCCGCGTAACTCATGCCGGAGACCGTACGATGCACAAAGCTGGAGCACACGGAAGCATGATTTTTTTGTCGGCACTGGCCTGCTGGGAATACTCGGCCCTTCGTGCCGAGTGAAGTGTGAAGGGAATTGAAGTCATTGCAACCATCAACAGACACGAATTGACCATGCGAAAGCTCATCACATTCCTCGTTCTCGTTCTCGCTGCCGTCTCGACGTCCGCCGACGCGCAAGGCGCGTTCAAGCTGTCCAGCAAGGAGATCGCGCCGAACGCGATGATCGGCGCTGCGCAGACGTTCAGCGGCTTCGGCTGCACGGGTCCGAATATTTCGCCGAGTCTTGCGTGGTCGGGCGCACCTGCGGGGACGAAGAGCTTCGCGTTGACGATGTACGACCCAGACGCACCGACGGGCAGCGGATGGTGGCACTGGACGATCTACAACATTCCCGCCAGTGCAAAGGAGATCGCGCTGGGCGCTGGTGATCCGAAGAAGAATCTGCTGCCAGCGGGCGCTGTCGAGGGACCGACGGACTTCGGCAAGTCAGGGTACGGCGGTCCCTGCCCACCAGCGGGCGACAAGGCGCATCGCTACGTCTTCACACTCTACGCGCTCAAGACCGACAAGCTCGACATTCCTGCTGGCTCGACGCCCGCATTCCTGGGCTTCAACATCAGTGGCAACAAGGTTGGTTCGGCGAGTTTCACCGCGCGCTACAAGCGGTAGTCGTCTGTCGCGAGAGAGCGTGAGCGGCGCGCGCCTCTCTCGCTGGACGTTGGGCATGGGCCATACAACGCAAGCCGCTTACAGGCTTCATCGCGGCGATGTACGCCTTCGACTTTGTGTTGGCGAAGTTTGGAATCGCGATCGCGGCGAGAATGCCGATGATGACGACGACGATCGATAGCTCGATTGAGTGTGAAGCCACGGCGTGGTGCGATGCGTACGGTTTGATGCATTTGGGACATCTCGCCGGAGGGGATTGCTGTGGCGAGGTGGTAGCACAGTTACGGATCCGAGACACAGCTGCCGTTGCGTCACGGCGCGCCAAGGGGAGTATTAGGCGCTCACCAAGTATAGGTGTGGCCGAGCGCCGCGTTGCACTGAGTAATCACAAGGAACTGGTGCTCCCCGCCCCAAATCCTTTGCGAATCTTTGTGCGTCCCCGGTCGTCATACTTACGGGCGTCCCATTCGACGCATTTAGACTAGAGAGTCGCGCACGCGGCATCCCACCCGTCCCGTGACGTCATGCAATTGCGTGATCAATTCATCCTCGTTCTCGCGTTCACGGTTCCCATCGCGATCCTCTTTGCTGTCGTGCGATCACTCATCGCTGACTACAAGAGCAAAGTACGTGCGCCGACCGTTGCGATGACGGTGCCCGCAATAACCGACGCGTGAAACGGCAGCGGTGCAGGCAGTGCGGCGTAGACGTCGCCATTTCCTCGTAACGCCCCGGTAACGAAAGCGCCCGACATTTTGCGGGGGCGAAGCGAATCACGACGACATGCGCACCGCCTCGACCTTGCCCAAACGCTCGGCCAGCGAGCACTGGCCTTCGTGCAATGCCGAGAGACTCCGGAGGAGCTCTTTGTGCCGCAGCTCATCGTCCGTCGGCGCGCGCGGCACGAACGTCAACGCGCCTCCGACTTCGAGACGGCACGTCTCCACCAGATGGAGCCCCTCGATACCCTGGCGTCTACAGGCTGATTCCAGCTCGGCTTTCGTGATGAGCTCTCGCTTCAACCGGCCGTTGTGCAGCTCACCGTTTTCGATGAGCACATCTGAATCGCCCTCGAGCCAGCGAGCGACGCTCGGATGCGTGTAGAGATAGCGCACGACAATCCAGTTGATGACCAGGAGAGCACTGGCACCCAGCACGCCACCAGCGAGCGAATTGTCGTTGCCGATGATGGCATTCTGCACCGTGTTCGAGAGCAGCAGCAGCACGACGAGATCGAACGGGTTGAGTTGTCCAAGCTCGCGTTTACCGGCCAGTCGCAGCCCGACGAGAAGAAACGTGTAGACGGCCAACGTGCGCAGCAGCTTCTCACCGAGCGGGATGCCGAGGGTGAACAGGTCGTGGTACATGGCATTCGAGGGCAAAGGGAGGCGTCATTCGCGCCTCGAATATGGCTCGCGAGTGCCGCGTCCTCGCATCAAGATGCCACAAAGATTACGGCTGCGTCGCGATCTCGAAGGCCGCTGCGGCAACGTCATTGATGGGCGTCGGAACGCCGTGCAGATGCCCAATGCGACTCACGGCGCCGGCGAGGAAATCTCCTTCTGTCGGGCCACCGCGCTCGAGGTCATAGAGAAAGCTCGGTCGCATGCCGGGCGCCAATGCCATGAGATCGTGCAGTATGGTGTCTGCATCGGCATCGGAAATCCGAACTCCTGCAGCGCTGCTCACCGCGAGCACTTCGCGCAATGATCCGGCGAGCAATTCGCGCCCTCGCTCCGTCGCGAGAACGGGGCCCATCGGACCGCGCGACAGACCGCACGTCACGGCAATCGGAATGATAAAGGCGAATTTCTTCCACAGATCTGCGATGATGTCGTCACTGACGCGAGCTTCCGCGCCGGCCAATTGCAGTGCGGCTACGAGTTGTGTCGTTCGGTGTCGGGACACGCCGTCGAACTCTCCGAGCACGATCTTCGCGAACGGAGTCAATCGCTCGACGACGCCTGGCGCAGACCGAACGAGACTTACTCTCGCGAGACCGCCGATGATCGACTCGCGCGGAACGCCGAGTGCGACGAGTCGGTCGGCGACGTCGATTCCGTTGAGCAGCGGTACGACCGTCGCGCCGTTCTTCGCCGCACGCGCGATTGTCTCGCCGACGTCGCCGAGTGAATATCCCTTGACCGCAACGACGATGTAGTCACAGCTCGCGAGCTGTGTTTCGTCTGCCGTGGCTGGCACGTTTACGACGAAAGACTCCTCGGGTGTGCGCACCTCGAGCCCTTTCGCCACGATCGCGGCGAGATGATCGCCGCGTGCGAGAAGCAGCACGCCGTGTCCCGCGCGGCTGAGCAGGCCGGCGTAGTAGCTGCCGATGCCACCGGCCCCGACGAAGCCGATGTTCATTTGCGCACGGGCGATGTCGGCAGCGGAATGCCGAGGAGGACCGGCGCCGTCAGAGGAATCTTCATGTTGCGCGCACCGTTATCATCGTGCTTCTCCCACTGGCTGTTGGCGACGTACACGACCATGCCTTTGGCGAGAGTCGCGATCGTCGGCTCGTCGGCGAGTGCGGTGTTGCGATCAAGTACCTCCGCACGCACGATCCGCGGTTCCGTCGGATGCAGCACGTAGCGCATCACTCGCGCTGGTGCGACACCATTCTGTATCGCGACAATCGCTCCCGACGCGTCGAGGAGAATGCCATCGCATCCAAGTGACGTCGACCTCGGCGCATCGCCCAGTCGTACAACGCCGCGCGTGCGAAGGTCGACACGGAGTAAACCGTGCGAATAATCAGCCACATAGAGCAAGCGACCATCGGGCGTGGGCGCCATGCCCTGCAGTGAGTTGAATAGCGGATTGACGATGCGCTCGAGTGTGTCCGCACCAGACCGAAGCCGATACAGCACCGGCTCATTGGAGTCGGTCATGAAGACGTCGCCGTTCGCACCAATGGCAAGATCACCAAGCACGTGCTCTTTGCTCGCAAGCGGAACGTCCCAGCGGCGCTCGATAGTCCCGTCGGCGATGCGAATCCGCAGCAATGCTGCAAGCGTCGTATCCGACGCCTTGAACCCTTCCATCTGCGGCAACCCGGACATCGTGGCCCACAGCAGGCGTCGCTTCGTGTCGAGGCGCACGCCCATGATTGCGCCGAGTGCTGGGAGATGGCGCGGCAATAGCTCTCGCGACGTACCGTCGGGATGCAATTCGGCGATCGTGCGATGCCGAATGCTGGCGATGTAGTAATTCCCCGTTCGGGGATCGTAGTCCACACCCTCTGGCCAGAACGTGGAGTCAGCGAGACGTCCGACCACGCGACTCCGTGCAAGCGGCGCGATGTTCGAATCGAGATGTGCAACAAGAGCGCGAAAGCCAGGAACGTCACGGAATGCGCGGAACGTCGTGTCGCTCCCGACAGAGCGGCCGAGTCCCGCGTCGAGAAAACTCTGGAGACCGGCGAGCACTTCCGCCGTGTCGGAGAGCTTCGCTGCCGTCAGCGTGCGTCCCCACAGGTAGGCGTGCTGTGTAGGCCACGCAGTCGCAGCGTGCTTGATTGCGTCGTGCGCTGCGCGCATGTCGCGCGCTCCGAACGCCTTTACACCAACGGCGTACGCTCCGCGTGCGACAGCTGCCGAGTCGACAGCTGGAATTCCTGTGGCCGCCTGCGCGCCGGATCGTGCGGCAACGCAGCAGGACAACATGCTCATGGCGACGACGTATCGCATTCGCCCAGTGCTCGAGGAACCTGAGATGCGTAAGGTTCTGTGCGGCGAGGCTGTTCGCAAGCGCAACTCCGTGGAAGTCAGTGATGCAGTTGTACTCGCATCGAGCTACTGCGCGTCGTTCCGTCGGGGATACATCGTCACGCGCGAATAGCGCGACGTCTGCAGATACTTCGCGCATGCGTCCCGAAGATCCTTCATCGTGAGATCGCGGGCATGCTGCTGGTGCGACATGATGGTGGAAAATGGCCAACCCATGTGCGCATGCCAGCTCAGCTCGTCCGCCCAGTAGTCGTTGCTCTCGAGCTTGTGGTCGAGATCGCGGACCTCCGCTTCGCGCGTCTTCTCGAGCTGCTCACGAGTCGGGCCACGGCTCGCCAACCGCTGCAGCTCGGCGATTGCCGCATTGGCGAGCGTGTCGATTCGCTGCGGTGATGCTTCGAACTCAATGACGACACGGTACCTCGCCGGCGGTGCCGAGCTTATATCGGTGGAGACTGACACGCCGTACGTGCCGCCGAGCGTCTCGCGCAGCTGGTCGCCGAGTGCGAGATCGGCGACGTCACGCGCAACGTCGAGTGCGTCGTTGGCTTCCGAGCTGCTGTCGAACGGTCCCGACAACGTGATCTGCGTTTTCGCCCGCGGTCCGACGCCGGCAAATATTTCGCGCTGCACCGTAGCGCTGGGAAAGCGAATGCCATTGTCGCGCGGTTGTTCGCGTATGCCGCGCGGAAGTGAGGCGAGATAGCGGGCGATGAGCGGCCGCACCTGGCGGAGCGAGAAGTCGCCCGTCATTACGAGGGTGAAGCTGGCCGCATTCGACATGCGCGCGTTCCAGAACGCGAGCGCCTTCGGCAGGCTGACTTCGCGAATGAACGGACCGGTGTTGTGGAGCGATCGTCGATGGTGCTGCTCCGTCGTCACTGCCGATGTGTCGTAGAAGACAGCGTCGGGGTCGGCTTCCCGATGTGCGATGAACGACAGAGCGCGATCGTGATAGCGCCTGAATGCGACAGTATCCGAGCGAGGCGACGTGAAATTGAGATTGAGAACCTGAAAGAACATCTCGAGTCCGCGTGGATCGACGCTTCCGGAAAAGGAAATCGCCTCGTCACTCACACTTCGCGAAAAATCGATGGAGGACGCGTCCAACATACGAGCGAGCCGCGTTCCGTTGACGGGTCCGACGCCGGTGCTGCGAATCACGCCGTCGGAATAGTAGGCAGACGGATAGTCGGCATCGCTTGCCAGCGACGCGCCGCCAGTGCCGATCATCCGAAACTCGATGTGGTCGTGCGAGAACTCCGTCGGCTTGAGGATGACGTGCATTCCGTTTGAAAGCGTCCACTGAACAGCATCGATCTGGGGCAGCATCTCCTCCGTCGCGATCGTACCAGGCGTTGGCAACTCGCGAAACAAGGTGACGGAATCCATTGATGCGGTGCGCTGATCGACCACGCGCGCGGTGGCGGCGCGTGCCTGCGCAACGAGCTTTGCCGGCGACACATCTGCGAGCGAGTGGGAATCGGGAGCCGTAACGAGAACCAGCGCCCCGCGCTCGATCGACATGCGTCGCGCTGCCGCGACGAGATCGGCGATGCGGATTGTTGGTACGATCTCTTGCGCGAGCTCGTACTCTGTGTCGCTATCGGTCGCCGGTTCGTCGGCGAGAAATGCGTCGACGTAGCCTTCGACAAGATCGTCCGACGCATCGAGCCAGTCCGTCGCCTGCCGGCGCCGCTTGAGAAGCGCGTCACCATGAACGCTGAGCTCATGCGCTGTTGGCCCGCGCTGCGCCAACCGGGCAACCTCACCGACGAGCTGATCGACCGCCGTCGTCGCACCACCATCCATGACCACCGCACTCACCAACTCTGCGCGCAGGGGCCGAACCGGCTGAACAGCGCTGACGTCTCCACTCAGCAAGGGTGAGCCTGGCTGTTCGGCGGCCGCCTCGAGGCGTGCGTTCAGAATATCGCGCCAAAGCTCGTCAACGAGCTCTCGGCGAAAGTCGCCAACGGTGCGACGCGATGTACTTGCCCGCGGGTACCAGATGCCGACGCGTGTTCCCGTCGCCTCGACATCGGTCAGCGTTGCCGCACGCGGCTCGTGCGCGCGCGGAACGAAGATCGCCGGTCGGACGCGTGGCTCGCTGTTCGATGGGATGATGCCGAAGTGCTTCGTAATCAACTTCTCGATCGTGCGTTCGTCGAAATCACCAACGACCGCGACGGCCATCAGCTCAGGGCGATACCAGGTATTGTAGAATCGCCGCATCGCGCCGACGTCGAAGCGGCGGAGCACTGCGGTATCGCCGATCGTCGGGTGACCGCTGTAGCGGGAGCCGGAAAGAAGCAGCGCGTTTCGCTGATCCGTGAGCCGACTCTGTGCGCCGCGACTCGAACGCCATTCCTCGAATACAATGCCGGCTTCCGTGTGCGCCTCAGCCTGATCGAAGGTGGCTTCGTGCGCCATGTCGGCGAGAATTGCCATTGCGGTGTCGATTGCACCAGCGCGATCGGTGGGCACGGTGATGTTGAAGACAGTCTCGTCGGTGGTGGTGTGGGCGTTGATGTCGTGTCCGGGGCGCATGCCGATGGAGCGCATGTATTCCTCGACGGTGCGCCGAGGAAAATGTCTGGTGCCGCGGAAAAGCATGTGCTCGACGGCGTGTGCGAGCCCGAGCTGGTCGTCGTGCTCGAGAACGGAGCCGGCGTTGACGACGAGGCGGAGCTCTGCGCGCTGCTTTGGCGACGTGTTCGCTCGAACGAAGTAGCGCAGACCGTTGCTCAGCGTTCCGGTGCGTAACGCAGGATCCACAGGAAGCTCGGCGTCGAGCGAGCGAGGTGCCGAGCGCTCGCCGCTTGCGTCGCTCGAGCTTTCCCGACGGAGCCAGAATAACGTCGCCAGCGATACGAGGACGACTGCCGCAAGTCCCGCGGCAATTTCTTCCTTACCGGGACGTTGAAGGAATGACACGAGGCGTGCGCGTTGGAGGTGGGAGCCTCAATATGGAGCGCGGGCGCACGTGTTGCTAACCCGAACTTCCATTGACTATCGAGACTTCCTCCAGCGCCTATTGTCGCATCGCTGCGCGCAACGGCCGCCCGTCGAGTGGCTCCAGTGGCTTCACGCCAAGCAGCAGTGCGAGCGTCGGCCCGATATCCACCGTGCGTACGAACTCGGCGCGCCTACCAGGCACAAACCACGGACCCATGAAGACGAGCGGCACATGCGCGTCGGCGTCGTGAGGAGAGCCATGTGTCGCATACGAGACGGCCGCAGTATAGCTGAATGGCGTGAGTGTTACGACAAGGCGAGTGGTGTCGCTCGTCGGGCTGAAGACGTGCAGCCAACGGCGTGCGATCGCGTCGTGAACGGTGTCGGACGCAGGGAGCATCGACACAAGGTCTGCGCGCATCACGCCTTGCACGCGCATGACGTCCGACGCGAATGCACGAGCGATCGAATCGGCATTCTGATTCAATGCGCGAAGCCCCTTGGTCCGAAGAGTCAGGATGTTGTCGGCGAAGCCCGCGAGTGAATCCGGAACACCGGCTTTTACGAGACGGTCGTGCGTCATCGTCCACACCGGTGCGAGATCCACGCGCTGCGCATTGGTGTTGGCGTAGTTCGGAGACTTGATGGTGGGGAATGGCGTCATGCCGTGATCACCCGTGAGCGCGAAGGCGATCGTCGTCGAGTCGCGAAGTGTGTACAGCGAATCGAGAAAGGACGTCAGAAAGCGGTCGAGCTGAATGATGTGATCGTGCAATTCCTTCGAGTCCGGGCCATATCGATGTCCAATGGCATCGGTCGTCGAGAGAGAGATCGCGAGCACATCGGTGCGGCCGCGCGTTGCGCCGAGTTGCAGTTCCTGGACGCCGGACAGCGCGAGTTGCAGAGTGATCTCGTCCATCCACGGAAATTGAATGATCGCGGTATCGGCCGCGCCGGCGTCGCGAGGCATGACGTGATTGAACGCGAAATCGCGTCCGTTGTTTTCCGCCGGCACGCTGTCCGGTTCCGGATAGACGCTCGCTCCGTACATCGGGCTCCAGATGTCGCCCGCGTGCGCGCCGACGAGATGTCGGTCGTTGAAGTGCCGGACCCACGTCGGGAGTGTGTCCGAATAGTAGGTACTCGTCGTAAACTGGCCGGTCGTCGCAAACCAGAACACACTTCCTTTCGACGATCCGATGGGGAGAATGGCGCCACGATCCTTGCGCGACACCGAGAGAAATCGCGTCGACGGATCAGCGGCCCGCATCCAGTCGATCAGCGTCGTGCCACGGAAACGGAATGGCGACGCGCCAGGATCCGCGGGTCCGCCATTGAGCAGCGACACTGCGCTGGTGTTCACGCCCTGCGCATTTGTCGCGATGCCGGTGTGAATGGGAAAGCGTCCCGACAGCAGCGACGCATGGCCAGGCGCCGTCTCGGTGAATCCGTGATCGTGATATGCACTGTCAAACACGGCGCCGCGTTCATACAGTCGCGGCAACCCTCTCAATAGATGCGCCTTGAAGCGGTCGTAGTAGTCCGCTCGCATCTGATCGATGGTGAGGAGCACGATGAGATTGGGGCGACTGGGCGCCTGCGCCGCAGCGCCACTCATTGCGACGAACGTGAGTCCGGCGATCAGACAACGGCGCATGTGAAGACGTAAGAGGGATGGTTCGAAGGACGACAGCAAATCTGTCGCTTCGTGTGCCCTCGGCCAGTGGGAGCGCGCCACGACCTTGTCACAGTCGCTTTCGTCAAGTCGGTGCCGAATGGCGCGTCAATGGCAACCATCCATTCTGTTCCCCGTGACCAATCCCTCGTCGCCGACGCGGGCAAATCAACTTTATACTGCAAAATGGAGGATATCATGTACAACCGATTCGGCACCACACTCGTTGCGCTCGCAATGAGCGTGGGGAGCGCATCATCCCTTAGAGCACAGGGGTCGGACTCGTCTCACAAGTTTTCCATCTTTGGTGGATCGCTCGTCAACGCCAACAACAGCAACAAGTCGCTCCTCAACACGGAGGTGGGCGGAAGTCTGGACTTTCACGTACCCAACGTTCCGCTGACGCTGCGCAGCACACTTGCGTTCCGTCAGGAACAAAATGATTTCACCGTGAGCTCGCCGAAGTATGGAACGCTTTCACTCGACGTCATCGGCAAGCCAATACCCAAAATCTTCGGCATCCAACCGTATTTGCTCGGCGGACTCGGCGTGGGAACACGATCCGAATATTTGATTGCCGTTCCGGTCTACGATCTCACCGGTATGCGGAATGACTATCGTTTCCTCGCGTTCCCGCGGCACACATGGGCCTTTGCCGAGGGCGGCGTTGGGCTCGAGCTTGGTCACCACCTCTTCATGCAGACGAAGATCATGACACCCATCGCGTCGCAGGGACCGGTGCTGATGCCCTTCAGTGTCGGCTTTCGATTCTGGGATTGATCGGGCAACTGCAGATGCCGCGACGCGCGTCGCTCGCTTTCCTCGACATCGCTTAGGGTCAGCAGGAGGACGGACGGCAACCCTCTAACGATCAGCCCACTGTCCGGAACGCCGAAGCGCCTCCAACTTCTGTTCGAACGCACAACGAAATCGCCCCTCATCGTGTGTGCACACTCGAACGAAGAACCGCGAGGTATCGAATGCATCGCCACGCGCGCGCGCTCTCCGGCGTCGTGTTGCTCCTCTGTGCCGCGCACGGTGCGCGTGCACAAACA
>JBDUCR010000041.1:0-6656 GCA_040003345.1 bacterium
CGAACAACCCGACTGCGACCGTTCACAGTCACGCGGACGTTGCATCCTTCATCGATCGCATCGGTGAGCGGTCGCCGCGTACGACGATCCTCGTCGATGAAGCCTATCACGAATACGTAGACGATTCCGCATATGCGACCGTGATGCCACTCGCCATCGCTAATCCGCGCGTCGTCGTCGCACGCACGTTCTCGAAGGTATTCGGCATGGCGGGACTTCGCGTCGGTTACGCGATCGGACAGCCCGCGACGCTAGCGCGCATGTCGCCATGGCTGCTCGGCTCCAACGTCAGCCAGCTGTCACTCGTGGCCGCGACAGCAACGGTTACAGACGCGCAACATATCGCGTCCGAGCAGCGTCGCAATCGCGAGGCACGTGCATTCGCGAAGAAGTTTTTCCAGGACGCCGGATACAAGGTGCCCGATTGCCAGGCGAATTTCATGATGGTCGACATCCATCGCGACGTGAAGGCATTCAAGCTCGAGTGCATCAAGCACAAGGTCGCGATCGGGAGGCAGTTTCCCGCGCTGCCCACACATGCACGCGTCTCGCTCGGCACGATGCCAGAATTGAAGAAGGCCTTTGCTGTCTTCAAGACGACGTTGGCCTAGTCGGGAGACGTGGCAATATTTACGGCGCGCGCGTGATGGTGAACGTGCCGCCGTCGCTGCGACCGCGCACGGCGGGATTGTACATTTCCTCGGCCTGTGCTGGCGGTCTGACGAAGGTGCCCGCCGTGGTTGCGCGCGCGACGTACGACGCCTGATAGCTCCCCTTCCACAGTTGTCGTGCGAAGTAGAGCACGCGATCATCGCGGATCTCCTTGTGTTCCCACGGTGTCCACCAGCCTGAATCCCAGCTCCCGTAAAGCCAGCGCTGGCCCGGCGGTCCTTCATTCAGGTCGGCGCCGAGGCGCGGCGCACCAGCGAACGGCGGCAACGACGCCGAGGTGCGCAGAGAGAGATCCACCGCCTCGAGTCCTGCGGGCAGAGCATCATCGATGACGACGAACTCGCGATCTGCGGGTGCAGTGATGCGTAACCGCACGCGAATCAGCTCACCCTCGCGAACCTCGGTAATCGGCTTGCCACCCTCGTAACTCTCATACCAGCGTTCGACGCCAATGCCCGCGTCGTCGGCACGAACAGGGCGCGCGAGTGGAATCTCGAACAGTGTCATTGCGTAGTACGTCGGCGCTGACGTGCTCGACGTGAGCGACACCTTCAGTCGAGTCGTATCGCGGCCGCGAACGGACAGCGACGCGATGGGAAGCGCGAGTGAGTCGGCATGGCCCTTATTCAGCGCGACGGTCGCGATCGCGCCGTGTTCACCCGATACGGCGATCTGGCGTTCACTGGTGATGCTCATCGCCGCGCTAGCGGCAGTGAGCGCCTCAGCGACCGCAGCCTGATCGAGTGTGTTCCACCAGCGCGTACTCTCGCTCCGTCCAGTCTGCACGAGCGATTCGAAGAGTGCGCCGAGGAGTGGATGGTGTGGTTGCAGCTGAGCGGTCACGGTGAGAAGCAGTGCAAGGGGCCGCGAGGTCGAGCGAAACAGCCAGTGCTGCGATGCGGCTGAGTCGTCGAGCACGACACGACGTCCCTCGAGGTGTGCGCTGCGCCATGCTGCGTCGAGCAGCTCGGTAGCGCGCAGCGTATCCGCCGACTCCGCGGCCAGGAGCGCAAGTGAGACCCGGTCCTCGAAGTTCAGATATTCTTTTAGCGCCCAGAGCTTTGTCTCGAGCAGCGTGTCTTGCGCGCCGATGCGACGCAGCAACGTCGCGGCCGCGAGCGCGTTGTGCGGCCACTCGATTGAATCCTGCCATGCGATCCACGGCTCGGTGTGCAGCCGCGGCCTCGTTGCTTTGGTGGCGGACAGGTACGACTGCGCTCGGCGCAGCGCCGCATTCGACACGTCGATTCCAGCGCGCTGTGCACCGAGGAGAAAGTCGAGCGCATATGCGGTGAGCCACGCGGTCGTCCAGTTGCTCGCACTCCAATATCCGAAACCGCCATCGTCTCGCTGTCGGTTCAGCAGAGTGGACACCGCCAGCTCGAGCTGCGTACGATCGCGATGCGACAGCTCGGCATGGTCTCCAATCGCTCGTTCGAGACTCAATCGCGCGAGTAGCGCGCGACCCGCACTCGAGACTTGTTCTGTGCAGTTGTAGGGATAGATGCGGAGCGCTTCGCTGAACTGGCGGACAAGCGGCAGTGGCGACGCGCCGAGCTGCAACGTCACGTGCGAGCGTACTGTGTCCGTACCCTCGGGCATCACGAGCGACGCAACATCTGCACGTTCGAGCATGCCTGTGACCACGTGTGCGCGCGCGCGACCCGGTGGACTCATTGCCAAGCGTGCTTCGACAGCATCGCTCGCTGACGGCGTTGCGCCGCGGAATGTGAATATCACGCTGTCGCCGCCGGTTACGCGCATCGGAAAACGCAGCTCGCGTGTGTGCTGCCCGTCGAGCGTGTCCCGCAACGATGTCGGTCCGACGACATCGGCGCCTTTCGCTTCCACGCTCAACGATACGGGCGCGCGACCAGCCCCTTCCTGCGTGAGCACCGCACCAGCGAACAGCTCGTCGCCCACACGCACAACGCGCGGAAGTGCAGGGCGTACGACCAGCGCGCGTGTCGTGATGATGCTGGTATCGCCACTGCCGGCGAAGACGTCCTGTCCGATAGCCGCAGCGTAGATACGGAAAGCGCCGATGTTGTCTGGGAGCACGAATGTCGTTGTCGCATGGCCCGCGGCGTCAGTGCGCACGTGTGCCGCGAAGAACGGCGTGGTAGCGAACGCGGTACGCACCTGCGCAGACGCGGACCCCGTCGCCGTCACCACGTTCGCTGAGAGCTGCAGCGACGACATACCTCGCAGGCGTATGACGGTGGCGCCCCGCAACGACACATAGCCGCTATTGACGAACAGCGGCGCGACAGTGGGCGGAATCGCCATCATCCACGCGAGAAGCGTAGAATTCGACCAGGGATTGTCCGCGCCCGGCGCGAGCAGCATCGAGAGAAGCGCGGGACGCACGTAGTCCGTGAGTGACCTCACTCCCTCGTCAACCGCCCACACCGTCGCTTCGCTACGATGTCCCTTCCCGCTCACGTCGCGCACGTCGATCCGCAGACGCACTGTATCGCGCGGTTGGTATCGTGTGCGCTCCGGAGTCACGGCCACGCGCAGCGCACGCAGCGTCGTATCGACTTCAATCCCCAGTGAGCCCGAACGAAAGTAAACCCCGGCCGAGTCGTCGCCGGCGCCTGAGCCAAATGGCCGCACTGCACGAAGATGAATGGTCGCGCCCGGCGCGGCCGTCAGCGGAATCGCGACGCGCAGCTCGTTGATCCCCGAATGAAGCGACACGAACTGCTCCGAGAGGATGCCTTCGCGACTGAGAGTCACCCATGCTCTCTGCTCCGCCGTCGACTCGACGATAACAGAGGCAACCTCGCCAGGCGCATAGCGTGTACGATCGCTGCGCATCGTGATCGCTCGCGGATCTCCACGAGCCCACCACGCATTGTCGCCAGCGACCCAGATATCGAGCGAGCTGACAGCGCGACGACCACGCTCGTCGGTCACGACGGCGAACAGCTCGAAGCTTCCACCTTCGCCCGGAACGAACGTTGCCGACACAGGAGTGGACGCGGACCTCAGCGTCGTGCGCCATACTGTATCGCGCAGCAGCGTGCTGGCAACCCATCGCGTCCGCTCGACGAACATGGCGATGGTGTCACCCACGCGCGGCGTTCCATCGGGATGCACTACCAGCATCTCGACGGCGACGCTGTCCTTCGCGCGCCATACCCAACGCTGGTCACGTGTCCGCATGCCCACGTATGCATTCGCTGCATGCACCGGTATCGATATCTCGGTCGTCACTGTCTGGCGATTCGCGTCAGCCACGGACGCGTTCACGACGAGGACGCTCGGCCCAGCCGACGTCATGGCAGGAACGTCCAGCCGAAGTACGCCGTCGTCGCCGAGCACTCCATCTCCGTCATCTGTGCGCTTGCTTCCGAGTGCGCTGTCTTCCGGATGCCAGCCGGAGCGCCCGACACTGAATTTCTCGAGACCGCGCACGCGCAACTCCCATTGCTCTTGCTTGCGCAGCTCGGACCACCACTTCACGCTGCCGCGCGCGAGAGGAAGGCCGAAGAGATAGCGCCCATCGAGACGAAGGTGCGCCGTGTCGCCGGTGAACAGCATCGCGGTCGTATCCCGATCGAGATGCACGGCGAATTCAGGCGCGCGATACTCGGCTACATTGAACCAGGTTTCTGCCACTACGCGCCACGTTCCAGCTGAGCGCAGTGCCAGCGAAGCGGAGTAATAGCCGAGTTGCGCAGTCGTGGAAAGCAACGTGCTGTCCGCAAGTGTGCCGAACTCACTGAGACGCCCGACGTGCGACCACACACGTTCGCGCGCATACTCCGGATCGAAGCGCCACACCGTCCAGCGTGCCGAATCAGCTGCCGGCGTAGCGTAGCCCCTCGCGGCAGTGAACGTCCGTATCGCCCCGCTCAGGTAGACACGCTCTCCAGGACGATAGATCGCTCGCTCGGTAAAGGCCGTGCCATGCAACCACATGTCGCCTATCTGTGAGGCATTTCCATACCTCCAATTTCCAGCTGTGGAGTCTTCATCCACACTCGCGTAAGATCTTCGCGTCTGCATTGGAAGATTCAGCACGGTGCGTTCGTTGCCGTCGCTCACCTCCAGCAGTCGCGACGACATGGTCACCTTGTCGGACGGGACAACGGTCATGCGCGCACGACCGCGGCTGTCGGTCATCGCGGTTGCGAGCACACGACCGGAATCATCGACGACTCGCACGCGGGCACCCGATCGCACATGCGCGTCGCGAAGCGACGTCACCCACACGTCGACAAGATCCTCGCTCACCACCGCATGCGCAGCGATACCGGAGCGTCGTACGACGGCGTATCGCAATCGCCTCCCGTCGGGCGGAGCGCCACGCACGACGATCGGCGGCATCGCGTACTCGTAGCTCCATGCAAGGAGTGATCGCGGGACGGGCGCAAGACGCACGACGAGCAGCGGGTCGTCGCGCCACGCCGATGGGATCACCGACGCAGTTATGTCCGCGATACCCTCGATGTCATCAGGCGTCGGGGTAGCGACCGCATGCATGACGCTGTCGCGAACCACGTCCTTCCACGCCACGCCGTCGCCGTACTCGAGCAGCACCGCGCGAGCTGAGTCCGGCACTCGACCGATGACCACAAGCACCGAATCGGTGTTGATGTGTCGTACGCGCAGCAGCGTCGCTGCGTCGCGCGGAATCGTCTGCAGACCGCTGGCGAATCCCAGCTTTGCGGACATTGGATCTCCCGTAAGTGTGACGCTCGTGTCGCGGCGAAGACGCTCGCCACTGACGTTTCTGAGGTCACCGCTTATCGTGACGTGAACGGAGTGCCTCGATTGCACGGAGTCGAGGAGAGCAATGGCTGTCTCCGGACGATCACCGGCAACACGAGCCGGCCTCCCATCCACGCGCACGTTTGCACGCACTTGTTCTGGCGAGACTTCATTGCTGAATCGAAGGATGATAGGCCCGCGCTCGCATTTTCCCGAACCGCATCTCACTTCGAGCTGTTGGAATGGGGGTCGTACTGCGACCGCCAAGCGGACAATCGCGCGCTCGCCAATCACGAGCGGCAGGTGCAGGTCAGCCACGCATCCGCGGGGCAGGATGCGAGGAGTGCTCAACTCCACTACGCGTCGTAGTGAGTCGAGACGCCTGTCCCGGTTGTACCGTCCCGCTTCGGTCAATTCGTATGAATCGTCCTTCGCGAGTGATCTGATCTTCGATACCGTGAGCGGAATCGAGTCTCCGATATCACAACCCGGCCGAGGAACGAGCCACGCGTGACCAGTCAGCGCTCCGGGATTGAAGCCGGTCGAGTACACGGCCACCGCATGCAGCACTGTATCCGTTGGTGCCTCATGCGCATCAGCTCGAACCACGAGCGCCCGCGGCATTTCCACCTGAACGCGCATGGGCGGTGTTGTCGCCAGCGGGAGACCGCGCTCGCTGCGCAATCCTGGATCGATCGTGACGACATAGCTCGCGCCCGAGGCCCACGCTGAATCGAACTCGGCGACAATGGTGCTCGGGTCGCGCCAATAGATGCGCGCACCGACGGTTGGAATGATGCCGAGCACTCGCGACGCCTCCAATGAGGCGTCGAGTCGCGGCGCGATTGGATGATCGAACAGCACGACAACTGGCGCGTTCGGGGCCGCGGGTGATGCCGGCTGCAGCCGCAGGACGTGAAGAGAATCCTGTCCGCGTAAAGCAGCCGGCACAAGCAATGACGCAGACAGCGAGACTAGCGCGAGTGCGCGACGGCGAAAATGTTTCATCACCAACGCGGACCGCTGAGTTCAACCGCTCGTCACAACTCACTTGCTGCCTGCCATAGTGACATCGGCTATTGTTGAGCGGGCATGCACCGCTCGCCTCGCACCACGCAGCCGCGTAAGGCTCATCATGCCAGTAACTACCACTACTTCTCGCACCGTGTACTGCATGCGGACTCTCACTTCAGTGTTCACGCTATTTCTGATCGCGACCACCCTCGGCGCACAGACCGCGGCGAAAGTCCCGGCCGCAATCA
>JBDUCR010000537.1:0-2002 GCA_040003345.1 bacterium
CGCTATTCCGCCCGCATCGCGCCTTCGGCGCTCGCTCTTCCGCTATTCCGCCCGCATCGCGCCTTCGGCGCTCGCTCGTCCGCTATTCCGCCCGCATCGCGCCTTCGGCGCTCGCTCTTCCTCTCAGGCCAGCCCGAGCTTCTCCACGAACGCCGACCGACGATCATCGCTCGCGATCAATCCGTCACGCAACACGACCACACGCCGCGCATGCGCCGCAATGTCCGGCTCGTGCGTTACCATGATGACCGTCTGTCCCTGCTCGGCGAGACCTTCGAACACGCGCATGATCTCTTCCGACGTGCTCGAGTCGAGATTACCGGTGGGCTCGTCAGCAAGGAGAATCGACGGACGGTTCACGAGCGCACGGGCGATGGCGACACGTTGCCGCTGACCACCCGAGAGCTCGTTTGGCCGGTGATCCATACGGTTGTCGAGTTGCACGCGCGCGAGCGCTTCCTTCGCGCGACGCTTCCGCTCCTCGCCGCCAACGCCTGCGTACACCAGCGGCAGCTCGACGTTGTGCAGCGCCGTCGCGCGCGGGAGCAGGTTGAACGTCTGAAAGACGAACCCAATCTCCTTGTTGCGCACGCGGGCGAGCGCATCGTCGCTCATCTTCGACACCTGCGTGCCATTGAGCCAGTACTCACCGGCGTTCGGTGTGTCGAGGCAGCCGATGACATTCATCAGCGTCGACTTGCCGGATCCCGACGGCCCCATGATGGCAACGTATTCATTGCGTTGAATCGCGAGATCGACACCGCGCAGCGCGCGCACGATTTCGCCGCCCATGTCGTACTCGCGCTTGATGCCGCGGGTGACGATGACCCAATCCTTGTCCGGCGCAGCGCCCTCCGCCGCGATGACCGCCTGCCGCTCGGCTGTGGCGCCGAGCGGGGCTTCTAACGTCACTTCGCTGTCGTTGGTCACGTTTTCGTCGCCTGTGGCTTCTTCGTGTCGACCTTCGTTTCGCGAACCACGGTGCTGTCCTTGAGCTCGCGGATCGCCTGGTAGGTGCCAGCGACGATCTTGTCACCGGCCTTGAGGCCGCTCAACACTTCAAAGTGCTTCTCGCCTGCGATCCCTACCTTTACGGGGCGGAAGGTCACTTTGTTGTCTTTCCCGACGACGAAGACGCCTTCGACATCCTTCTTGCCGACTTCCTTCTTCGGGCGTGCCTTGCCCAGTCCCACAGCGGTGTCACCCTTCGTCAACGCTTCGTTCTCGCGAACGGTAAGGGCGATGATCGGGATCGAGAGCGCCTGTTTCCGCGTATCGGTGATGATCTTGGCCGTTGCCGAGAAGTCCGGGCGCGTCTCGGGAGGTGTGTTCACGAGCTGGATCGTAACCTCGTAATCGACTGCCTGATCGGTGCCGCTGGCTGCCGTGGCGCTCTTGACGGCACTATTCGAGATCTTCGTCACTCTGCCGATGAACGTCGTGTCGGGGAAAGCGTCGATCTGGATGACCGCCGAATCGCCGAGTGCAATGCGCGCGACGTCGGTCTCGTCGACCTTCACCTTGGTCTCGAGCACGCTCATGTCGGCGATCGTGAGGAGCGTGGCGGCATCCTTGTTCAACGTACCCTGGATTGCCGTTTCGCCATTCTCGACGACGAGGCGCGTCACGCGACCCGACATCGGCGCGTAGATCGACGTCTTGTCGAGCATGCTCTTGGCATCGCGCTGCGAGGCAATGGCCTGATCGACCGAGTGCCGCGAGGATTCGTAAATCGCCTTGTTCACGTCGACGGCTGTGCGAAGCTGTTCCATCTGCTCATCGGAGATGAGCTGGGCATTGGTCTTCTTGATCGCTGCGGTGCGGTTGTAGCTGTTCTGCGCTTGGCTGAGGTTCGCCTGCGCCTGCGTCAGCTGCGCGCGGCTCGAAGCGACGGCTGCCTCCGAGCGCTGCATCGATGCCTCGGCCTGCTGTGCATCGATCTGCAAAAGGAACTGGCCCTTGGTGACCATCTGTCCTTCCTTTACGGCAAGCTTGACGATCT
>JBDUCR010000433.1:0-6613 GCA_040003345.1 bacterium
TCGATGTACGATGCCAGCCCTTTCGAATCACTGCGGCGGTCGACGACCCCCACCGTCCCCACCACGGCCGCCATCCGCGGCACCACCAAATCCGCCAAATCCGCGATTCGGCGGAACGACCTTCACCGAATCGGGCAGCTTCGCCCACTGCTCCGGCGTCAACACATCCTTGAGATCCGCCACGGACTTCTCGGCGATCTTTCTTGCCTCGTCCGTCTTGCCTTGCATGCGTGCGCCGATCACCGCGGGATCCGGAGCGTTGCCCGCACTCGTCAGCACATCGGCCAGCTCGTCGGCGACCTTGTCGGCCTTGATCGCGATCGCATCAGAGAGTGCGACCAGCTTCGTCTTCTCGTCGGGGGTGAGTCCGAGCTTGAGCGAGTCATCGAGTGCGATTGTGCGCAGGAACGGATTCGGTACCACACGCGAGAGACGCGTTTTCCACTCTTCCTTCGAGAGCGGCTTGCCATCGGGGCCGGTGCCGAACATGCGCCCGATCTGCTGACGTGCCGGATCCTGACCAACGGTGAGGCGTCCCTGCAATCCCACCTGGAACGGAACGCGGAACGCACTGTTCGCGCCCGTCGATGCGCCGAAGTGTTCGTTGACCTGATACTTGAACGCCTGTGTCGACGGATCGAAACCGCGGACGAACAGCAGCGTGCGATCAGCGATCACGGGCTGTCCCCAGCCGTGCAGATTGTTTCCGTGCACCAGCTGATCGAGTCCCACGAGCGCGTTCTGGAACTGCAGCTGCAGTACGAGGCGACGCGCGAGCCCGAGCGCATCCGGCTTGAAGTTGAGCTGGAAGTCGAGCGACGGTGTCCACGGCGCCGAGCAGCTGTTGCGCGTCGCGATGCTTCCGAGCTGCGACATGAGGCACTCGCTCGTCCGCGCCGGCGCGTTCGAGATGATGCGCGAGATACCGTTCGACAACGCGGTGTCGGTGATCGCGGATGGATTGAAGATGAACGCGCGATCGTTGCGTGATCCGTCGCCATTGACGTCTCCACTCACCACCGGCGTATAGCGCTGGCCAGCCGTCATGCGGCCGATTGCGGTGATGTCGAGCCATGCACGCGCCGGAAACGTGATGGTGCCCAGCAATGAGTGTCGCCGCTCGAGATCCGAGGTGCCCCACTGCACGAAGTTCGGATTGCCCGACGTGGACGAGCCACCGAATCCGCCGCCGCCGGCGCTGAAGCCATTCTGCTGATCGCGCGAGCGAAGGAACGTGTACGAGCCATTGAGGGTGATGCCCTGCAGCGTGACGCCGCCCAGCGACACCGTGAACTGCGTGGAAAGTGAATGCAGCTGCGACGTCAACTCACTCACGCTTCCGTATTCCGGATGCAGGCGTGATGCGGTGATGCTCGTGGCACCTGTCGTCGGAATGATGGACGTCGGCGCGCTATAGACTGGACGATCGCCTTCACTCGCCAGATTGAACTTCGGCGACGCATCGAGATTGAGATCGTGCGAGCCAGTCTGATTGATGCCGTAGGCGACCGAGCCGTCGAGGTTGAAGCTGTAGCGCTGAAAGAAGCGACGGCTTCCACCAAGCGATGCGCGCCACACCTTGGGTGCACTGAATCCATCCTCGAACAGCGTGACGTTGCGTCGCTGACCCGACAGAGGAATCGGCTGCGGCGCTCCGCCCACGTCGAGACACTGCGTCGGAATCGACGAGGGATCGTTGAGATACGACGTCCAATCCGGCACAGGCACTGCGGCGCCGATGCACGTCAGCGTGGATTGTCCGCCGACGAGTCCAGTGGCGTCATTCGCCGTGGCGACGAGATTCGAAGAAATCCTTCCGCGAAATTCACCAACTCCGCCACGGATAGTCCACGCAGATGCGTTGAATCCGCCCGGTCCGCCCGGCCCACCAAACCCGCCGCGACCACCACCACCCTGTGCACCGCGCGCGTCGGCTCCGGGAGCAGCCGCACCCGGTGCTGCTGGTGCAGCTGGCGCCGGCGGTGTGTTAGGTGGCGCGCCCATGAAGTACGTGAACCCAAGGCGTGGGCTCGCGTGAAACTCAGACGGCGAATGATCGGTGCGCCGATTGAACAGCGACTCCACTTCTGGATTGAAGTCTGGACTGCGCGGAAACTGCGTGCCTTCAACGCGCAGACCATACACCATCTGGAATCGCGGTGACTCACGCCATGCGTCGCCCAGATAGAGCGCGGCGTTGTTGCTGCCCGCGAGACGATCGCGACCGGAGATCGTGCGTGTGAACTGCGACGGCTGGTTGTTCTCGAAATCGGCGAGTGAATTGTAGAAGTACGTGCCGAATCGATTGGGAATGCTGCCCACCGTCGAGCGATCTGCATTGAGCAGCGCGCCCAGCTTCACGCGATGCGCGCCGCCCGCACTTACATAGCTCATCTCGTCGCTCGCCTCGAGAAGGCGCGAGTGCGTCTCCTGCGGCAACGATGGATTGCCACCAAACTGCAAGCTCGTGACGCTCTGCGTTCCGTCGGTGAGCGTGCCCGCCACCGTGACGCGACCATCAGGCGCGATGAGATATGGATCTGTCACCTGCCGGTCTGACGACTGATAGATGCGCGCTTCGTTGATGATGCCGTGTACGTGCGACGTCAGCGTGCCCATGATGCCGCCGCCCAGTGTATTCAGTTTTCCACCGGTGCTCGGCACTGACGTCGCCGAGATGCGCGTGCCATCCTGCAGCTGTCCGCGCCAGTCACCGCGAATCGTCAACGTGTGCAGCTCGCCGAGCGACCAGTCATAGCGGACGATCGCGGATGCGTTGTCGGCGAGCCGTTCGTCGGGAACACCCGGAAGCGTGGCGCGGACACCGAGCGTGGTGAGCCGCGTGAGAAAGCGCGCAACGGAATCCTGATTCGCGCCGAGACGCGACAGCGTCTGTGGGTTGGCGGCGAGCAGCGACGACAACGGATTCGTGCGACGCGACACCGACGCTGCGCCGAAGATGAACATCTCGTCTTCGACGATCGGACCGCCTGCGCCGAAGCTGAGCGAATTCTGCATGTACTTCTGCCCGAACGTCGCGGACGATTCGTCGACGAACTCGAGCTCCGGATCGCGCAGCGCGTACGTGAAGACTCCTTGCAGATTGTTCGTGCCGCCGCGCGTCGTGGATGCGACCTGTCCGCCTGTGAACTGTCCACGACTCACATCATATGTGTTCGTGATGACACGAGTGCTTCGCACGGCCTCCGAAGGAACGCTGCCGGATCCGAAGCTCAAGCCGTCGAGCGTGATCTGATTCTGATTGGTCGGCTGCCCGCCGACAGAGAAGGTCGCAGCACTGGAATCCGTCGCGGACGTGCCGATCACGCCCGGTGCAAGCGCTGCGATCGACGCGAGATCACCCTTGTCGATCGGAAGCCGATCGAGCTGCGCAGCGCCGAAGTTGCGCTCCTGACTTCCCGCCGTGGGACGCTCCTGCGCGCCATTCTGATTGTTCGCCGCGCGCACCTGCACCGCCGCGAGCACCTGCGGATTGCGCGTGAGATGCACGTTCGCGACGAGACGATCTTCGTCGGCCTGCCGATTGACGTTCGCCGAGTACGGGCCGAAACCGATGAAGCTCACCTTGAGCGTGTACGAGCCTCCACCGTCGGGAAACAGGATGGAGTATTCGCCCTTCTCGTTCGTCGTCTTGCGACGCGTGATTCCAGTTTCCGTCGACGTTACCTCGACGCGAGCACCGGCAACCGGAGTGGTATCCGGACCAGTCACCTTTCCCATGATGATGTCGGTGGTCGAGCCGACCTGAGCGCGAGCGGGAAGTGCGGCGGCGGTAACAAGAACGAGTGCGACGAACGTATATCGAAGCAGTGCGGTGACGCGCATGAAGTACACGAGTTGTGCGAATGGTGGGCCGCGACGCACCTCGCGTCAGCAGTCTGGTCAGTCGCTTGTAATACGCGCGTCCACGCCGGAACCGTTGGTAGATGGAAGCAGATTGTCGCCGCGGATGACGTCTGACGGCGGCAACGCCGCTTCGGCGATTGCGTCTCGCACGGCATCATACACATCGCGAGAAGCTTGCCGGACAATGCGCGCTACGGCACCAATTGCTGCGCCGACAACGCGCGCCGGGTCGACCGCGGGCCTCGAGCCTTCTGGATACAACGACTCCAGAATGGGCCCTCGCAGCGACAGCGCAATGGGCGTAGCAAACGCAAGGGCGTTGAAGTGCGAGTCGTAGTGCGTTCCCAGCCCTTCGATGAGCGACGCCGTGCGCGCGAAGTACACGAGCCGGCTCGGCAACACAATCGGCCAGTCATACAGCTCCGCGAGCACTTCGTTGGCGAGCAGCTCGACACGCTCGCGCGTCGTGGTGCGTTTGTTCGCCACCGACAACAGCGTGGCAGCGAGATGGCGGATGACCAGCGGATCTGCTCCAGTCGCGACGAGCCCCAAACGATGAAAGCTTTCCGACAGCGCATCGGGATCTTTGCGGATCGCCGCGAAGATCGCCGCAACGAGCTCACGCCGCAGCTCGAGCGGCACTCGCACCACCATGCCGAAGTCGAGCAGGATGACTCGACCATCGGGAGCGACGTGCATGTTGCCCGGATGCGGATCGGCGTGAAAGAGTCCGTGCACGAGCATCATGCGCGCGTACAGCTCCATCACTTCGCGCACGAGACGCTCGGGCTTGATGCGACCTTCCGCGATCCATGCCTCGAGACGATCGATGCGACGGCCTTCACAATACTCGAGCACGAGCGCGCGCTGACGGACCATCGGCGCGTAGACCCGCGGAATCCAGATGCGCGGCGACCCGGCAAAGTTCTCCCCGATCGCGACGGCGTGCGCCGCTTCCATACGAAAATCCATCTCTTCCGCAACGCGGACGGCGAATTCGTCGATGACCACGCGCGTGCCGATCACGTGCTGATTCGGCCACCAGCGCTCGACGGTCGCGACGATCTTCTTCGACGCGCGCACGTCCGCCGCCACGAGCGCTTCAACGCCAGGGCGTAACACTTTGATCACGACTTCTTCGCCTTCGTACCGCGCGCGATGCACTTGTCCAAGCGACGCAGCCGCGAGCGGAACGCGATCAAATCGCTCGAACAGTTCGTCGGCGGAGGCGCCGTACTCGTCGAGAATGATCTTCTCCACCTGCTCCACCGGCACACTCGGCACCTGATCGGTGAGCTTGAGCAAGGCCTTTGCGTACACGGGCGCGAGCAGATCGGACCGGCCGGCGAACACCTGCGCCATCTTCACGAACGTCGGGCCGAGCTCCGCGAGCGTCGTGACCAGCCGCTCGGCGCGTTGTGCGTGTTCGGCTGCCGTGCGCTCCTTGGGACTGCCGAAGAAGATCCAACGTGTGAAGTCGCGCCGGAATGCGAGCGCGAATGGCAGTAGCCGATAGACGATGATGACGAGACGCATGTCCGCGCTCAGCGCGTGCGCATCGTCGCCGGGTCGATCCCCTGGTTCACGAGCCACGCCTCATATGCCTGCGGCATGATCTCCGACGGCTTGATCTCGCTGCGACCGCCCCAGAAGACGTTCGTGTACGTCACAGGAATTCCGGCGGCGACGAGATGCTCGTCGATCGCAGCTTTGTGCTCGAGCACGCGCGCCTTCTCCATGCCGTGTGCGACTGCCATCACGTTGACGTTCGCAAACTCATCACCGCCCTCGCGCCAATATGCATGCGTGAGAATGTGATGACGTCCAACTTCGCGTCCCGCCTCGATCTCGCGACCTTCCGGCACGCGCCAGTGAAAGAGCGCGTTGTATCGCGTGACGCGCTCGCCCGTGGCCGACGGCTTCACGTGCTCGAGAAACGTCGAGAAGCGACCAATGACTTTCTTCGCAGAGAGTCCACGCGCAACGTCGAGAAATTCCTCATACGAGACACGCGCTTCGACGGCGCGCGCGCGCCAGGGATCGGCGCACAGCTCTTCAGCGGTGAACTCGCGCTTGAGCGGACCGAGCACCTGCCACTCGAGCTCTGACAGCTCAACGATGTTGGTGTCGAGCACCACACCCGGCTCGTCGGATCGACTGCCCGGCTCCATTCCCTTTCGACGCACATGTCCCACGCCGAGCGCGAAAAGGCGCTTCGCCGGCATGATGCGAAAGGCCGTTGCGCCGATGCGCGACGCGAGCAGCTCGCAATGCTTCTGCATGGAGAAGCCTTGCGGAACCTTGAGCGTGGTCCACAACCGATAGACGGAGCCTGGCGTGTCGGCATCGGTGGAGCGAATGACGACGTGCCCGGAGAATGGATCGTCCTTCGCGAGATGCTCGAACCCGTCTTCGAGGCGCTCGGTGGGTACCCGCCAGGCGATCAGTGCGCCGGGCGCGAGATTGGTCGCCATCAACGTCTGACGAATGCGACGAATCACGCCGGCCTCGAGCATACTCCGCAGTCGATCGATCACGGTCTCGAGCGGCAGATCCGCAATGCGGGCGATCTCGGTGAATGGATCGTCGAGAAAGCCCGCGATGCGATCCTCGCTGACCGCGAGGATTCGAGCATTCACCGGATCGGTGATCTCGGTGGGAAAAGACGTCGTGACCATACTGGAAGATAACCGAACGCGGTCGGCACTGATGTTGTCCACCTCTTGTCATCCCGCAGGAGCGAGCA
>JBDUCR010000442.1:0-6613 GCA_040003345.1 bacterium
GTGTACTTGCCGACGACAGCGATGCGCACGCGCTCGTGCGGTGAGGTCACGCGCTGCACCATCTCACGCCATGGTCCAAGCTCCGGCGCCGGGCGTTCGATGCCGAATTTCTGCAGCACCTTCTCGTCGAAGCCCTGCTCCTTGAACTTGAGCGGAATCTGATAGATCGACTTCACGTCGGGCGATTCGATCACCGCGCCGAATTCCACGTTGCAGAAGAGCGCAATCTTGCGCTTGATCTCGTCGGACAGCGGACGCTCAGTGCGCACGATGAGAATGTCGGGCTGGATTCCGAGCTGCATCAGCTCGCGGACCGAGTGCTGCGTCGGCTTGGTCTTGAGCTCGCCCGCCGCGGCGATGTAGGGGATCAGCGTGAGATGCACGAAGATCGCGTTCTCGCGGCCGACATCATGGCGGAACTGACGAATCGCCTCGAGGAAGGGCTGCGACTCGATGTCGCCGACGGTGCCGCCGATCTCGACGATGACGACGTCGTTGTCGGGAGAGATGCGACGAATGGCGCTCTTGATCTCGTCGGTGATGTGCGGAATCACCTGCACCGTGGAGCCGAGATATTCTCCTCGACGCTCTTTGGTGATGACGTTGAGATAGATGCGTCCCGTCGTGACGTTGTTCGCCTGCGAAAGTGATCGATCGATGAATCGCTCGTAGTGACCGAGATCGAGATCGGTCTCCGCGCCGTCGTCGGTGACGAACACCTCGCCGTGCTGGAAGGGCGACATCGTCCCCGGATCCACGTTGAGATAGGGATCGAACTTCATCATCGTGACGCGGAGTCCGCGCTCGACGAGCAATCGTCCGAGCGACGCAGCCGCGATTCCCTTGCCGAGTGAGGAGACGACCCCACCGGTCACGAAGATGTACTTAGTCGTGTGCTGCCGGGCGTTGGTCTGCATCAGGTCTCATTCACGGTGAAGGTCAACCACTCGTTGTTTGCACGCTCAAGATCTGCTTCCGTATCGATACCCGCGCGCAGCGGTCCGTCCACGACAGCGACGCCCATGCGCATTCCGGACACGAGAGGACGAAGCTGCTCGAGGCGCTCGATCCGTTCGAGTGGATGCACAGGAAGTGCGACCCACGCGGCGAGCGCCTCGGGCGTGTACGTGTACACGCCGACATGATGCAGGATGCGATCATCGCGCAGCGCGGCGTCTTGTTCGTCGCGCAGATGCGGAATGGCCGCGCGGGAAAAATACAGCGCTGCGTTGTCCTTGCCTGTCACGACTTTCACGACATCGGGACGCGTGAGCACGTCGCGCGACGCACGGACCGCAGCGGTACCAAGTGGATGATGACCGCCGGTGATCTGTTCGAGCGCGCCGCGCACGGCGGCCGCAGAGACGAACGGTTCGTCGCCCTGCACGTTGAGAATTGCGTCGAAGTCACGATAGGCCGCACTGCGCGCGACTTCGGCCACGCGATCGGTTCCGGACGGATGCGCGGCGGACGTCATGACGGCTTCACCACCTGCTTCGCGAACGCGCTGAGCGATCTCGTCGCTGTCAGTTGCAACGACGACACGATCCGCGACGCGGAGTGCGGTGACGCGCTCGAAGACTCTGACGATGATGGGGACACCGGCCAGCGAGCGGAGGGGCTTTCGGGGGAGTCGCGTGGCGCCCAGTCGTGCTGGGATGACGGCGAGCGTCTTCACTCGGGGCGGGGCCGGGATGCAACTTTCACGCCAAGGAAGGTACGCCACTCAGCGCAGATGCGCTAGGCCAACAACGCTACTTGGTCAGCGAGATCCCGACGCCGAATTTCGTGCCGCGATTTCGGTTGACGTCGGTATTCATGTCGAAGTGTAGTGCGCTCAGTCCAATCCCGACGCCGATCTCCTGCTCGAGACTCGGCAAGCTCGCCACTCCTGCACTGCCCATCATGTGACGGAGCGTGACGACCGGCGAGCCGATCTTCGGCAAGAGCACGAATTCGAGCGGCAGTGTGTAGCTGCTCTCGACGAAGAGCAGCTTCGTCCCTCCGAGCTCGAGCAGCTCGAGCACGGGCAACGTTCCGCTCCCACCGAGATACGCGTAGCGCGCCTTGGGCACACTGTCGCCCACGGTCGCAACGGCGTGCGCACGAAAGTCGAGGCGCTGCGTTTTGAACGTAGGAAAGCCGAGGCGGCCATCGAGCGTGATCTGCGTGAAGTTCTTCGTTCCTGGAACCGTTTTGAAGCTCTGCTCGACGTTCGCTCGAACGCGACTCGTCACGACACCAGCCGTGTCGTGCAGCTCCGCCCCGATCAATGCCGACGAAATGTCGCCCGCTTCGACGAGCGGGTTGATGCGGCGAATGTGCTCGAGCTCGACGTCCTTGTGACCGGTTACGCTATAGACGTTGCCCGCCGCCGTGATCGGACTCACGCGCTCATAGCGCGCACCGATGAACGGCTCGAATGCCACGCCCTCACCTTGGATGAGCGTGAAGAGACGTCCTTCACCGATCTTCGAACGGAAGTAATTGCGCGTGTCGCTGCCCGCGAAAAACGTCGTGGCGGAATTGATGAGATCAGCGTAGTTCCACGAATCGTTCGTCCGCGTGTCGATGGCGGCGTAACCCTCGAAGCGCGTGTCGCTGCCCGGCTTGATGCGCAGGACCACTGACGGATCGAACTTGCCGAGGCGGCTCCGATATGTGACCGCGGGTTGGACCTCAACCGCAGCGTCACCGAGGGTGAGCAGCGCGCCGACAGGAAGTGACAATCCGTCCACGCGATCGTACGCGGGCATCATGAGCCCCTGCAGTCCGGCCGGTTGCAAGAGCGGAATTCTGTCTTTCGCCTCCAGCGCGCGAAACGTGAGAGAATGTTCGTTGCCCTGTGACGTCGCGACGTACGTCTCGTCGCGGAAACTTTCCGTTCCGCCGACAGCGTGACCAAGCGTCGTCAGCGCAACGGTGCCGCCGATCGCGACGGCGCGTCCGGTGATCTCGGCGCCTGGCCGCAGGAACAGATCAGCGCCGACAACGATGACGTCGCCCTGCACGTGGCTTGCGAGATATGTGGGGCGGCCGAGCACGATGAGCGTGGACGTGACAGTGCTGTCGCGCGGAAGGTCCAGGCGAGCAGTTCCGAAAAGGAGCACGTGCGGTTTTGCGGCGGCGTCGCGGATGATCGTCGCCGACGCACGACGTCCGGCATCGCGCAGCGTGACATCCTGCGCGCGGAGAAGCATGGGCACGACGAGTGCGACTGCGAGTATGGTGCGCATCACGCGGCGACGCGCTCGAGGAAGTTGCGAAGCAGTTGCTTGCCGTTCGGTGTCAATACGGATTCCGGATGAAATTGGACGCCCCACACCGGGTGCGTCTCGTGACGAAGTGCGTGAATTTCGGTCGGGTCGTCCACCGACGTCGCGACAACCTGTAAACCCGGCGGTAGCGACTCACGCTCGACGATGAGCGAGTGATAGCGACCAACCTCCAGCGGCGACGGCAGCCCAGCGAAGAGATCGCATCCATTGTGAGCGATGCGCGATGTCTTCCCATGCACGGCTCGGGCCGCGCGCACGACGCGGCCCCCGTACGCCTCACCGATCGCCTGATGCCCAAGACAGACGCCGAGTGTCGGTATGCGGTCGCCGAGTGCGCGAATCACGTCGACGGTGATGCCGGCCTGCGCAGGCGCGCACGGACCAGGCGAGAGGACGATCGCCGACGGCGCAAGAGCCGCAATTTCCGCGACGGTAATGGCGTCGTTCCGATGAACCACGATCTCGGCGCCAAGCTCGCCCAGATACTGGACGAGGTTGTAGGTAAAGGAGTCGTAGTTGTCGATGACCAGGATCATTGGAACTCACTTCGCTCGCGCAGGATGACAGTTATCCGCGTGGATGATAACTCCGATGCACCTGACGCAGGTACTCCCGATCCACGTGAGTGTAGATCTGCGTCGTGGCTATGTCCACGTGCCCAAGCATCTCCTGCACCGCGCGCAGGTCGGCCCCGCCCTCGAGCAGGTGCGTCGCGAACGAATGGCGCAGCGTGTGTGGCGACACGTGCTTCGCGATGCCAGCTCGATCGACGTGTCCGCGCAGAATCTTCCACGCCCCCATTCGCGTGAGTGGCTTGCCGCGCGCATTGAGGAAGAGTATGCCCTTCCCTTCACCCTTCTCGAGACGCGGACGCTGCTCGCGAATGTAGACGGCCAGAGCGGCAATCGCCGAGCGACCGATGGGCACGAGACGTTCCTTGCTGCCCTTTCCGAAAACGCGCACCAGACCTTCATCGAGCAGCAGGTCGCGGAGGCCAAGCGTGATCCACTCCGACACGCGCAGACCAGCACCGTAGGCCAGCTCGAGCAGCGCACGGTCGCGGAAAACGAGATTGTCGTCGAGCGTTGGAGAGGCGAGCAGCCGCTGCACTTCTTCAACCGACAGAACTTCCGGGAGCGTGCGCCAGCGCTTCGGCGTCTCGAGCCGCTCACTGGGATCGCGTACGACCAGACCGTCGCCCACGAGAAAGCGAAACCAGGTACGAATCGCCGAGACGTTGCGCCGGATGGACGCGGGCGAGAGACCGAGATCCTTGAGGTGGTACACGTACTCGCGCATCAACTTCGCCGTGATGTCCACCGGAGCTGAAATCCCCTTTGACTCCGCGTACTCGGCGAATCTGGCGAGATCACGCTGATACGCTTCGATCGTGCGCGGCGAGAGTCCCTGCTCGAGCATCACGTAGTCAGAGAAGCGCGCCAGCAGAAAGCCACGCGCGCGACGCTCGGCGTCGCTCATCTGTCGTATCCTACTGTGCGATGATCGTCGCGGTGGCCATGCAGGCGATTCCTTCGCCACGGCCGACGAAACCCATCGACTCGTTCGTCTTGCCCTTGATGCTCACGTCTGCGCGATCGATCCCGAGCGCGCCGGCGACGCGATCGCGCATGGCCTCACGGTGTGGTGCGATCTTTGGCGTCTCCGCGATGACGACGACGTCCACCTGTGCGACGCGCCATCCCGTAGAGACGAGACGTTCGTTCGCGAGTGACAGCATCTCGATCGAATCACGTCCCGCGTTGGCAAGATCGGTGTCGGCGAACATCTCTCCGATGTCGCCGAGCGCAGCTGCGCCGAGAATCGCGTCAGTGACTGCGTGCGCGATGGCGTCGCCGTCGGAGTGGCCCAGAAGGTGGACATCGCTCGGAATGTGTACGCCGCCGAGCGTCAGCGGGCCGCCAGGAGCGAAGCGGTGCGAGTCATAGCCGATGCCGCTTCGGAGCGTCAACCGGCGTTCGGCGGTCACGCCGCGGCGACCGCCATCGGCGCGATGATCGAGTAGTCCTGCCGCCGCCGCGCCGGCGTGAATCCGGCGTCGCGAATGAGACGCTCCATCTCGTCGATCGACGTACGATGCGTGGTGTTTGCCGCTGAAACCACATTCTCCTCGATCATGAGCGATCCGAAGTCATTGCAACCGAATCGAAGGGCCGTCTGCCCGATCTTCATGCCCATCGTCACCCAGCTCGACTGAATGTTCGGTACGTTCGGCAAAGCGATGCGGGAGATCGCAACGGTACGCAGATAGTCGATCGCGTCAGTCTTCTGCATGTGCGACATGGTCGGCGTATTCTCCGGTTGCAGCGGCCAGCAGATGAACGCTGTGAAACCACCGGTGCGCGCCTGCACTTCCTTCACGCGCGCGAGATGCTCGAGACGCTCGGCGTGCGTCTCGCCGATGCCGTACATCATGGTGACGGAGGTCTTCATGCCTTCCTGATGTGCGATCTCCATGATCTCGAGCCAGCGATCGGCGCCGGCCTTCTTCTTCGCGACCTGATCACGCACGCGCTGCACGAGGATCTCGCCGCCACCGCCCGGAATCGAATCAAGTCCGGCTTTCTGCAGCTCGCGAATGACGTCGCGCGCTTCCATGCGATACAGCTTCGCCCAGAAATCCACCTCGCTCGGACTGAAGCCATGCACGTGAATCGGATGATACTTCTTGATGTACCTGAGCAGGTCGAGATACCACTCGAAGGGGATGTACGGATTGTGTCCGCCCTGCATGAGGATCTGCACGCCGCCAAGTGCTTTGGTCTCGTCGATCTTGGCGCCGATCTGCTCGTACGACAGGGTCCAGCCTTCAGCGTCCTTCGGACGACGATAGAACGCGCAGAAGCCGCAGTCCGCGACGCAGACGTTGGTGTAGTTGATGTTGCGGTCGACGATGTACGTCACGGTGTTGCCAGGATGCAGTTCCTGTCGAACACGATCGGCTTCGGCGCCTAGCTCGAGGAGCGGCGCGTTTTCGTAGAAGTCGAGCAAATCACGCATCGCAGGTCACGTGGAAGGGATGGTAGATCCCGACACTCGCTTCGCTCCTGCGGGATGACAGCATGCTCGCTTCGCTGCTGCGGGATGACAGCATGCTCGCTTCGCTCCTGCGGGATGACAGCATGCTCGCTTGGCTCCTGCGGGATGACAGCATGCTCGTTTCGCTCCTGCGGGATGACAGTTTCATGGTCAGGCAGCCGGAAGAAATGCGAGCGTTCCGTTCGGCACACGTCCGCTCGCAGCAAGCTTGCCGAAGAACGCTGTGAGGCCTGCGAGATGTTCGTACCGCAGACCGTAATCGAGACCTGAAAGATATT
>JBDUCR010000265.1:0-22006 GCA_040003345.1 bacterium
CACGCCCTTCACGAAGAAACTTCTTCGGTCCCTTGCCGACACGATCACGCCGATGTTGCTGCGCCGCATCACGCTGTTCATCGCGCTTGCGATTGAAGCGCGCGACTTCATCGTCCGTCCACGGCGCATCGAGCAACGTCTGCAACTCATCCAGCGTCCTCGCCCGAACCTGCCCTCGCTGCCCGCGATAGACCACGAACCGCACCGGCCGATCCAGTGTCGGCACTTCACCTTCGCTTAGTGTCCTCGCCACCTTCTCCGGCAGCTGCAGCCGCGCGACACCAACCGGCGCACCGTTCACTTCCTCCACGTCGTAGTCGATCTCGACGTCACGATCGCGAACACTCACGCGCGACGGCAACTCGTCGTACTTGCGACGCTCCACGCGCGGACTCATCCCCTCGAGATCCTCGGCGAGATCCAGATCCGCGCCCTTGAACTCCGTGAGCGAATTCACATTCGCCAGACGACGTTCATAGAGCGCAGCAAGCTCGGTCTGCCCCAGCCTCGGCAACGTTCCACCCGATCGACGCCACGCTTCGCGCACCGCGTCGATGATGCCGAGGTTGTTCTTCACGGCGAAGTGACGCGCCTCGCCGCGTGCCAGCGCGTCGGCGAGCACATTGCGCGCCTCGCTTTCGCGGCCGTCGGGAAACACCTCCACCGCTTCGACTTCTCGCTCCAGTTCGAAACCGAAGTAGTCCACACGACGGCGCAGCACGAGCGGCGACTTGCGACGCTCACCATCGTACATGAGCACCGCTTCGTCGCCCGTCGCATAGCGCCGAATGACATCCATCGGAAGCTGCGTTCCTTCGATCGACGCACGCGGCCGACCGGACTTGTCGGCGAAGTAACGCAGCTCGCCGGCAATCGCGCCCCAGCTTCCGCACACACTCGTCTTGCTCACACGTGCTTCCTCGCCCCACGCCGTCTGCTCGTCGATGACGAGATCAAACGGCATGTACTTCGCGAGCAGATCCGCGAACTGACGACGCGTGCCTTCGTGCGCCATCGGCATGTCGGCGGGAATCGGCATGTTCAGGCCGCGATACACACTCGCCATCCCCAGCGCCGCATCCTCGATCGACTTCACCAGCACACCGCGCCGCTCGGCCCATTCGCCAATCGCTTCTTCGTTGAAGAGATGACGTGGCAGCCCATACACTTCACCAACGTAACCCGCGACCTTGTACGCCTCGGCGTAGACATTGTACGCGGTGAGATGATCGCTGCCCGGAACGACGAGCCCCTCGAGGTCGCGCTCTTCGCGCGTCATACGATGCAGCGATTCCACGCCACTCATCACCGAGAGATACGGCACCATCGCGTCGTCGGCGTTCACGAGAAGCTCAGCCCACTCGCGTTCCACCGGCATCGCTTCCACTGCGCGGCCATAGCGCGTGAGCCGTCCATTCTCGATGATGCCGCGTCCCTCGAGAAACTGAATCGCACGACGATACGCGACTCTGTCGAGCGGCACCGGCAACTCGAGGTCGTCCGCTGCAACGCCAAGATCCGCGCACGTGATCGCAACGCGCTCGGAGTCACCAGCGAGCTGGAACTCGGGCTCAGTTGGCTTGAGTGACGCGAAGTCGATATCGCGATCGCTGAGAATGAACACACGGCCACCGGCAACCCGACCGTGCACACGCCCCGCCATCTGCAAAATCTCGTTGGCGCCAAGATGCAGCTTGGTGAGCACGTTCTTCCCACGCTCGACGATCGACGTGAACCGCGTGTCGTCGATCACCACGGTGTCGAGCCCCTGCACGTTCAGTGCGCTCTGCCCCGCCGCGGTCATCGCAAGAAAATATGGCTTGCGCTCCTCACCTTCCAGGAAGGGACGCAGCACGCGAATCGGCTCGCCGCCATGATAGTGCGCCGTGTTGATGCGCGGCGCGCGCATGCGCACGTTCTCCGCCGCCTGCTCGACGCCTTTTCGCGTCGGGACAAAAATCGCGACGCCGCGCTTTTCCTTGTATACGCGCTGCAGGAACTTGTCGTCGAGAAACTCGCCGACGTCCTTGCTCACGACTTCGACTTTCGCCGCCTTGTCCGGATCGAACGCGTACACCTCGAGCACGTCAGCACTCTCGAGATAGCGTCGATAGAACGCGGGATCGACCGTCGCGGACAGCCAGATGAAGCGGCAGCCGACACGCTTGCCCAGCGCGAGACACAACTCCAGCTCAGCCGACGTCTGGTGAATCTCGTCGACGATCAGTGTGTCGCCAGGAAGGATGTCGCCATCCTGAAACCATCGACGCGCGATGCCTGTCGTCACGACGATGACGTTCCAGTTCGGCGTCTCCGGCGTCGCCTCGCGCTCGCGATTGATTACGCCGACGCGAAGGTCAGTCGTGCCGAGCAACTCTTCGGCAATCGGACGAATGGCAAGCGTCTTTCCCGAACCGGTACCCGCGACAATGCCAAACCCTCGGCGCGCGCGCGCGAGATCGCGCACACGTCGCCCGAAGTTCTTCTCGAGATACGTCTCGATGTGGAGACCCACCGCGAGCTCGATCGTCTCGCATGCCGCACGCGTCGGTGCGATCACGATCACGCGTCCGGTGGATAACTCCGCTCCGACGAATGCTTCGTGATCGGGAGGGAGATATTGGTCTCTTACGTCGCGCATGACGATGCGCGAAGCGAGATTCGTGCGAGACGCGACGAAAGCCCTGAGTTAGGGCTTCCGCCTGTCGTCCGAGAACTTCTTGAGAAAGGGGAGCTCCTTCTCTTCGGGCTTCTTGCCTTTTTCAACGTAGTCGTCACCGAAGAGCACCTTGCCGTTGTTCGGCTTGTTCTTGACTGCCGTGGGACAGTCCGTCGGCGCCGGCTGCTGCTTCGCAGGCACCTTGTCGAGCCATATGCGACACATGCCCGCTGGCGGACGATATGCCTTCGGCACCGAATCGGCGCTCTGGGGCTGAGACTGCTGAGCATGCGCAGCGCCGGCCAGTGAGACCGAACAGGCGAGCGCAAGAAATGTAGTACTGAGCTTCATCTGATAATCTCCAGCGTCACGCGGACGTCGCGCGCCACTGTCCAGTAAAGCAGGGCGGGTGCCACTTTCATGGCGATTCTCCCATGCCAGCTAAGTATAGCAGGGAGCACTACTTGGAACAGCTTCTGGAGTGCGGTTGCCGAGTGTATGCAAACAGATGTGTCTCTGTCGCGGGACAGCGTCGTCCACAACTCGACACTACCTACCCCTAATCCCCAAAGCTGATCCCCGACGCACGCGCCGTCTGCACGAGATCGTGCGTAACATCAACCCGTTTCGTCTCCGCGAGTGCCTCCTCGATCGGAATCGTCACGATGTGCGGCGTCTGCAGCGCGACCATGTATCCCCATTTCTCATCAGCGATCGCTCGCACCGCCGCTCCACCAAAGCGCGTGGCCAGCAGACGATCGTAACCCGTCGGCATTCCGCCGCGCTGAAGATGTCCGAGGACGAGCGAGCGCGTCTCCTTGCCGGTGAGCAGCTGGATCTCACGTGCGACAAGATCCGCCACGCCACCCACACGACGCGCCTGACCCGGCATCGACTCGCCGAGCGTGTGCACTTCACCGCCCGCTGGAAATGCTCCTTCGGCGACGACCACAATCGAGAAGTGCCGTCCCGCCGCGTCACGCGCCATGATCTTCTCGCACACGCGATTGATGTCGTACGGAATCTCGGGAATGAGAATGACATCGGCAGTTCCCGCGACGCCTGAGTGCAGCGCAATGAATCCCGCGTCACGACCCATGACCTCCATGACAATGACTCTGTCATGACTCTCCGCCGTCGTGTGCAGCTTGTCGATCGCCTCGATCGCCGTATTCACGGCCGTGTCGAAGCCGAACGTCGTCACAGTGCCGCTCACGTCGTTATCGATGGTCTTCGGCACACCCACGATCTTCATGCCCTTCCGCGCGAGTTGCAACGCGATGTCGAGCGAGCCGTCGCCACCGATGGAAATCACAGCGTCGATACCCATCTGACGCGCGTTCTCGAGCAGCTCCTCGGAGCGATCCTCAGGGATGTACGAGCCATCGGGCTGCTTCCGCGGATAACAGAACGGATTGCCGCGATTCGTCGCGCGCAGAATCGTTCCGCCAAGATGCGCGATGCCGCGCACTGACTCTTTCGTCAGCGGAATGACTTCATCTTCACCGAGGAGGCCAGCGAATCCGCGCTTGATGCCGACGACATCCCATCCGCGATTGATCGCAGTGAGAACAGCAGCACGGATGACGGCGTTCAGACCAGGGGCGTCGCCGCCGCCCGTCGAGATGGCGATGCGCATCGAATTCAGTTGCCGGGAACAGAGGTGGAAAAAGTACCGACACACACCGGGCCGGCGCGCCCTGAAGACGCACCGGCCCAGTGTGCCGTCACCACACGGCGACGTTCAATGAGGCAACCGCAGCAGAGCGACGATCTCGCCCTTCGCTGCGTGCCGCCCAACCTTCGACTTCTCGTAGACTGGAGTGCCATCCCTGAGAACTTCGAAGCGGCCACCCGAGCTCGGAATCATCGTGACATCCGCATCGGGAAACTCTCGAGCTATCTCGGCCGCCAGACTGGCAGCCCTCGGTTCGTAGCTTCAAACGGTGCAGTACTCGATCGTGACTGTCATTGCGCTCGGCGAGGTTGACACGGTGGAATATAGCGCGTCGGGTCTTCATCAGTGACCCCGGCGCCTCCGCGACACGACGACGAATGGTGTGCAGTGACGTAGCCGCACTCAACGGGGCCGCACAGACACCCCGGCCATACCGGCCAGCTGTCTCAACAGCGTATCCTGGCGCGCTACGAGGATGCGCAGCGAGTCGATCTGCTCGTGCATCAGCGCCGTCTCCTGACGAGCATTGTTCAGCTCATCCGCGACGTCACGCATCTGCTCGGCGATGAGTGCATCTGCCTGCGGGTTCCGACAACCGGCAACGCACACCAGGGCGCCGATCAGCGCGAGACGAGTCGATCGAAGAAGACGCATTGGCACAGTGAGCTGGCTCGTGAACGTTGGGGTTCCAACGAACGAGAAGATGCCTTCACGACGCGTCGACAGCCAGCACTGTAGCAACACTCACTGCACTGAACTGATGACGCTCCCGCATGTCGACGCAGCCACTCTTCCTCCATGCACAACTCTTGGTCTCGTCGACGCTCGGGGCTTTCGCTGCCGGAGATGGTGCTCGTCATGGTGATCATCGGCCTGACGTCGCTCATCGGACTGCGTCAGCTCAACCTCTACCTCGATCGCATTGCGACGCGCGATGCCGTGCGCGCCGCCGGCGGTGTGGTCGAGAGAGCGCGCGACGAGGCAGTCGCACTGCACTCACTCGTCAGCGTGCGCATCGACACCACCACCGCAACACTCGAGCTACTCTCTCGCGGCCTCGCACTCGGTAAGATGGCGCTGGGCGACATTCACGGCGTTACGCTCTCCACCACGCGCGATTCCATCACGTTCGACGTACGCGGGCTGGGCTACGGAGCTGCGAATCTCACGCTCGTCGCGCGACGAGGACGAGCAGTGGACACACTCGTCGTATCGCGATTGGGACGTGTGCGCTATTGACGAGCTGCAGGCGCACCGGCGGGCGCAGCTGACGTCGTCTTCTTTCGATCCACGCGAATGCGCGCAATGTTGCCCGTCGGAATGATCGACGTCATCTGACGCGCCGGATCGTAGAGAAACACATACTTCTGCGTGGTGCCGAGTAGCAGGGCCGGCGTCGTGTCGGCGGGGGTCGAGTGCGTATCGGCGACCAGATCGATGTGCACGCGGCGTCCCATACCCTGCTTCAGACCCTCCGCGACGCTGCTCGCATAGTGCAGCGACGCCGCGATCGCCCAGAGCGCCGCACTGAGCAAATACAACGGCTGCCTGTATTGATTCGCGAGCGCTCGGCGCTTTTCACCGCCGTATAACCAGTTGGACGTGCTGGATCTCTTCTGAAACCAGTAGCTCGCCCGGAAGTACAGGGAAACGATCGGCAGCGGCGCGATGCACACGATGATGATGAGCGGATCGCGCAGCGCGGCGAGGATAAAATCACTCGGCTCCGCGTAGTCGAAGATGTTGATGCGAAACATCAAAAAGACCAGCGCCCGGTGGAACATCCCGAGGCTCGTCAGAAACAGGTAGCCGAGCGTAAGCCCCAGACCGAGATTCTCGGTCCGGAGCCAGTGGCGCCAGCGGCTCTCGACCAGCGGAGGAGGAGAGACGTCGGCTGGAGTGGTCAATCCGCGGCCACCGTTCCGAAGTCGTAGCCAGGCACGGACACGCGCGGGATCGGCTTGCCGATCATGCGCTCAATCGTGCGCACCATGCCAATCTCGTCGGGAGACATGAAGGTGTAGGCGTCCCCTTCCTTCGCCGCGCGCCCCGTACGTCCGATGCGGTGCACGTAATCTTCCGCCTGCTGCGGTACGTCGTAGTTGATGACGTGCGTGATGCCGGTGATGTCGAGTCCGCGCTGAGCGATATCGGTCGCGACCAGCACGCTGGTCTTGCCGTCCTTGAAATCCTGCAGCGCGCGCGTCCGCTGCGCCTGCGTCTTGTCGGCGTGCATTGCAGTTGCGCTGACGCCTGCCTTCTCGAGGTCGCGCACGATGCGATCTGCACCATGCTTGGTCCGCGAGAAGATGAGCACGGAGTCGTGCACCTTTGCCGTGAGCAGCTCGACGAGCAGCGAGTTCTTCTTCTCGCGCGGCACCGGATACACGGCGTGCGTCACCGTGCTTGCGGCGGCTGACCGGACGCCGACCTGCACCACGATCGGCTTACGCAGATACTTGCGCGCCAGCGCTTCCACTTCGGGCGGCATCGTTGCGCTGAAGAGCAACGTCTGGCGATACACGGGAATCTGATCGACGATGCGGTTGATCTGCGGTGCGAAGCCCATGTCGAGCATACGATCCGCTTCATCGAGCACGAGCACTTCGAGATCGTCGAACACCACATTCTGGCGCTCGAGATGGTCGATCAGGCGTCCTGGCGTTGCGACGACGACATCGACGCCTTCGCGAAGCTTCCGCTCCTGTGGCTCCAGCGGCACGCCACCATACACGGCAACGACGGCAATCTCCGCGTGCAATGCGTACTTCCTGAAGCTCTCCTCGACCTGAACGCACAACTCACGCGTCGGCGTGAGGATGAGCGCTCGCGTGCGACGGGGGCCGTCGATGAGCCGATCGATGATGGGCAGCGTGAACGCCGCCGTCTTGCCGGTGCCGGTCTGCGCCAGCCCCATGATGTCGCGGCCCTTCAGTGCAAGTGGAATTGCGTCGCGCTGAATTGGCGTTGGAGTCGTATAGCCCGCGTCAAGAATGGCCGAGAGAATCTCCGGATGAAGATTCAGGTCGGCGAACGTGAGCGGTTGCTCCGTGCTCGGCTCATCGGCCGGCGCGAGGGTCGCGAGGGTCTGCTTATTCTTGGTCATGCGTCCTGATGCGTCGCGCCGGGGCCGCGATCCCGGAACTTCCGGGACCGGCGCATGCACCGGACAGTTGCGCGACGAATTGTCGCGGCGTCGACCGATGCGGTGAGAAAAAGGAGTGCGATCGCGAAGGGCGGTCGCGCACAGAATGTGTCGTCCGGTACGATACCGGGCGGTCGCAGGGGTTTCCGCAGCCTCGCGCGCCCGATGCGCGCGACCCCCGCCGTTTCGTCTATTCTCTTGAAATGTAACGGCTTCCAGCGATGGCGGCTACCTGTCGCTCAACTGTCGTCCTCGAGAAACTCGAGCACGAGAGGAATCACCTGCGACGGGCGCTCTTCGTTCACCGCGTGTCCCCCTCCTTCGATGATTCTCAATTCAATCGGAGCACCAGCCGCGATCAGCGCGCCGGCATACGGCCTCGCATCGCGAACGAGACGGTCACGCGTACCGAGCACGACCAGTACGCGAACAGAGAGCGTCTTGAGTCGCTTCGCCATTGCGGGTATGGGTGATCGAACCCAGCGAAACTCGTGGATCAACAGTCGCATTGCGCGCGCGAATGCCGGAAACTGAGAAGGAGCCCAATACTCATTCTCGTCGTCGCGCGTGATACGCGTGGGGTCGCCATACACCATGCGATGGGCGCGAGCCACGATCCACCGCACGACAAGGTGCGGCAGCACGACATTCACGAGCGACGGGCTGGCCATGCGCGCCAACCGCTGCATTCTCACTCGGCCGAACGAAGCAGGATTCACGAGAACGAGACGTCGCACGGGAGAGTCGGGCGCGCTTGCCAATTCGAGCGCGATGGTGCCGGCCATGGATTGGGCAACGACGTCCACCTTGTCGAGGCCCTCGATCTCCAACAGCTCGCGCACGACCGCGGCGAGCGACTCGACACGATAGAGGTCTGCGTCGTCGGGCTTGTCGGAGAGGCCGTGTCCAGGAAGATCTGGCGCGAGCACACGCCAACCGGCTTGGGCGAGCGGACGAAGCCAGTCTCGCCACATGTAGAGCGACGCACCCCAGCCGTGCATGAGCAGAATGGTCCGGTGCCCGGCTGCTCCGGCTTCGACGACGCGAAGAGTCACGCCGTTGTGCAGCGTGACCCACCGAGCCTGCACGTCCGCGACCCCCGCCGGAAACATCGCCTCGGGCGCGAGCCGGCCACTCAGCCGCGGCTCTGCGCCGCCCTTCGGCGCGGTCAGACGATCTCGATCGTGCGCCCGGTAAGACGCGCGATCAACCCGAGGCGGAATGTGATGTCCGTCCACCGCTCTTCGCCTGCAAGTTGCGCCTCGAGAGGATATGTCGGCCACACGTACGAGCTAATGCTCTTCGCGACCGCCATTCCCTTGTGCGGATGCCACACGCCGTCGCGATCGCGATCCTCGAGAAAGCGCTCGAACAGCTTCGACCAGTTCTCGTTCCGTTTGAGATATCCCAATCGCGCCATCAGCTCCATCCAGTAGAGCGCATACGGCACATCGGCATCCACAGCGTTGCGGTGCGGCAAATTGTCGCCGAGCACGAGGTGCGGCACGGGCAACACATTCTTGCCGCAGAGCTGCACTGCTTCCTGACGCGGCTCGGGCTGCGTCAGATGCGCGTACAACGCGTCCATCTCACGATGATGTTCCGCTCGAAAGAGCGGCATGTATGCGAGCATCGTGATCGTATATATCGAAGGCGGACACGCTTCTGCGGCAAGCATGTGCTGATTGCCCTGTCGAATGAATGGCTTCTGCGCGAGCGGCGAGCGGAGATAATCCGCCATGCGGTTGAGAATGCGCCGCGCAGCGCCGCGGAGACGTGGATCTCCTTCGTAGCCGGCTTGAGCGAGCGTCGCGGCGGCCGCCTCCCGCAACAGCGCGCGACCGCGCTTCACCGACTCTTCGTCCGGGGTGTGTTTACCGCCGAGCTCGAAGAGAAATGCCGGATCGTCATCTTCGGCGAGCAGCCTGAAGAGTATTCGCCGTGCGTGAACGAGTGGCGGCGTATCCTTGCTCCACCCGTATTCGATCATTCGTCGGACGGCAGGAATGGTCCCGACGCCCTCGAAATGTTCGGCCCGCGACGACGGAATCGAGAGCATTCCACTGCCCCACGTTCCGTCCGGTTGCTGCAGCATAGCCAACAGCAAAGCCGGTCGATGCGTAAAGGGTAGTGCGCCGACCTTCTCGGCATCCGCGAGGTTGAGTCGCGCCACTTCAGTCATGGCGCGATAGCGGATCGGCGGCGCGGCATGCGTCAGGAGCCAATCCAGGGGGAAGCGAACAGGGCTCGCTGGTGGCGCTGCCGCGATTGCCGCATGCGACGCGGATGGCGTTGGCTGCGAGGCAGTGGCAGTCGGTGCGGCTGAGGAGGTGCTGGAGGTACTGCTTGAGGGCGACGGCAGGGTCACGTATGGCTCGCAGAGCTGGCAGTCAGACCAGAGTCGCTTGGCGGCGCCGGGCGGAACGCCCTGGGGAACGGCGGGTAAGCATAGCAGATTCACCTGCAGCCGCTAGAGGGGTGATCGTAAGCTGTAGACGCACAACAACTTAGAAAACTCTGCACGTCCATCATTTTTCACAGAGGGCTTGAGTCATGAAAGCACTTCGCATTGCGGCGCTCGGTTTCGCGCTGGTGGTCGGTGGTTCGGTCGTCGCCAGCGCACAGGGCGCGGGCACACAGCAGCAGGGCCGCGGCAATCGCCCGGATCAGCGCTTGAAGGACATCACGCTTACCGCAGAGCAGCAGGCCAAGATCGAAGAGATCAACAAAAAGTATCAGCCGGAAATGCAGGTCATTCGTGAATCAATGCAGGGTGGCGGCGATCGCACCGAAGGCATGAAGAAGATGAACGAGCTTCGCACGAAGATGCAGCCCGAAATTCGCGCGATCCTCACGCCCGAGCAGCAGGCCATCTTCGACAAGAATGTCACTGAGATGAAGGCCCGTATGGACGCAATGCCTAAGCAGGCCCCGCCGGCGATCTGACGCCGCGACAGTTACGAAACTTCTACGAAAAGGTGGTGGCGTTTAACGCCACCACCTTTTTTTCGTTCTTGTCCGCATGATGTGCAACGCCGCATCTTGCCCGGGTGATCGACGCCTTCGAGCCGTCCCTTCCCTCTCGTCCGCGCACTCGTGCGCGGTGAATTCGTCGACGTAGGCGGCGCGCGTCTCTACTACTATGCTGCTGGAACGCGAGGCGCGGGCGAGCCAGTCGTCTTCCTGCACGGCTTTCCGACATCGGGCCACCTCTGGGGCGATGTCGTCGCGCAGATGCCTCCGGGCCATCGCATCGTCGTCGCGGATCTGTTGGGCTACGGTCGCAGCGATCCACCGGGATCACGCTCGCTCACGTTGCGCGCCCACGCTGAACGCGTCATCGGCCTGCTCGACGCGCTACAAATCACGAACGCGTGCGTCGTTGCACACGATTTTGGCGGTGGTGTCGCGCAATCACTCGCACTCGACTGGCCTTCCCGAGTATCACGACTCGCACTGTTGAACAGCGTGGCGTTCAACGGCTGGCCGACGCGTGACGTTCGCGTTGCACGTGCACTCATGCCGCTCGTTCGCCGCCTGCCGACGAACTGGTTGCTGCCCATTGTGCGTGCAGATCTCGAGCGCGGCTACTATGAGGCGATGCGTGCGACGCACTCGATCGACAAGTATCAGCGTCCATTCAACAGCAACGAAGGACGCCACGCTTTTCTGCAGCACCTCGCCGCGCTCAATTCGTCCGAGACAGTTGCGCTGGGCGCGAGACTACACGAAATCGCCATTCCGACATCCGTGATCTGGGGAGAGCACGACCCGTTTCTTTCGCTCGGCCTCGGAGCGCGATTAGCGGCAGCGATTTCCGGCGCGACGTTCGACATCATTCCCGACTCGCGACACTTCATTCCGGAAGATGCACCACGCGAAGTGGCGGACGTGATCGGCGCGCTGTTGACGCGCACACGCTAGGGTTTCTCTGGCTCGAGCGCAGCGAGCGTGTACTTGCTGCCCGAATTCCAGAGAATCCAGCTCTGAATGCCGTTGTCGTAACCGGCCTGCATCTGCGCGCGGATCTGTTTCACACCGTAACGCGGTGCTCCGAGCGTGAAGTCCTGATACCATGGCACGATGTCAGGAGCGTGGGCGATGCCGGCGTTGCGAGCCTTCGCATCCTTCATCGCATGATCGATGATCGCATACGGCGACGCATTCGGATGCTCGATGCCGTACATGCCGCGCGTATAGTGTGATGGGTAGGTCATGGGCAGTACGACGTCCGTCTGATCAGCGAACAGTTCCCACGTCTGACCGATGCCCATGTCGGTCGTATCGCTCGTCGTGAGGCCAAAGACGTCAATCGCCATCGGAACGTTCAACGACGCAATTCGCTCCCTCAGAAAGCCAAGCTGCTCGCGAATCACCTGCGCGCGTGTCCTCCCCTTCGCGAGCGGGAATCGCGTCTCGCGCGCCATGCGCGGATCGTCGGGAAAGCGCACATAGTCGAACTGCACCTCGCTGAATCCGAGCGCGACCGCTTCCTGAGCGAGATCCGCCGCGTACGTCCAGACACCGCGCTGATGCGGGTCGAGCCATGGCTTGCCTTCCTCGTCCAGCCACGGCGTTCCATCCTTGCGTCGCTGCACCGCCCACTCCTGTTTCGCGGCGGCAAGCGTCGGATCTTTCGCCACGACGATTCGCGCGATGGCGTAAATGCCGTTCGCGCGCATTGTATCGAGAATCGCACGAATGCGACGCGCGGGCACGGGCAGGGTCGTATCGGCGCCGAGCTGGTTTGCCAGCGGAACGCGCGAGCGGTAGAGCACGTATCCGCGATCGTCCTTGACGTCGATCACGAGCGCGTTGACCTCGGTTCGTTTGGCGACGTCGATCAACTCCCAGATGCGTTGGCCGAGTACCGCCCAGCGATTCACGTAGAGTCCGCGCACGATGGCTGGCCGGGCCATTGGCGCGCGGCCAGCAGGCACAGCGCTCACACTATCCTGCGCGCTGGCGAGACGCCCGAGCAGGAGACAAGTGACGAGACAGCACCACGAGCGCGAAGAGGACATGTGCCCGGAAATTAGCGATCACGACGGCCGAGGTCACTCAAAGTGCAGACGCGTCCTGCCGATACTCTGCTGCAGCAGGACGCCCTTCCTGCTCTCTCCTCATGCGAATGACTGAACCTATCCGCACGCCACGCGCGTCCGCAGTGGCAACGACGTGGCCCGATCAGTGGCTGGCCGACGCCGCGGTGCGTCGCAGCCTGTCAGGTGCCGCGCATCTCGCAGACTTCGGCGATCGACCGACGGCGTGGGCAGCGCTGCTGGCCGCCGGTGCAACCGACGATGCGGTCCTCGAGCTGGCATGTCTCGTCTCAGCCACCAAAGCAGTGGATCTGTCGGTCACCGGACCGGCAGGAGCGTCCCTCATGCTCGCGAGCGTCTCCGAAAAACTGGGCGTCGTCGCGGTGCGCAAAGACGGCCCCACCATTGTCGTGGCGACATCGAATCCACTCGGCTCGACACTCGAGCGCGACCTCCACGCGGCGACGGGATTGCGCGTCGCCATCGTCACGGCAAGTCCACAGGCGATTCATGAAGCACGTGCTCGAATCTACGGTGTTGGGAGCTCAGCTCCCACGAATGCCTCGGATACGATTCCAGCGACTCAGCCCAACAACGTAGCAACTCCACCACCGGCACCTTCGTTTCAGCCAGCGCGCAAGTCCGTTGTCATTCCTGGCCTCGCGCCACGCGATGCGGCCGATGATCCGGAAGGCGGGAAGTCACACGTCATAAAGTTCGTTGACGAGATCCTTTCGGAGGCGCTGCGCGCAGATGCGAGCGATCTCCACTTCGAGCCGAAGGAAGATGGACTCCTCGTACGCTTTCGCGTCGACGGTGGACTCTACGACGCGCGCCGAATGCCCGCCGATCAGAGCTCTCCGATCATTCGCCGGCTCAAGATCGTCGCCAATCTCGACATCGCCGATAGCATGCGTCCGCAGGATGGCCGCGCGACGATCACGCACGAAGGTCGCAAGATCGATCTGCGCGTATCGACGCTGCCGCTCGGCGCGCATGTCGAGAAGGTCGTCGTGCGTGTGCTCGACTCGAAGGTCGCCGCGCGCGAGCTCGGCGTCATCGGATACACGGCCAAGGAGCTCACGCGCGTCAAGCGGCTGCTCGAGCTTCCGGAAGGATTGATTCTCGTTACGGGCCCGACCGGTTCTGGCAAGACGAGCACCCTGTACGCCGCGGTCCGTCACGTTCATCGAACGGACATCAACATCGTGACCGTCGAAGATCCGATCGAGTATCGGATCGACGGAATCAATCAGGTGCAGGTGAACGAGAAGACGCGCATGACGTTCGCAGCGTCGCTGCGCTCGATCCTGCGGCAGGATCCGGACGTGGTGCTCATCGGCGAAATGCGCGATGCGGAAACAGCATCGATCGCCGTAAAGGCGAGCATGACGGGACATCTCGTGCTCTCGACGCTGCATGCGTCCGACGCGCTGTCGACGCTCGATCGACTGTTCGGCATGGACATCGACGCAGGCGCGCTCGCGGCAGCGTTGAAGGGCATCATCGGGCAGCGCCTCGTGCGCAAGCTGTGCGAGCACTGCGCATCGTCAGTATCGTTGGCCGACCTTCCCGTGCATCAGCAGCAGCTGCTCATGGGACGCCACACGCAAAAGCTTCGCAAGCCCGTGGGTTGCGCCGAGTGTCGCGGCACGGGCTATCGCGGACGCACGATCGTGGCAGAGATCTTTCTCGTCACCCCCGTCATCCAGCGCGCCATCGCGCGACGCGCCGACATCGGCGAGCTCTCGGATCTCGCGAAGCAGTGCGGCACGCTGACGATGTGGGAGTCTGGACTCGAACGCGTGCTCGACGGAACGACGTCGCTCTATGAGCTGCTCGACAACGTCGCCGCGCCATTGACGGACACGCAGGACGAGTCGATTCAGACCGACGTCGATGCGCTGCTTGCACAGTTGTTGGCGAAGCCGAGTGACCATCCGCCCGCGCCACGCGCTCAGCTGCCGCGTATGGACGATATTTCGCCGCCACTCGACCCTGGCGCGGATGACGTCGTCGACCGGGCGTTGGCAATCGGAAGCAGTCGCGACCTCGGCGATTCGAAAATCGGCACACCTGCGTCAACTGTCTCGCGCGGGCGCGCTGGTCCTCTCAAAATCCTTGTCGTGAACGACGATCGTGCGGCGCGTCGAGTGCTCGCAGAGGCGCTGAGTCGAGAAGGGCTCGGAGTCATCGAAGCAGCAGACGGTGAGGCCGCGTTGAGCTACGCGCGTCGACTGCGCCCGGATGTGATCATCACTGACGTGGCAATGCCGAAGCTCGACGCGGTGGGTCTGCTCCAGGGCCTCACCGGAGAAAAGATTCTCGCGCGCGTGATCGTGTACACCAGTCAGCGCGACTCCGATCTTCATCGCTGGCTCGCGGAGCTCGGCGCAGAAGACGTCGTGTCGCACGCAATCGAAGCGAAGACGCTGGCAATTCGGCTGCGAGGCAAGGTCGTCTCGGTCGCGTGATCAGCGAGACTGTCCTAGAGCCGTTTCACCTCTCGCACCGCGTCAACGGCGTTGCCGATTTCGCGCGAGAGCGCACGCGCTTCTTGCGTCGCACTCGCGACATCGGACATCGCGCTCTCCAATCCGGACGAGCGCAGCTTCAACAGATCGAGCCGTAAATTCTGTAGCGCGAGTCCGGCGCTTTCGAGTTGCGATGCGAGTACCGACCGCCGCTCGGACAATTCATTGATCGACGCGCGCTGGCGCTCGAGCAGCGCGATGCGTCGCTCCTGTTCCGTCGTTGGCGATCCGCCAGACTCTGCGCGCAGTGCCGCAAGTCGTGCGTCGAGCGAATTCGGCGACGCGCCGCCCACATCCGCATCGAGACGATGGAGCGTTGTTGCGAGCGCACCCACACGCTCTGCGAGCGCATCGACCGTCGGTGCGACGTCAGGGATCATGTCGCGCTCAGAGTCAGGCAGCCGCGCGAGCGTGTCCTTGATAGCGAGATGATCAGCCGCGGCGCGACGAACGATGTCTCCATAATTGCCGTCGAGAACGTCGGCTGGCGCAATCCGGTGCACCGCCTCGTTCAATGACATTCTCGGGAGATTGTTCGCCGCGAATTGTCCGCCTGCGCCGGGGGTGCCACGACTGAAAAGCCTTCGCATCGGCACACCGTCGGCCCACAGCTTTCCCGCGCTCGATATCATGCCAATCGTCATGAATGCGCTGGGAAAGAGAAACCAGAGAAAGTGCGGCGATGTGAGCAGGTTGACCGCCGCCATCGAGCCCATCGCCGAGAGGCTGCCGATCACCTTGCGACGAAAGCGCACGAGCCGCTCGTCGGCGGTGAGGCCGGAGTACTCATGCTCATCGTCCGAATGACCGACCGCGCGACTCCGCCGACGTTGCTCGACCTCCCAACGCTTCCTCGCCTTCTTCCAATCGCGCCAATCCGACTTGCTGCCCCACACCGGCGCCGCGGGCATCGGAGGCATGGGCGGAACGTTCGCCACCCAGTTCATTCCGGGCAGCCGCTGCACGTCGGAAAAACGCGGATCGGGCATGAGTCGCGGCGGCACGTGCGGCGCCTCGTTATAGCGTTGCTCGGGCGGCACGGATGTCGGCCACGCGGGCGCGGCCGGCGGCGGCATGTCGCGCGTGTCGAGAATCGCGTCGCGAAACGCAGCCGCATCCATCCACCGATCTTCCGGCTTCTTCGCGAGCGCACGTGAGATCGCATGCACGAGCGCAGACGGCGTGTCGGGTCGTAACATCGAGAGCGGGCGCGGTGCTTCCGACACATGCTTCACGAGCATCGCCGGCGTATTCGACGCCTTGAACGGCGTCTCACCAGCGAGCAGCTGATAGCCGATCACGCCGAGCGAGTAGATGTCACTCCGGCCGTCGAGCTCTCGTTCGCCCAGCGCCTGTTCCGGCGACATGTACGCGGGCGTTCCAATCGCGACGCCGGTGACAGTGAGCCTTGTGTCGCCCTGCGCGGCGCGCGCGATGCCGAAGTCCGTCACCATCGGCCGGCCTGTCGTGCTGTCGAGCATGATGTTGTCGGGCTTCACATCGCGATGCACGACGCCTTGCGTATGCGCGTACGCAAGCGCGTCGGCAACACCCGACAACAGGCGACGAGCTTCGGCAATTTGAAGCCTCGGCTCACGCACGAGTCGCTGCGCGAGACTCTCGCCATCGACGAGCGCCATCACGAAGTAGACCATGCCCTCGCGCTCGTCGACGGTGTAGATCGGCACGATGCTCGGATGCGCGAGCCGCGCGGACGTCTGTGCCTCGCGCAGGAATCGCTCGCGCACGTCAGCATTGAAGGCCAGCTCCGGCGGGAGCACCTTGATCGCCACGCGGCGGTGAAGACGCAGATCAGTCGCACGGTATACGACCGCCATCCCGCCCCGGCCGATCTCCGCGTCGACGAGATACTGCGTCCCGACCGCCACTATGAGACGGTCGAGCAGTGGATCGTTCACCCTCGCTCCGATGGACGCCGAGGATTCGGCGTCGTCCGCGAGCCAAGCCGACCCATCTCGTCAGCGACGTACAACGCCTCATCAACGTTTTCGGCCAGGATCATCGCCTGATTGGCGAGGCCGGTGATGTGCTGGTGCATCTGCGGACTGGCGCCGAGACGCATCAGATCGAAGCGCATGTTCTGCAGCGCGAGCGCGCACGTCTCGAGCTTGGACGACAGCGACTGCCGACGCGTGTCCGCATCAACGAGCGCGCGGCGCTGTCGCTTGAGATACGCGAGTCGCCGAACGCGATCCTCACTGCCACGCTCGAGTGGGTTAGCCGCATTCTCGAGCGTGCTGATCTCGTTCTCGAGCTGCTGTCGCGCGCCCGTGATGTCCATGCGTGCATTCTCGTCGAGCGCGAGGGCGAGCGACTGCACCTTGTCGGCGAGCGCCATCGCTGACCGCGACACCTCTTCGCGCTGCGTGCTTGGCAATGCACCGCCGAGCGACTCCATGCGGCGGAAAATCTCGTCGCGATCCGCGAAGGCCCGTTGCACACGCTCGGCGAGCGCATTGTCCATCAGCGACGGCGGGTATGCCTGTGCTCCGCTGCGCGATGCATCGAAGCCGCGCGCAGCGCCTCCACCGATCATCGGTGGCGACATGCGGGCGGCCATCTTCCGCTGCTCGCGATTGTCACGGAGACGCGCCCGAGCACGCGGATCGAAGATCGCGCGCAGCCACTCGGCGGCCTCCTCGATCACCTCCATCACTTCGCGGTCGCGCGGCTGACGGAACACGTCGCGCCAGTCGTAGCCTTCGCTCCAGAGCTTCGCGTACTTGAACGCGATGTAGATGCTCCACAATACCGTGAACGTCAGGAAGCCATTGCTGCCGAAGATCGCGAACAGGACGATCACGCCGTTCACGAACAGATACGGCGCGATCTTCTTGCGGAATGCCTGTACCTGCGGCGCTTCCCAACGACGCAGGTCCTCCGGAGTGGGCGTATGGTGCTGCGGTACACCGCGATCAGTCTGTCCGAACGACGCCGGCTGATACGATGGTCGGTCGTATGAAGGCGGTGGATAACTCGGCCGCGAGCCCGACATCTGCGCCTGCTGCGGCGGCGACGTCACCGGCGCGCGCGATGGTGGCGCTTCACGCGCGTCGAGTGCGGCGACGAGCGACGCTGCCGTTTGGAATCGATACGCCGGATCCTTCTCGAGCAGCATCATCACCGTGCGCGCGAGATCGGTGGGCACGTCGCTGCGACGTTGCTGAACCGGAATCGGCACTTCGGAGATGTGCTTCACCAGCATGGCCGGTGTGCTACCTGCCGTGAACGGCGGCTCACCGGTGAGCATCTGGTAGCCGAGGATGCCGAGCGAATACAGGTCGCTGCGGCCGTCGATGTCGCGCTCACCGGCCGCCTGTTCGGGCGACATGTACGCCGGTGTGCCGATCGCCATGCCGGTGGCGGTCAGGCGGCTGTCGCCACTGCTATCCATCGCGCGCGCAATTCCGAAGTCCGTGACCATCGGGCGGCCGGTGACGGCATCGAGCAGAATGTTGTCGGGCTTGATGTCGCGATGCACGACGCCGCGGTCATGCGCGTATGCGAGCGCGTCCGCGACTTCGCGCAGAATCTTTCTCGTCTCTTCAATGGTGAGAACGCCGCGCTCGTGCAGTCGCTTCGCGAGGTTGTCGCCACTGATGTACGCCATGACGAAGAAGACGAGCTGCTCCTGCTCATCGACGGTGTAGATCGGAACGATGTTCGGATGCGAGAGCTGTGCTGCGGTCTCTGCCTCGCGGAGAAAGCGCGACTTGATCTCGCTGCGGAAGGCCAGCTCCGGCGGCAGGAGCTTGATGGCGACCTGGCGCTTGAGACGCCGGTCTTTGGCACGGTACACAATGCCCATGCCTCCCCGTCCGATCTCGCAGTCGAGCTCGTAGTGGGCGGTAAGCGCGCGCTCAACGTGAGCGCGTAGCTCGTCATCCGCGGCAGTGGCGAGCGGGTCGGGCAAGCGACGGCTGGTAGGCAGTGTGAGGCTGGAAGAGGACATTGTAGCACAGCGGAACGACGCTGGAAAGGAGAACCGCCACAGCGGCAGGGACACTACGTCATCATGGCCGCGAGAAGTGTCAAACGCTGCCGTGCTGACGCATCCTCGCTGGAATGGAGTGTGCCCTCTACTGAGCTCTTGGCTTCCGGGACGTTGCGGCACGCAATATCCAGTTTTGGTCGCCACTCATCAATTTTTCCAGGAACCAACATGGGTCAGCGTCAAACGCTCCCGGTACTCCCCCTCCGGGGCACGGTGATCTTCCCTGGGCTCACGGCTCCCATCGCGGCGGGCCGTCCCGGCACTCTGCGCGCCATCGAAGCTGCGCTCAAGGGCGACCGGCTGGTCTTCGCTGTCGCCCAGCGGGACAACACGGACGAGCCCTCGCCGGAAATTCTCTATTCGATGGGCGTCATCGCGCGCATCGGTCAGATACAGCGCGGCCTTGGCGGTGTTCAGCTCCTCCTTCAGGGTGAGCAGCGCGCCACGGCTCTTCAGTATGCCACCAACCCGGCAGACAACTACCTCAGCGCAGTCGTCACTCCGGTCGATGAGCTCAAACCAGTAAACGAAGACGATCCGGCCTTCGTCGCTCTCTACAAGGAAATCCGCGAGCGCGCCGCCGAGCTGGGCGAGCGCCGAGGGCTTCCCGAAGAAGTCGTGCACCAGGTGCTCGATGCCGTCACCGATGCCGGGCGTTTCGCGGATCTGGTTGCCGGCTACATCGAGCTTCCGGTCGCCGAACGTCAGGGATTGCTCGAGAACCTCAACGTGGAAGACCGTCTCCGCCGCGTTCTCGTCCACGTCCAGCGCCAGATCGGCATGATCGAAATGCAGGAAGAGATCAAGTCGCAGGTGCAGGAGGAGCTGGGCGAGCGGCAGCGCGAGATGTACCTGCGCGAGCAGATGAAGGCCATTCAGAAGGAGCTCGGCGACGACGATCAGAGCAAGGAGATCAGTGAGCTCCGCGCGAAGCTCGACAAGCTCGAGCTCCCGCCAACGGCGCGCACCGAAGTCGAACGCGAGCTCGGACGCCTCGAGCGCTCCGGACGCGAGTCGATGGAGGCGCAGGTCATACGCACCTATCTCGAATGGATCGCCGAGCTGCCGTGGAATACGCGCAGCGACGACAATCTCGATCTCGCACGCGCACAGCAGGTGCTCGACGAGGATCACTACGGATTGCCAGACGTGAAAGATCGCGTGCTGGAATTCCTCGCCGTCCGCCAGCTTCGCGCGCAGGAGATGGCGAACGAAGTCGAGCAGTCGGGTGAGATTCCCGTCGCGGCGTTCAACATCGATCGCGCCGACGCGACGCCGAATCTCACCGCGACCGATGAGCATCGTGCGGTCACCGACAAGAAAGAAGCGAAGGCTCGCGCCATGGCGAAGGGTCCGATCCTTCTCTTCTCCGGACCTCCAGGCGTAGGCAAGACCTCTATCGCCAAGTCCATCGCCCGATCACTCGGTCGTGAGTACGTGCGCGTGTCGCTCGGCGGCATTCGCGACGAGGCAGATATCCGCGGTCACCGTCGCACGTACGTTGGTGCGATGCCAGGCCGCATCATCCAGGGACTCAAGCAGGCCAAGACTCGAAATCCGGTCTTCCTGCTCGATGAAGTGGACAAGCTCGGACAGGGCTTCCAGGGCGATCCTGCGAGCGCATTGCTCGAGGTGCTCGATCCTGCGCAGAACGACTCGTTCACCGATCACTACCTCGGCATTCCCTTCGATCTGAGCGAAGTGCTGTTCATCGCGACGGCGAATTTCGTCCAGAACATTCCTGGTCCGCTGTTCGATCGCATGGAAGCGGTGGAATTCGCGGGCTACACCGAGCGTGAGAAGGCGGAGATCGCGAAAAAATACCTGATCCCCCGGCAGCTCGAGGACTCGGGGCTCAAGAGCAAGAACATCGTGTTCACCGACGAAGCCGTGATGACGATCGTGAGCAAGTACACGCGCGAGAGCGGCGTTCGTCAGCTCGAGCGTCAGGTTGGTGCAGTTGCGCGCAAGGTTGCTCGCAAGCTTGCCACCGGGGAGACGGATGATCTCACGATCACGCCAGAAGACGTGCGCGAGTTGCTCGGACGTCCACGTGTACATCCGGAGCACGCGAACGAGGAGAATGAAGTCGGCGTCGCGGCAGGCATGTACTACACGCCGATGGGCGGTGACATCATGTTCGTCGAAGCTGCGATACGCAGGCTGCATGGAGCACCGCGCTCGTCAGATTCCGATGATCAGAAGGTCCAGGTCAGCGGATGGGGCAACGTCTCGTTGATTCTCACCGGTCAGCTCGGTGACGTGATGAAGGAAAGCGCTCGCGCCGCGCTGACCTACGCCGCGACGCACGCCTCGGCGCTCAAGATTCCGGAAGATCGTCTTGGCTCCATCGAGGTACACGTGCACGTGCCGGCGGGAGCAATTCCAAAGGATGGCCCGAGTGCCGGTGTTGCAATCTCGACGGCGTTGGTGAGTGCGATGTCGGGACGTCCCGTGCGTCGCGAAGTAGCGATGACCGGCGAAAGCACGCTGCGTGGCAGAGTGCTTCCAATTGGTGGCCTGAAGGAGAAAGTGCTCGGTGCGCACCGTGCTGGAATCACGACCATCATCCTGCCGAAGGACAACGAGGCGGATATGGAAGACATTCCCGAAGAGGTGCGCAACCAGCTCACCTTTCATCCAGTGAGCACGCTCGATGAAGCATTCGCAATCGCGCTGATGCCGGCGCAGAATGGCATGTCGCCGGCGAGGCCGACCATCATGGAAGAGGCGGAAGCGGCAGCGGCCGGTGTGTGATGTGACGGGCCCTGATAGTCCCTGTTGCTCAAATCTCAGGGCCGTGTTACTATACGTCTCAGCGACGCACCCCGTGCTTCGGCCCGGGGGACCTAGTTCCGACGGATTTGGGGCCTGCTCATCGCGGGTCCCTTTTTTTTCGCCCGCGTCGCTGCTTATGCGGCACAGTGCCGTGT
>JBDUCR010000190.1:0-21989 GCA_040003345.1 bacterium
TGATTCTCGCGATTCGGCGCCGCAATCCAGGAGTGGCCGCTGATGTCCGATATCGCGATCACCTCCGGAATTGCGAGCGACGCATCGAGCCGACGGCCGCAACCGTCCATTCTGGGAATGGCCGCCCGGCGCCGGAGAGTTTAACTATTCTGCAGGTAGGCGGCCGAGGTTGGAGCCGCGTCGTATCCCGGACCAGCGAAAAGGGGCGTCATGCCAACACGTGGCTTCGTGGGGCGTCGGCCAAACGACGAGGTGGCTCGTCGTCTGCCTCCGGGCCAGTACCTGGAACAGGGGTTTCCGGTGCTGTCTCTCGGGCCAACTCCGCAGGTAGATCTGGCGACCTGGAAGTTTACCATCAACAACGGACCACGCCCGCTCAAGAGTTGGACGTGGGCAGAGTTCGAGGCGCTGCCTCGGACAACGCTGCAACGGGACATTCATTGCGTGACGAAGTGGTCCAAGTTCGACACACAATGGGAGGGCGTCACGATCGATGATCTCTTCGCAGCGGCGGGAATTACGCCGCCGACGGCCTATCTGCTCGCGCAATCGTACGACGGCTACGACACGAACATCCCGGTCGCGGATCTCGTCGGTGGAAAGGCGATGGTCGCCACGCGATTCGACGGCAAGCCGCTCGAGGCCGAGCACGGTGGTCCGGCTCGATTGCTTGTGCCGCATCTCTATTTCTGGAAGAGCGCAAAGTGGGTGAAAGGACTTCGCTTCACCGAGCGTGATGAAGCGGGATTTTGGGAGCTTCGCGGTTATCACATGTACGGTGATCCGTGGCGCGAGCAACGCTACACGAACGATCCGTAATGACCACTGCGCCGGTGGTTGGACGCCTTGGATGGCAAGATGCGGTGGTCGAGCGCGTGCTGCACCGCACGTCGCGCGTCGCGAGTCTGTTTCTCAACACAACGCTCGGCGCGCACGAGGCGGGGCAGCATCTCGACGTCAAGCTCACAGCGCCGGACGGATATGTGGCCGAGCGAAGCTACTCGATCGCGTCTGCTCCTGGTGACCGGAGTATCGAGCTCGCGGTGGAGCGCCTCGAGAATGGCGAAGTGTCGCCGTTTCTCACCGACGACGTGCAGCCCGGCGACACGTTAGAGGTGCGCGGCCCCATCGGCGGCCACTTCATCTGGCGAGCGCAAGATGGTGGTCCGCTGCTGCTCATTGGCGGTGGCTCGGGAGTCGCACCGTTGATGGCGATTCTGCGGCATCGCTTAGCGGTTGCGCCCGACACAACCACGCTGCTCGCGTATTCGGCTCGCACATGGGAGGAGCTGATCTTCCGCGACGAGCTTCTGATTGCGGCCGCGAGCGACGCTCGGCTCAATCTGATCGTGACGACGACGCGTGAGGGACGCCATCGGCCGGGTGACTATGAACGGCGCTTCGATCGTGAAAGCCTGCGGGAGATTCTTAGGAACTGGGGCGCGATACCTGCTCATGCGTATGTGTGCGGGTCGACGCCGTTCGTCGAGGCGGTTGCATCGGCGTTGGTGGACAACGGTATCGGGTCCAGCGTGATTCGCACTGAACGCTATGGTGGCGTGGCCTGAGGGCGCCAGCTCTCAGGGAACTCACAGCGAACGAGGAAGTCATGTCACTCACGGGTACGGAGCGCGCGCATCTCGAGAAGCGACTGATGGAGGAGCGCGCGCGAGCGCTCAAGCTCATCAATCGTGCGGTAGAAGAACACGCGGGAGCAACGGAGCAGGACGGCGCCGGCGATCTCTCGAAGATGCCTTCGCACATGGCGGATCTTGGAACCGCGACGATGGACGATGAGCTCGACGCGTCGAACGCGACGCGTGCATCGATCGAGCTCGCCGAGATTGACGCGGCGCTCGAGCGACTGTACAAGAAGCCCGAGCAGTTCGGATGCTGCGAAGACACGGGGAAAGACATCCCGTTCGAGCGGCTCGACATGATTCCCTGGGCGCGAACCTGCGACTAGCGTCGCGACCAAACTACTGCGTGTTCCGTTACGTCATCGTAACCGCGCTGTCGCTGATGGAGTGAGGTCCCCGGTCAACTTGTCGGTCTAGCAGTACGCCGACACCTCTGTCCGGGGAGAAAGGTCAATGACAGCGAGAGCAGCGGGCATCGTGATGTTGCTTGCGAGCGTCGCGCAGATCGCACGCGCGCAACAGGACGGCATAATTCGCGGGACAGTGGCGGATTCCGCCGGAGTTGGCATTGCATCGGCGATTGTGCGTGTGAGCGGCGCAAACGTGGGCACGTACTCAGGAAGCCGCGGCGAATATCGCATCGAGCACGTGCCGGCGGGCGTATACACGGTGGCGGTGCGCCGCAGTGGCTATGCGCCGGATTCGTTTCACGTCACGGTGCGCGCGGGCGAGACTGTCACGCACGACGTCATGCTGCGCAATGCAGCGCAGGGGCTCGAACGCCTGATCATCAGTGCGTCGCCGCGATTGAACGAAACGAAGGAGCAGGCGCTCGAGAAGCAGCGCAACGCCGACAACATCGTGTCCGTCCTCTCCGGCGACGTCATCCGCGCATTGCCGAATGCAAACGCCGCCGAGGCGGCAGCGCGCATTCCGGGCGTGTCGACGGAGCGCGATGAAGGTGAAGGTAAGTTCGTGCAGATCAGAGGCACCGAGCCTCGTCTCTCGAACGTCACGGTGAACGGCGTGCACATTCCAGGCACGCAGTCGGGAAGTCGCATCGCGAAGCTCGACGATGTGCCGACGGATATTCTTGCCGCGATCGAAGTGTCGAAGACACTCACCGCCGATCAAGACGCGGACGCAATTGGTGGCTCGGTGAATCTCGTGACGAAGACACCGGAAGGCGCGCCGCGAGGGTACGTCGCTGCACAGTTTGGGCAATCGACGCTGTTGAGTCGCCAGCAGGGGCAGGGCAGCGCGATGTGGGGTGGTCGCTTTGGCGAGCAGCGCAAACTCGGCTTTCTCGTTGGCGGCACGTACGACCACAACAATCGCGGCATCAACGACATCGAGCTCGCATGGGACACCAACGCGGGCGGGACACCGATTCCCGTGGAGTGGGATCAGCGCGACTACCTCTACGATCGCACGCGATGGGGCGCCAACGGCGCGCTCGATTATCGATTCGACGATGGCTCGTCGATGTTCCTGCGCGGCGCGTGGACGAAGTTCCAGAACTTCGGTGTGGTGTACAAATACGACGTCGCGGCGGGCGGTGATTCGACGGAGGCTTCATCAGGCGCGACGGGGATTGGAACCGGTGCGGATCTCACGCGCAACACGTCGAACCGAACGCCGACGGAAGGGCTGTTCAGCCTTAACGGCGGCGGAAAGAAAATGTTCGGCGGCGTTGAAGTGAACTACGGTCTCAACTACTCGGGCACGCGTTCGACGTCGTCGGACGCAAACTCGAGCGCCTTTACGTACAGCGGAATCGCGTATCGCTATGACGGCTCGAATCACGATTTTCCGACGTACAAGTATCTTACGGCCGCCGATCAGACAGCCGCTGAAACGCCCAGTAACTACACGTTCAGCTCTGCGTCGATCGGTGCGGGAAAGACGACGGCCGACGAGCTCGGAGGACAGCTCGACGCGCTCATGCACTACCAGCTCGGCGGCAGCGCGGCACAGCTCAAGATCGGCGGCAAGTATCGCGATGAAAGCCGCGACAACGTCAACCTGAATCGCAGCTTCACCAGTGCTGGCGCCGTCAATCTCACGCAGGTGCTCGGCAATTTCAGCGATCCGAATTTCTATCAGGAACTCGCGAAGGGGTACGAGATCGGCGCGCAGGCGAATCACGATGTGCTTCGTGCATTCGAGGCGGCGAACGGCAGCATGTTCAAGGAGACGACGAAGCCGATTTCCGATTCGCTGAGCAACTTCAGCGGTGGTGAGAAGGTGACTGCGTTGTTCGCCATGCAGACCGTTGATCGTGGGCCGTTCCGCATCAATACCGGTCTTCGGATGGAGAACACGGCGGTCCACTTCACCGGAAATGCAGCGACGACACCCGCGGATGCGACGGGCAAGGCATCAGGTCCGCAAACGGTGCGGCGAGTCACCGGGACGCAGAACTACACCGACCTCTTTCCAAGCGTGCAGCTGCGCTACGAAACGGACGCCGCGACGAATCTGCGTTTTGCCGTCACGAAGGGCATCGCGCGCGCCAACTATTCCGATCTCTCGCCGCACGTGTCGGGAACGCTCTGCTCGACGTGCGCGCTCAAGTTCACGAACCTCAGCGTCGGCAATCCGGACCTGAAACCGCAACACGCATGGAATATCGATCTGCTGGGCGAGCACTATATCGGTTCGTCTGGCGTGTTCTCGATGGGAGTGTTCTACAAGCAGATCACTGACTTCATCTACAAGCGGCAGTTCGTGTATCAGGGTCCGGCCACCGAATTCAACGGCTACTACGCGACGGCGCCATTCAACGGCGGCAACGCGCATCTCCTCGGCGGCGAGTTCGACTTCTCGCGGCGACTCGACTTCTTGCCGGGCAACTGGTCGGGACTTGGCTTCGACATGAACTGGACGCAGGTCGACAGCAGGGCAGAAGTGCCGAAGGATACGGCGAAGAGCGCCTCGAGTCTGGGCAGCCCGATCGTTCGCAACGCGCCGCTCCCGCGACAGGCAAAGAGTCTCGGCAACTTCGCCCTGACGTACGACTCGCCCTTGATCTCGGCACGCGCTGCGTGGCAGTATCAGGGCGCGAACATCACGTCGTACGGCGATGGTTCGCCGACGCCGAATGGCGACAACTGGTTCCTGCCGCACTCGCAGCTCGATGCATCGGTCACGGTGAACATGAACGCAGATGTCTCGCTGCAGCTGCAAGGGCTCAACCTGAACAATGCCGTGTTCGGTTTCTACAATGGCAACAGCGACGCGCAATTCAGCGCGCAGCGTGAGTACTACGGACGGAGTCTGATCATGGCGGTGAAGTACGGCTTTGGTGCCATCCCTGGCACTCGATGAGCAGGTTCTGGCTGTCGATTGGTGGCTCGTACGTTGCGCTGGCGATTGCAGGGTCAGTAGCACTGCATCCTGCAATCGCCGCTGCCCAGGGAAGAGTGGCAGCCGATACAGTCGTGGTCTCGTCGCTCGCGCCGAAGAACGCGCTGCCCAACGAAGCGGCAAGTGCGGGCGTGACGAAGTTTTCGTTCGTCACGTATGGCGACACTCGGGGCCGGCACGACGGCTTTGAATTGCAGGCCGAACACACGCTGGTGATCGAGTCGATGATCGCGACGATCAGGAAGGCGGCGACCACTGCGGATCCCATTCGCTTCGTGGTGCAGAGCGGCGACGCCGTGCAGAACGGCGCAATTGGCGCGCAGTGGGCGGTGAGCTACGTGCCGTTGATCAATCGCCTGACGCAGGATGGAGGCGTGCCGTACTTCCTGTCGGTCGGCAATCATGACGTCGGGAATGCTGTCGATCTCGCTGACAAGCGACGCGTCGATGGCCTGAAGAACTATTTTACAGCGAATGCGAAGCTCATTCCGCCGGAGGGTTCACCGCGACGATTGAATGGCTATCCCACGTTTGCATTTGGCTATGGGAACAGCTTCTTCATCGCCTTCGATTCCGACATTCCCGACGACTCCACGCAGTTGGCGTGGGTGCAGTCACAGCTCGAAGGGCTCGATCGCAAGCGGTATGTGAACATTTCGTTGTTCTTTCATCATCCGCCATTCTCTTCAGGCCCGCATGGTGGCGCAAAGCTCGAGCGGCAGGCTGCGTCCATTCGCGCGAAGTGGATGCCGCTGATTCGGAAGCACCATGTGCGTCTTCTCCTCACGGGCCATGAGCATCTCTTCGAGCACTGGGTAGAGCGCTACGCAGATGCGAGCGGGCAGTATCGCATCGATGAGATCGTGAGTGGAGGTGGAGGCGCGCCGCTGTATGCCTATACGGGCGAGCCGGACGTCAGCGCGTACGTCGCAGGCGGCGCAGCGGAGAAAGTCTCCCTGCAGCATCTCGTGCGTCCCGCGATCGAAGCCGGCGCGAATCCGTTTCATTACGTCGTCGTGCACGTCGACGGCACGAAAATCAGCCTCGAGGTTGTTGCTGTCGACTGGGGCAAGGGATTCGCGCCCTATCGCTCGAACATCGCATCGCTGGTGGACGTCACGCCGTAGTGACGTAAGGGACGCGAGGTGAGTTGAGCAGGAGAGACCACCTCGGAGCCGACATGCGAAAGCTGAATGCGATGTGTGCCGTCCTGTTTGCGTGCGCATGCTCTGCGAGCACGGATCCGTCGACATCCTCGAGCGTGACCGTTCAGCGCGACGCGATTCCTGCCAAGGGTACACAGGCAGAAGGCGTCGTGTGGCTGCAATTCGGAGTACCGATCGAGATTCGCAACACAGGAAAGACTGTGGTCTCGTTCCAGAGCTGCATGTCGACCATCGAGGAGCGCGTGGACGACCACTGGCACGCGGTGTGGACGCCGTACTGTGCGTTGACGAGCGCCGCTGCCACGGACATTCAACCGGGCGAGGCGAAGCAATTCTCCGTGGAAGTGGCCGGCGTGCTCAGCGGCCCGGGCGGACCGCGATGGGACAGCAGCAGTATTACCGGCACGCACCGCTACGTAGCGACATTGACCTCCGCGGGGGCGCCGCCGGCAGCTGTCACCTCGAACACCTTCGTGCTCCTTCCTGCGCCGTAAAGCTCAGCGCTCGGCGAGCACCTCGTCGATCGCCGCGAGCTCTGTGCTCGAGAGCGTCATGTTGTCGAGCGCGGCGACGTTCTCTTCCAGCTGCGCCACACGACTGGCGCCGATGATCGCCGACGTCACGACATTTTCGCGCAGCACCCAGACGAGTGCGAGCTGCGCGAGACTCTGCCCACGCTCGCGCGCGATCGCGTCGAGGCGAACGAGCTGACGACGCGTCGCGTCGGTGATCGCGTCGACTGAGAGTGCGCCGTGTGCCTTGGCAACGCGTGAGTCGGACGGAATGTCGCGCAGATAACGATTCGTCAGGAGACCCTGCGCGAGCGGCGAGAAGGCGATGCAGCCCAGACCTTCCGCGCGCAGCACACCAAGCAGCTCGGGCTCGACCGATCGATCGAACATGCTGTACTTCGGCTGATGGATGATCAAGGGGACGCGGTTCGCACGAAGCATATTCACCGCCTCCTGCGTGAGCGCTGGCGGATAGCTCGAGATGCCGACGTACAATGCCTTCCCCTGCCGCACAATCTGCTCGAGCGCGAGCATGCTTTCCTCGAGCGGCGTATCGGAATCGGGACAATGGTGATAGAAGATGTCGACGTAGTCGAGCCCCATTCGTCTAAGACTCTGGTCGAGACTCGCGATGAGATATTTGCGCGAGCCTCCGTCGCCATAGAGGCCGGGCCACATGCGATAGCCGGCCTTGCTCGATATGATCAGCTCATCGCGATGCGTGGCGAGATCGCGACGCAGGATGCGCCCGAACGTCTCTTCGGCGCTGCCGGGCTCAGGCCCGTAGTTGTTCGCGAGATCGAAGTGCGTGATGCCAAGGTCGAATGCGCGACGCACCATGGCGCGCGATTCACCGAAGGGATCGACGCTGCCGAAGTTGTGCCAGAGCCCGAGAGAGATGACGGGAAGCGAAATTCCACTTCGGCCACAACGTCGGTAGTGCATTCGATCGTATCGCTCGTTCCCGTCCATGCGCTCGCTCTCCGTATCGGTCTCGACAAAGATGCGCTACACGGCGCAGCTTCGTAACGCATGGGGCAGGTCGCGAATCGCTCAGCTTTTCTTCAGTCGATACAGCTCCACACCGTGAGCAGGAACCGTCACCGAGAGGGGCTTTGCCGTAGTGCCTGCATCGCGCTTGTTCCACAGGTCGCGAACCGTGTACGTCGTGCTTCCGAACTCCGCATTGCGATGGCTCATGTCATCGCCGACATATTCCTTCGACCAGTCAAACATTACCGGCTGCGCGAGGTTGCCGCGATTGAGAATGGCCATCGCCCAGTCTCCGCCAACGAGTGGCTTGAACCACACTTCGATGCCGTCGAGCATGGTCTTGTGCGCATAGCCTTGTACGCCGAGGCTGTCCTGATTCACCGCGATGACCTCGCGATTGGTGAGGCTCTCGCGTGTCTCGGCGGACATCGAACGCACGTCATTGCCAGCGATGAGAGGCGCCGCCAGCATCGCCCACAGTGCGAAGTGCGCGCGGTCCTCCGTCGTCGTCATGCCGTTTCCGACTTCGAGCATGTCGGGATCGTTCCAGTGACCAGGGCCGGCGAATTTGCGCAGCCCCTTCTGCTTGTCGAGAATGCGCAGCACGCCCCACTGCGACCATGATCCGTGATTGAGCTCGCAGTCCCAGCAGTTGGTGATGTCACCGGTCGTGCGCCACAGATGGCCAATCGCGGGCGCCCAGGTAGATGGAAGATTGTCGCCCCATTCGCAAATGCTGAACACCATCGGGCGTCCGGCGCGATAGAGCGCGTCGCGCATGGTCGCGTATGCGCCAGATGCTTTGAGTGAATCGGCGTTGCACCAGTCGTACTTGAGGTAATCCACGCCCCAGCGTGCATACTGCTGTGCGTCCTGGAACTCGTAGCCTCTGGAGCCCGGCCGCCCGCCGCAGGTTTTCCATCCCGCGTCGGAATAGATGCCGAGCTTCAATCCCTTCGAGTGCACGTAGTCTGCGAGCGCTTTCATGCCGGAGGGAAATCGCTGCGCATCGGGTTGAATGAAGCCAAGGCTGTCGCGCGTGCCATGCCAACAATCGTCGATGTTGACGTACTGATACCCGGCGTCACGCATGCCGCTCGAGACCATCGCGTCGGTGATCTCCCGAATGAGTCGCTCGCTGACGTTGCACTGGAACTTGTTCCAGCTGTTCCAACCCATTGGCGGCGTCTTCGCGAGCTGCTCGAATTTCTGTGCTCCTACCTGAGTGAAGGCGGTGCACAGTGCGATGATCAGCACGAGTGTTTTCATCACGGTTTGTTCTTGGAGTCTCCAGAGACGTTTGCATTCATGCATCGATTTGAACAACAGCTGAATGCAGGGAAACAGCGGATCTTTTGGAAGCGGCGGATCGATCTCGACCGATCCAAGCGTTGATCGTCGGCCGCTGGCTCCACAATCATCTGCTGTTCGACCAACGCGTTGATCGCCACGATAGCTGAAATAGCGGAGAGAGTCCGAAATTGTCAAATTGACTTGACTAAATCACCTCTCACGGGACATATCCCGTTTTCGGCATCCGGATTCGCTGACGCTATTGGGAGACAGCCATCATGAAGGTGCGGTACCTCGGCTCGCGCTTGTGGCTCGTGTTCGCTGCAGCGGCGTGCGGCAGTGCGGAAGGCGGCGCGCCGATCAAACCGATCGTCCCGGCCGACACGCAGCCGACGCCGACGACGCTACAACCAGCGCCCGCGATTCATGTCGCGGGCAATCGGCTCGTCGACGGAGCTGGGCGCACGGTGCGATTGCGCGGTGTGAATCGCTCGGGCACGGAGTTCATGTGCGCGCAGGGCAGGGGAATCTTCGACGGCCCGTCAGATTCGACGTCCGTGCGCGCCATTGCACAGTGGCATGTCAACGTGGTGCGCGTTCCACTCAATGAGGCATGTTGGCTCGCGATCAACGGCGTGAACGCGAGCTACGCGGGAGCGACATATCAGCAGGCGATCGTGGATTACGTCGCGACACTCAATCGCTACGGCATCGTCGCGATCGTCGAGCCACATTGGACAGCACCGGGCACGACCATTCCGCTCGCGCAGCAGCCGATGCCAAATCGAGACCACACTGTCGACTTCTGGAAGCAGGTCGCGACCACGTTCAGGACGAACAATGCGGTGATCTTTGATCTGTTCAACGAGCCGTATCCCGACAACAACGCGGACACGCCAGAAGCGTGGCGCTGTTGGCGCGATGGAGGAACGTGCAACGGCATGAACTTCCAGGCTGCCGGAATGCAGGAGCTGGTGACTGCCGTGCGCAGCACCGGTGCGACCAACGTGATCATGATCGGAGGCGTCGAGTATTCGGCGCGTCTCTCGAAGTGGCTCGCCAACAAGCCGGTCGATCCGTTGAACAACCTCGCGGCGTCGTGGCACGTCTACAATTTCAGCTGGTGCAACACGCGCTCGTGCTGGGACAGCGATGCACTTCCCGTTTCACAGCAGGTGCCGCTCATACTCGGTGAGCTTGGCCAGAATGATTTTGGCAGTGCGTTCAACACGTCGTTGATGGACTGGATGGACGCCATACAAGGCAGCTATCTCGCGTGGACATGGGATGTGTGGGGCACTCCGCTTGATTTGATCACGAAGTACGATGGGACTCCTACTCCGTATGGCGCGACGTTTCGAGCGCGGTTCGGTGGATGAGCCGCTTCGATCGACTGGCCGCGCGGCACCTGACTCTTTACACTCAGTGAGCGTTCGCAGTGTCGCTCTTCAACCCACCGGTGCGATGCGACTGTTTTCCCGTTTCCTCTTCATGCTGTGCCTTACGGCAGCGACGTCCGCCTGCATGCAGAGCCGGGCCGGCGATCCGGTGGAACGCGCATCATCGCGACGCATGGATCTCATCACGCGGGAGGAGATCGAGTCGCAGCACTGGGCGAACGCGTACGAGCTCGTCGCTGCATTGCGGCCAAACTGGTTGAACGAGCGCGGCCCCGACAGCTTCGGCACGCCAGCCGAACTGCAGGTGCATTTCAACGGTGTGCGCGCCGGTGGAATCGCGACACTCCGTCAGATGATCGTGACTGAGGTCGTCTATCTCGAGTACATCGACCCCATCGCCGCGACAGCTCGCTGGGGACTCGGCTACGGACACGGCGCGATCGAGCTATCAACCAAGCCGAAGTAGCGAGCGAACTCCGGCGAGAGCGCTGACTACCGTCCCACTGCTTTCGGCATCGCCGCGCTCGCGGTCTCCGGATCGCGCCGCTGCTTCAACAACACGTCATGGGCCGGCGCGAAGATCTCGTACATCGGCAGCGTTGCGACGCCGAGTGCGGCGGCGTCAACACCGGCGGTTGCGAGGAGATGGTGCGGCGCCGTGATCTTGCCACCGATGCGCCGCAGCGGAAGTTGTCGCGCGACGCGCTCCATCAGTCCACCGAGTATGCGGTCGGATAGTCGTCCACCAAAGCAGATCGCTTCAGGGTCGAGCAGATATTCAACGGCGAGCACGAGCCCTGTGAGGTGATCGGACGCGTTATCCATCCATCGGAGCAATGGCGGATGTTCTGCGGCAAGGAGCGCGTCGAGATCTTCGAGCGTGCGTGCGTCAGTGCCGTCCTCTCGCAGCTGTTCGTAGAGACGCGGCATGTTGAAGTGCAATCCAACGTGTCCGGGATCATTGGCGCTCGATGCAGCGCCGTCGCCGGCTAACACCGTGGGCAGATATCCGATTTCGCCGGCGTTGCCGGTGAAGCCTTCGTAAGGACGACCGTCCATCACGAGACCGCCACCGAGTCCGCTCCCGAAATAGATGTAGAAGAAGGTGCTGATCTGCTGACCCGCTCCGTACCAGTGCTCACCGACGGCGGCGGCAGTGGCGTTGTTCTCCAGAAAGACCGGCATGTCGAGGCGATCGCGCAGCCAGTCCGCGAGGGGAATGTTGTGCCATCCAGGAAGGGCTTTCGGATTGACGACATATCCGCGCCCACTGCCAACCTGGTGCATCGGACCCGGGATGCCGACGCCGAGCCCCGCGACCTGATCGCGTCGCAAGCCTTGTCGCTTGATGAGCGTCATCGCCGTATCCGACATGAGCTCCAGGGCTTCACTCGGTGACGGCGCGTCGAGGTCAGTGTGAATGCGATGGCGTACGGTGCCTTCGAGGTCGACGAGGACACCGGTGAGGTGATCGCGATCGAAGTCGAGACCGACGGCGAATGCGCCGTCGGGATTGAGCGCAAGTGTGGTCGATGGCGCCCCTCGACCTTCGCTTCGGCGCGCCGCTTCCCGTACGAGTCGCAGGTCGAGGAGCTCGCGCACGAGGTTCGAGACTGTCTGACCCGTGAGCTCTGTATGTCTTGCGATGTCCGCGCGCGACAGGGGTCCGAAGACGCGAATGACTTCGTGGACGACGCGGAGATTGAACTTCTTGGTATAGACGAGGTTCGTGCCGGTGAGCACAGGATGGCCGGAAGGATGTGGCGTCCGGCGGATGGCCGGCCGAGCGGCAAGGCTATGAGTGGCTATTTCCAAAATCAACTTGACGAATCATCTTCGCGGCGCCATATACTCCCGCGCAACTCGGGCATTGCAGGGAAAAAGCCGCCGGAAGCATGGCTGTGACGCGTTCGCGGGTTCCCGGGTCATCTAGCGCGCCTTCCTGACATTCGCAAAATCTATTGTCGAAATGAGCCTTGTTCTACGTCGGAGCTAATTAAGCAAAAGATTTGTGTAATGGTGGTGTGATTTCGTTAGCCTCGCGAACAAACGACCCCCTCGTCGATGTCCCTTCGCATTCTGACGGCACTGTTGATGGCAACGAGCATCGCGCCCGCGGCTTCGCACGCGGCGCGGCGCACACACTCGTCCAGCGTGTTGCGTGTCTCGCGACTCATCGGCGATGGCATGGTCATGCAGCGCGGAAAGTCCGTTCCGGTGTGGGGATGGGCGACGCCGAAGGCGAGAGTAACTGTCACGTTCGACGGGCGTGTCCGTGCGACAAACGCGGGCGTCGACGGCGCATGGAGGGTTGTACTTCCACCAATGTCCGCGGGTGGACCGCACTCCATGACGATCGTTGCCGGTGATCAGACCATCGCCGTGCGCGACATTCTCATCGGCGATGTGTGGATCGCGTCTGGCCAGTCGAACATGGAGTGGACGGTAGCAGACACGAAGAATGGCCAGCAGGAGATCGCTGCCGCGCACGATTCCCTGATTCGCCAGTTCAAAGTACCAACGTCCTTTGGCGACGCTCCCGCGACCGACCTTGTCGGCGGTTCGTGGGCAATCGCCGATCCGCAACATGTCGCAACGTTTACGGCGGTCGGCTACTTCTTCGCCCGCGATCTCCGCAAATCCGTCGGCGTCCCCATTGGAATTGTCAACACGTCGTGGGGCGGCAGCCGCATCGAACCGTGGATCAGCAAGTCGGCGCTCAAGCTCACTGACGCGCAGTGGGCCGACATTGCGCGCAACGAGAGCGCGTACGAAAAGCGCATGAAGGACTCACTGCGCATGCGCATTGGCGAGCTGCCGGCGACCGACGCGGGACTCGTCGGTAACAAGGCCGTGTGGGCAGATCCGTCGCTCGACGACAGCCGGTGGTCCGCGATCCCGACGCCAGAGTTGTGGGAGCATGTCGGGTACGATGGCATGGACGGCATCGCGTGGTATCGCACGACCTTCACGCTCTCGCAGCAGGAAGCCGCTCACGGTATTCATCTCGGACTCGGCACCATCGACGACTCCGACATCAGCTGGGTGAACGGTGCCGAAGTGGGACGTACTTCGCTCGCGTGGAATCGCGCGCGCGTGTACGACGTGCCCGCATCGGCGCTGCGCGCGGGTCGCAACGTGATCGCGGTTCGCGTTGAGGACACCGGCGGTGGTGGCGGGATTTACGGCGACCCATCGTTGCTCTTCATCGACGCAGGTGGCGTGAAGCGACCTCTTGCTGGCCAATGGAAGTTCAAGGTCGGCGCGGTCTCGGTGAGTCCGGACGGACAGCACGTCAACAAGATTCCGACCGTCGTCTACAACAGGATGCTCCATCCGCTGACGCAGTATCCCATCACGGGTGCGATCTGGTATCAGGGCGAGTCGAACGCGGATCATATCGAAGACGCCGTCGCCTATCGACCGTTGTTCGCGACGCTCATCACATCATGGCGAAAAGAGTGGGGACTCGGTGATTTCCCATTTCTCTGGGTGCAGCTTCCGAACTACATGGCGCCGGATGCGGAGCCTGCGTCGCAGAGCACGTGGGCAGCGTTGCGCGCCTCGCAGACGGCAGCGCTCGCGCTGCCAAAGACCGGACAGGCGGTGATCATCGATCTTGGCGGAGAGAACGAACTTCATCCGCGTAACAAGCAGGATGTTGGTGCGCGGCTCGCGCTCGTTGCGCGCAAGGTGGCCTACGGTCAGGCGGTCGCATCGTCAGGTCCAGTCTATCTGCGACAGGAGCCGAGTAAGGGTGCACTAGCCATCCAGTTCTCGAATGTGGGCGGCGGTCTTGTTAGCCGGACCACGCCAGGGCATCCGGGCGGCTTCGCCATCGCTGGCACTGATCGCCACTTCGTCTGGGCCGATGCGCGCATCGAAAGCGATCGCGTCATCGTATCGAGCTCGAAGGTGGCTAACCCAGTCGCCGTGCGCTACGCGTGGGGCAACAACCCGAAGGACGCAGACCTCTATAACCGCGCAGGACTCCCGACGTCTCCATTCAGAACAGACTCGTGGTGATCACGTGAACCGGTCGTGCCGTCGTGAAGCGCAGGATGACGTGCAACAGCAGGCTCCACCTGGGAGACACGCCGTCGTGACTCCTGTGTTCCGCTCTCCGGCGGGACAGTTTCGCCTTTCCACCAATCAGAGGGCGCACCTCATGAGATGTGTTCGCACTGCGGTGATGCTGTCCGCGCTGTTCCTCCTGGCTCTCGGGGTCGGGCGGGCGAGCGCGCAGACCGCAACCGGCGTCGTCACCGGACGAGTGATGGATTCCACAACGAGCAAACCGATCGTGGGTGCGCGCATCTCGATCGTCGGCTCGTCACGCGCGACGGGCAGCAGGGACGATGGCAGCTATGTGTTGCCTGGCGTTCCAGTTGGTGCGCGCCGCGTTCGTCTGAATGTCCTGGGCTATCGCGCACAGGAAATTCCGGTCACGGTCAGCGTTTCACAGACGGCGATCGCGAACTTCTCGGTCACACGAGCGGCGATCGCGCTGTCAGAAATCGTCACGGTGGGCTACGGAACGCAACGGCGCAGCGATCTCACCGGATCGATCTCCTCGGTATCGGCGGAGGACGTGCTCAAGAACTCTCCACAGAGTCTCGAGCAGGGATTGCAGGGACGCGTCGCTGGCGTGCAGGTGACGCAGGGTGATGCGGCGCCCGGTGGCGCGATCACGGTGAACATCCGCGGCATCAGCACAACGAGTGGCAGCGCACAGCCGCTTTACGTCATCGATGGTGTGCCCGTCGGTTCCGACGGATTCTCCAAGATGACGCTCGGCGGGACGGAGCCGAGCTTCACGACGCTCACGACCGTGAATCCGCTGTCGCAGATCGCGCCGTCGGACATCGAGTCCATCGACATTCTCAAGGACGCGTCGGCGACGGCGATCTATGGCAGCCGCGCGTCGAATGGTGTCGTCATCATCACCACCCGACGCGGCCAGAATGGTCAGGGCCAGTTTGCGTTGAGCTACTCGAGCGGCATGTCGAAGGTCGTGCGCGAAGTGAATGTGCTGAACGCCTTGGACTACGCCACCTACGCGAACGTCGCGACCAAAAACGCTGGCCGCACCGATTGCCCGTACGGCTGCGGTACGAACACAGGTGGCACGCCGTCGCTCACGCCGGAGCAGCTCGCGTCGCAGTTTGGCTCGGGGATCAACTGGCAGGATCGCATTTTCCACGACGCGCCGACTCGCGATCTGCAGATGGCATTCTCCGGCGGCGACAACATCGGCGGCTTCGCTATCTCGACGAACTACTACGATCAGTCGGGCGCGATCATCGGCTCCGGTTTCAAGCGTGGCGGCGTTCGCATGAATGTCGACCGCCAGTTGAACTCGATTCTGCACGTCACGAGCAACCTGTCGGGCACGCGATCGACGAGCAATCTGGTTCGCACGTCTGGTACGGAAGGCACGACAGCGCAGGGCATCATTCGGAGCGCCATTCGCTACAGCCCGCTGCCTAGCGAAGCGATCGACAGCGCGCGTGCGATCGCCGATCCGCGCGCCGAGAATCAGAGCTACTTCAGCCGCTATGGCGCGAATCCCACGCGGTACACCGACCAGGTGAACGAGACGGAAGCGATCAATCGCGGATTGGGAAGCGTGCGACTCTCCGCCGCCTTGCCGCGCGGCCTCTCCTTTGAGTCGAGCATTGGCGGGAACTTCGAGCAGCGTGACAACGATTCCTACTTTCCGCGCACGGTCGCCGAGGGGAATTCAAATGGCGGCCTGGCGCTGGTCAGTGGTGCGGAATACCGCAACCTCGTGCATGAAGATCTGCTGAAATACAACGTCGACATCAATGCGAACAATCGCATCGATGCGGTGGGCGGATTCACCTACGAGTGGAATCAGAGCAACTACCTGAAGAATCAGGTGTCGAGCTTCCCTGACGATGCGCTTGGATCGAACCGTCTGCAGAACGGTCTGGCGTCGACCATTCCGCAAACGGGCATCGACATCTGGAAACTGGCGTCGTGGCTCGGCCGCGCGAACTACAGCCTGAATGACAAGTATCTGCTGACCGGCACGGTGCGCCGTGATGGCTCGTCTCGCTTCGCCATCAACAACAAGTGGGCGACGTTCAGCTCACTCGGTGCAGCGTGGCGGATGAACAAGGAGTCGTTCTTCGCGAAATACAAAGCACTCGACGAGCTCAAGCTGCGTGCGAGCGTGGGGCAGACTGGCAATCAGGCGATCAATCCGTATCAATCGCTCGCAACGATCAACGGGCTCACGACCGTCATCGGAGAGAATCTCGTCGCCGCTGCGGAGATCGGACGTCTCGCGAATCCGAACCTGCACTGGGAGACGACCCTGCAGAAGGACGCCGGTCTCGATGCGTCATTCTTCGGCAGCCGGTTGTCGTTCACGGTGGACGTCTACGACAAGAACACCACCGACCTCTTGCAGACCGTCAATCTCGCGACGAACACCGGCTACTCGCAGGCGACGTTCAACTCGGGCTCCGTCTCGAACAAGGGTATCGAACTGTCGGCGCAATACGAGTTGCTGCGCGGCAGGGGCGGCGGTCTGCAGTGGATCGTCTCGGGCAACTACTCGCGCAACCGGAACAAGATCACCGATCTCGGCAACACGCAGCAGCAGTTCAGTGATCGGCTCGGCGCTGGCGGCGGTCTCGAGGTGAATCCGTTCATTCAGAAGCCCGGCTATCCGATCGGAACGATCTGGGGCTACAAGACCGATGGCATCTTCCACAATCAGGCGGAGGTCGACGCGTACAAGAAGGTGCAGTCCGATGCACGCATCGGCGACTATCGCTTCGCGAACGTCAACGGCGATACCACGCTCAGCGACGACGACCGCACGCAGATCGGCGACGTGAATCCGCGATACACGTGGGGCATCACCAACCGCTTCCGCGTCGGCAAGTTCGATCTGAGCGCCCTCGTCACGGCGTCGCAGGGGAACAGCATCATCAACAGCAGCCGTCTCACCTTCCTCGTGCTGAACGGCAACGACGGCAATATCCCGTACGAGTACTACCAGAATGCCTTCGATCCGACGACGAATCCGAACGGCAAGTATCCGATGATTCGCTCGGACCGCGCAGTGGTCGGACGATTCTCCGATGCGTTCGTCGAAGACGGCTCGTACGTCCGTCTCAAGAACGTTCAGCTCGGATATGAGATCTCGCCGAACCTCGTTCCTGGCGTCGCCACGGCGCGGGTGTTCGTGAACGGGATCAATCTCTGGACGCACACGAAGTACACCGGCTTCGATCCGGAAGTGAGCGCCTTCAGCGATGCATCGATGCGCGGTGTGGATCTCGGCAGCTATCCGCAGGCGCGCACCTTCACGCTCGGATTGAGTGTCACCTTCTGACGACGACGCATGCCGGTTGCTGCGAATGCAGCAGTCGGTGCGAGCCTCCACCATTCGTAACGGCGAGCCATGAAGAACATTTTCAGAGTGATGCGTTCGACGATGCTGGTGCCCGTCTGTGCACTTGCCGCTCTCAGCGCATGCAAGAATCCCGTTGATCTCGCGGAGACGCCGCAGACGTTCGTCGATCCGGCGAACTACTTCAAGAACGCGGCTGAGGCGATTAACGCCGCCAACGGGATGTACACGCCGCTCATGACGTGGGACGACTGGATCGATCCCGCGTGGCAGGAAACGACATGCGAAGGCGTTGATATCGCGTGCCCGAACTGGTGGGCATGGGGCACCAACGGGCCTGGCGCAGGCTACTGGTTTGGTGGTCGCACGTGGACCGCGAACTTCGCTGTCGTGCGTCGCGCGAACGATCTGCTCGCGCAACTCGACAAGAGCCCGCTCGATCCCACACTCGTCACGCGTCTCAAGGGCGAGGCGCATTTCCTGCGCGGGTATGCGTACTTCGAGCTCGTGCGCCGATATGGGGGCGTACCTCTGCGCCTCGAGGCGTATCAGCCCGACGGCACGTATGGCGAGATCGCACGCTCATCGGTCCCTGATGTCTACAACGTGATCGTGAAGGATCTCAAAGCAGCGGCGAGCGAACTGCCGGCTGACTTCTCGTCAAAGACGTACACGGATGCCGATCGCGGCCGGCCCATTGCACCATCGGCGAATGGATTGCTCGCGAAAGCGTATCTCACCATGGCAGGTGCCGAAGCAAAGATGGGCGCCGTGTATTACGACTCCGCGCGCAAGGCGGCGCAGCTCGTGATGAACGCGCCCAACGTGAAGCTCGAAGCGGACTTCATGAAGAACTTCGACTGGCAGACGCAGATTTCCAGCCAGGAAATCCTTTGGCAGATCGGGGCAACGCATCGCGAGAACACGGGGCCGGAACTCGGCAGCTTCTTCAATCCGGCGGACTATGCCCTCGTCGGCGGCGGAGCAGGCGGCTTTGCGCAGATGCGCACGTCATTGTACGAGACGTACGAGCCGAAAGATCTGCGTGTAAAGCCGGGCTACGCGGTCTTCGATCACTGGAATGAAGGCTCGAGCTCAACTGCTCCAGGCACTCCGACCTACCTCAAGTTCGCGGTGCCGGACAGCATCCAGCAACAACTGCCCACGGCAACGCAGAACGGTTGGACGTGGGACGACGGCGGCAGCTGCGACACCAACGGCGTCAACTTCTACAAGCTCGCCAAGGGCAACACCATCGGCATCACACCGCGCGTATTCACGATGAAGTACGTGGACCGCACAGCGCTGACGAAGAGCCAGAATTCGAACAATCCAATCATTCTGCGCTTTGCCGACGTGCTGCTCGTATTCGCCGAGGCGGAGAACGAGGTGTCGGCGACGTCGCAGGCGGCGTATGCGGCAATCAATCAGGTGCGGGCGCGTGACAGTCTGCCTTCCTTGCAGACGGCGAAGCCGGGGCTCACGCAGAGCACGTTCCGGGACGCGGTATGGCTCGAGCGACGTCATGAGCTGTTTGGCGAATTCCAGGAATGGTTCGACTACAAGCGCCAGGGCCGGTATCTGGATCTCGTAAATAACAAGACCACGGTTTTTCCCGGCGCGAGAAATCCCACGTCGTCAACGTGCAAGACGCGGAAGGATTTCCAGATGCTACTGCCTTTGCCGGACGCCGAGATCGGTTCGAATCGCCTGATCAAACAGAATCCAGGGTACTAGTCAGTCATCACACAGCGCTCCAACGCAGACCCGATCCCGCCGACATGAATCTGCATCTCCTCGATTGGCTCATCATCGCGGCGTACATCATTGCGACGCTCGCGCTTGGATTCTGGATCGCCAAGCGCGCGTCGCTCAGCCTGCGCAGCTACTTCCTCGGCGGTAATGAAATCCCGTGGTACCTCCTCGGCGTCTCCAACGCGTCGGGGATGTTCGACATCAGCGGGACGATGTGGCTGGTGTACCTGCTGTTCATCTATGGGTTGAAGAGCATCTGGATTCCGTGGCTCTGGCCGATCTTCAACCAGATCTTTCTCATGATCTTCCTCTCCGTGTGGCTCCGCCGCTCGGGAGTGATGACTGGTGCGGAGTGGATCAGGTTCCGCTTTGGTGAGGGACGCGGCGCGCAGCTCGCACACATCATCGTCGTTGTGTTCGCGATCGTGAATGTGATCGGCTTTCTCGCGTATGGGTTTGTCGGCGTCGGCAAGTTCGCGGCGACATTCCTGCCGTGGCATCTCTCGGCCAATCCGGCGGTGAACACCAACCTGTGGGGGTTGGTCATCACTGCGATCACAACGGTGTACGTGGTGAAGGGCGGCATGTTCAGCGTGGTGTTCACGGAAGTGCTGCAGGCGGCGCTCAAGACTGCCGCGTGCATCTGGGTGGGCATCATCGCGATGCAGCGCGTCACGCCGCAGATGCTCGCGGCCGTGGTGCCTGCAGGCTGGCACTCACCCTGGTTCGGAAAGACGCTCGACCTGGACTGGAGTCAGCTGATGCCCGCCGCCAACACGCGCATTGCGGCGGACGGCTGGACGATGTTCTCGGCGTTCTTCATGATGACGCTGTTCAAAGGTCTGCTTCTCAGCGGTGCTGGTCCGGCACCGAACTACGACATGCAGCGCGTGCTCTCGACAAAGAGTCCGCGCGATGCGGCGCGCATGAGTGGACTCGTCAGCCTCGTGCTGATGACACCCCGCTACATGCTCGTCGCAGGACTCACAGTCCTGGCGCTCGCGTTCTTCAGCCCGCAGTTGAACGGCATGGGCAACGCGGTGGATTTTGAGCTCATCCTCCCGTACGTGATGAAGAACTTCATTCCGACGGGGCTGCTCGGCCTTCTCATCGCGGCGCTGCTGGCCGCGTTCATGGCGACATACTCAGCGACGGTGAATGCGGCACCAGCGTACATCGTCAACGACATCTACAAGCGCTACATCAATCCCAGCGCCGAGCAAAAGACGTATGTCCGCCTGAGCTATGTGGTGTCGGTGGTCGTCGTGTTGATCGGCACGGGAATCGGCCTTTTCGTCGGCTCCGTGAACGAGATCGTACAGTGGATTCTCTCTGCGCTGTACGGCGGTTACGCGGCGGCGAATCTGCTCAAGTGGTATTGGTGGCGGTTCAACGCGTATGGCTATTTCTGGGGAATGACCGGTGGCATCGCGGGGGCGGGGCTCGTTCCGCGACTGCTGCCGAATGTCACGCCGATCTTTGCCTTTCCGATCATCCTCGCGATCTCGTTGATCGGATGCATCGCCGGCTCGCTGCTCACGGCGCCTGACGACGAAGAGGTGCTGAAGAATTTCTACGACAAGGTGCGGCCGTGGGGCTTTTGGGGTCCGATCCACGAGAAGCTCGCGCGCGAGCGTCAAGAGCTCGAGGCGAACACTGAGTTCTGGCGCGACATGTTCAACGTCGCCGTCGGTATTGTCTGGCAGACGTCGCAGGTCGCGCTTGGCATCTATCTCGTCATCAAGAACTGGCAAGCCGTCTCGATCTGCGCAGGGCTCATCATCGTGACGTCGGGCATTCTGAAAGTCACGTGGTATGACAAGCTCCACGACTATCCATCTGATCTCGCGCGCGTGCAGGACACGTCCCCGGCAGGCGCGATCGCCCTGACTCCCGTGCAGGCGTGAAGCGCGTGTTGCAATCGTCGAGCGGCCCGCGAATGTCCAGAGAAGATTCTGCCGCCGCCGAGTTTCCTCGGCGAGTGGCTGCGCTCGAGGACGCACATCGCGAGCTCATGAGTCGTCGCGCTGAGTGTGTGCCGGGCAACGGCATTTTCGAGCGGTACTCGCATCCGATTCTGACAGCGGCGCACGTGCCGCCGTCCTGGCGTTATGATCTCGATCCCGCTACGAATCCCGGGTTGCTCGAACGCATGGCGATCAACGCGGTGTTCAATCCGGGCGCGGTCAAGCTCGGATCGCGCTATTTGCTCGTCGTGCGCGTTGAAGGTGTCGATCGCAAATCCTTTTTCGCCGTCGCCGAAAGCGCGAATGGTATGGATGGCTGGCGCTTCTGGGATCTTCCGGTGCACCTGCCCGAGACATCTGTGCCCGATGTCAACGTATACGACATGCGAATCACGCAGCACGAGGACGGATGGATCTACGGTGTGTTCTGCACCGAGCGGCACGATGCAGCCATGCCGTGCGATCCGACGGCGGCAGTCGCGCAAGCGGGACTCGCGCGCACGC
>JBDUCR010000499.1:0-6559 GCA_040003345.1 bacterium
CGCCGAGCGTATTCTCGACAACGGGATGCATCTGTTGTCGGTGATCAATCAGATTCTCGATGTCGCGAAGGTCGAGGCCGGGCACATGGAGTTCGAGCGCGAGTCGGTGATGCTCGACGCGCTCGTGTATGAGACGCTCGCGATGCTTGCGTCCACGGCCGAAGCGAAGGGATTGACGTTGCGTCGCGAGATACCGTCGCAGGTGCTGCCGATCGTGACGGATGCGGGGAAGCTCCGGCAGATCCTGATCAATCTCGTCGGCAATGCGATCAAGTTCACGGCTGAGGGCGAAGTGCTCGTTCGCGTCGTGACCGATCCGGGCGCGGGCGGTGTGCCGCGCGAGATCGTTGTTCGTGATACGGGCATCGGCATTCCGTCCGACCGCCGTGGCAAGATCTTCGAGCCGTTCGAGCAGGGTGACAGTTCGACGCGGCGCGAATTCGGCGGAACGGGGCTGGGGCTTTCGATCGTGAAGACGTTCGTGCAGCTCATCGGCGCGACCGTGGAAGTCGAGAGCGAAGTCGGCATCGGTACGACGTTCATCGTGCGGTTGCCTCGGCCCGATGGGATGGGCGACGGTCCGGCCGTGCTGGCGGTCGAGGAACAGCGTGGGGAGACGGCTGTACAGAGTGTCTCATAGGCAGAGAGCGTGTTCATGTGGCGCTTGTCTTGCCCGCTCCGTGGGCGCTCGCTTGCTCGCTCAGGGGGCGCTCGCTATGCTCGCTCAGGGGCACGGCGTTCCATAAAGCGCAGCGCCCCGTAAGCGTAGCGCCCCAGCAGTCCCCCCAAGCGAAGCGCCCCATGTCGATGACGCGTACCATTCTGATCGGTTCCAGCCTTGCTCTTGCCGCGGCGTGCTCGGGCAATCCACAGCCGGAAGGCGGCACCGGAGCTCGGCCAGACTCGCGGCGTCCAATCGGGCTTGACTCGTTGCGCGCCAATCGCGTCATCGAGAATGCGCGCCCCGATGCACCGGCTCGCGCTGGGCTGCTCGTCGTCGCCAACCAGCAAGGCGCGAGTGCAACCATCGTCGACGCATCGAACCTCAAGACGATCGCAACGCTCACGGTGGGCACCGGACCGCACGAGACCGCCGTGTCGCCTGACGGACGCTGGGCGGTGGTCACCAACTACGGCAACCGCGACTCCATCGGCAACACGCTCAGCGTGATCGACCTCGCCGCCGCCACGCCGACCGTCGTTCGCACCATCGACCTCGGTGAATACCATCGCCCGCACGGCGCCGCATTCATTCAGGACGGACGCAAGCTCGTCGTCACGAGCGAGACATCGCAGAAGCTCGTGCTCGTGGATTTTGCCAGCGGCAAGGTGGACACGGCACTGGCGACAAACGCGCGCGGATCGCACATGGTCGCCGTGCGACGCGATGGCAAGCGCGCATGGACGGCGAATATCGGCGACGGCAGCATCACGGAGTTCGATCTCGAAGCACGCAAGACCGTGCGCACGGTGCCCGCCGCGCCGAACGACGAAGGCATCGCAACGACACCCGGTGGCCTTCTCGTGTGGGTCGGCAGCAACACCGACAAGACCGTCACCATCATCGATACGCAGCGCGGCGAGAAGACCGCCACGCTCACCGGATTCGGCATGCCGTATCGCATCGGCATCTCGCGCACCGGACGCATCGCCGTCGTGAACGACCCGACGAACAACAAGGTCTGGTTGTTCGAGATCGGAACGAACAGAGAGCTCGCGCAGATCGATCTGTCCAAGGAGAAGGACATCACTCCAGTGACGGGCGGCCCGCCGGGCGAAACCGGTGCAGGCCCTGAAGGCGTGACGTTCGATCCCATTGCCGACATCGCGTACATCACGCTCCACGGCAGCAACCAGGTGCTTGCAGTAAACCTGCAGACGCACAAGGTCGTGGGCGTTGGCGGAGTAGGCGCCGGGCCCGACGGAATCGCATTCTCGCCGCTCGTGCGCAAGTAGCTCTCTGGCGTCGATCACAATCGGGATCGAAGCTCACTCGCGATGACGACCATATCGACGTCGGCCTGGACATTTCTCCAGAGCCGACGTCGTCGCATTCAGCTCTATGTCATGCTCGGCGCCGCCAGCTTCGTTCTGGCGCTCGTCGCGCAAGCAATGCGTCCCGACTTCGAGTTCATGGTGTCTGACGCGCGCGGCTACTACGCCTACGTGCCGTCGATGATCATCGATCACGACCTGGATCTGGCGAACCAGCTCGCGCGGAGAGACACGCAGGAAGGCGCGTACGCGCAGAAGACGCCGATCGGTCGCGTCAACGATAAGTATCCGATTGGCGTGAGCGTGACGCTCATCCCTGAATTCCTTGTCGCGCACGTCGTGTCGACTGCCATCTACGGCGTCGCAGAGCGGAAGACCTTCGAGCCGAATGGCTACACCATTCTCTACGAGCTGCTCGCGGTCGCGTTCGTGATCGGCCTCGCCACGGCGACGATGCTCATCGCCGACGACCTCTCGGTCCGCTATCTCGACATCGAGCCGAACGCGGTTGCCATCGCGATCGCGCTGTACTGGTTGGGCACTCCCTATCTCTACTACGTCTTTCGACAGCCGATCATGTCGCACGTGATCGGCGCCTTCTGGATGGCGTTGTCGGTGTGGACGTTCGAGCGCGCGCGAACGCGTTGGCTACGTAGTGAGTCTGCGGCGCGCGACGTCATGATCTTCGCGCTCGCGGCGGGAATGGCCGTCATCACGCGTCCGACGAACGTCGGCCTTCTGCTGTTCGCGCTCTATCTCTTCTGGATCGCGGTGCGGCTGCGAGCTGGATCGCGCCGACGCGAACTGCTGTTGCTGGGCCTCGGAGCGGTGCCGCTGTTCGCGCAGCTCTGGGTCTGGAAGCAGATGAGCGGATCGTACTTCTACTACGGCTACGGTGCCGAAGTATTTCACTGGCTCCAGCCAAAGCTGCTGCAGACGCTCTTTTCGTCGAGACACGGCCTGTTCTTCTGGACGCCGCTCATGCTGTTCGCCGTTCTGGGACTCGCGCGACACCTGGCGACACAGACCGCACTCGTCCGCCTCGGCGCACTCGCTCTCCTCTGGATCTGGCTCGCCAACTCCGCGTGGGAGACGTGGTGGTTCGGCGGGTCGTTCGGTGCGCGCGCGTTTCTCGACTACTCGATCTTCCTCATCGTCGGGCTCGCCCTTCACGTGCAGGATCGCCACCGCGCGGGCGCGCGCGCCTTCTCGCGCTCGATGGTGCTCGCGTCCGCGTGCGTGGGCTATTCCTGGGTGTTGATGGCGCTGTTCATGTTCAAGCGCATCCCGATCGACGACTATCTGCTGGCATTTTGAGCGGGACGGCGGCGGGAGACCTTACGTCTGCGCCTCGAGCCAAGTCGTGAGGCCGCCCCATACCGCGGCGTCCTGCAGCAGCAGCGTGAGGAAGTATGTCGCCACTTCGTCGGGCGGAAATTTCGCCACCAGATCGTCCGCCGCGGCCGCAACGCGCACTGCGTCCTGCACCGGCACTTCGGTCGTCTCGGAGTCGATGCGACCTCCGTCATTCGCGATACCGAGTGCGTCGAGGAAGGCCGCCATCATCGGGCGGCGGTGGCCGAGGTGGAGGTCGACGAGGTAGGCGCTGAGGAGTTGCGCGTCGTCGATGGGCAGTCGCGTTGCTTCGCTGACCAGCTTTGGACGCGGCCAGGATGCCACGGTCTGTGGGCGGAACTTGAGCGCGGCTGCCACCGAGCTGCGCGTGGTGTTCTTGACCCACCCGTTCTCGTCGTCGTCGAGCGAGGCGGTGATGCCCTGCGTGCGCTCTTCCGGGGTGAGGGCCTTCCACAGCCGGCGGACGGTGGTGGTGGTTGGCGCGGCGGCCAAGGCGGCGATAGATGGACGGAGAGATGGTGACATTCGAGACAAGCTAATACCTGCGCCCCGGGAGTCAGCCGGCGAAGCCAGCGGACGCGCCCCCGCAACTCCGTATGCGGAAATTTCAACCCTTTGTCGGGCCACGCTGTCTCACCGGCATCCTCCCACCCGGATGCACCGATGCAGCGCCCAAGTCTCCTCTCCGTCACCCTTCTCGCCGTGGCGTGTGTTAGCTCCACGGCGGTGCACGCCCAAGCGCCTAAAGCGACCCTCGCCACGAGCAATCAAGGGGCGTCCGCAACCGTGGCGACCGCGCCGATCGCAGCAAGAGCCTCCGCTACCGCGGCAAGCGCGTCACGCGCGGCGGTGGCCCCCGTACTCGACGGTCGAGCGGACGATCCGGCGTGGGCAAGTGCGCAGGTGATCGATCAATTCCTCGAGTACGACCCCAACGAAGGCAAGGTGTCGCGCTTCAAGACCGAAGTCCGAGTCACCTACGACGACCGCAACCTGTACGTCCTCGCGCGCATGTACGACCCGGCGCCGGACAGCATCATCTCGCTGCTCTCGCGTCGCGACGTTCGCACACAGTCCGAGCAACTCAAGCTCGTCATCGATTCCTACCACGACAAGAAGACCGCATTTCAGTTCATCACCAATCCTGCGGGAGTGAAGCGCGACTACTACGTCTCCAACGACGGCAACGAAGACGATTCGTGGGACGCGGTGTGGGATGTTGCAACGCGAATTGATTCCGTCGGTTGGGTCGCGGAATTCAGGATTCCCTTCAGCCAGATCCGCTACGCACCGGGCGACGACCACACATTCGGCTTGCTGATCGTTCGCGACATCGCGCGCACCGGTGAGCGTCTCTCGTGGCCTTTGATCAAGCGAAATGTGCAGGGCTATGTGTCGCAGGCAGGAACGCTCTCGGGCATCGGCGCACTGCCGTCGCCACGCCGGCTCGAGATTCTCCCGTACACCGTCGTCAAGAATGAAACGCGCGACTACGGATCATCGAGACTCTCGGCCGGACGCTACGATCATCCGAACAAGCTCACCGCCGGCGCGGATGTGAAGTACGGATTGTCGTCGAACCTCACACTCGACGCCACGATCAACCCCGACTTCGGCCAGGTCGAAGCGGATCCGGCGCAGCTCAACCTCACCGCATTCGAAACGTTCTTCAGCGAGCGTCGGCCATTCTTTCTCGAGGGCGCCGGCATCTTCACGTTCAACACGAGCTGCGACGACATCGACAGCGGGTGCACGGGCCTCTTCTATTCGCGCCGCATCGGGCGCAACCCTCAGCTTGGCGACACCTACGGCGACGCATCGAGCCTGACGTCCACGCCGATCGCGGCAGCGGGCAAGCTCACCGGACGGCTCGCGAATGGATTCTCCGTCGGTCTGCTCGACGCCGTGACGGAACGCGTTGACGGCGCTGTGCCTTTCAACGGCCAGATCGCGGCCATCGAGCCGCGCACGAACTACAATGTCGTCCGTCTCCAGCGTGACGACTCCGACGGACAGGGCGACATGGGTCTCATGCTCACCGGCGTGAATCGCGCGCTCGATCCGAGCTCGTCGCCATACCTGCGGAACTCTGCGTATGTCGGTGGCCTCGATTGGCGCCGTCGCTTCTGGAGCAACAACTACGAAGTGAAGACGTTTGCTGCCGTGAGCGACGTGAACGGTTCAGCCGCGGCCATCTCGTCGCTGCAGACGAACACGGTGCACGCGTATCAGCGTCCCGATGATGCGATCTCATACGATCCGGCGCGCACATCGCTGCGCGGCGACGCCGAGCGTGTCTCGTTCAGCAAATTCGGCGGCGGTGTGACGCGTTTTCAGAGCGTGCTGCAGCGCTTCTCGCCGGGCTTCGAGTCGAACGATCTGGGCTACCAACAGCGCGCCGACGAACAGCTCTTTCGCAACTGGTTTGCGTTGCAGTTCCAGAAGCCGACGGCGGTGTACCAGCGCGCCTTCTTCAACTTCAACGGCGCCGGACGCTGGAGCACCGCGGGCCTGATGCTCGGCAACGGCTGGAATCACAACAGCCACATCCAGTGGAAGAACTTCTGGTGGACGCACCTCGGCTTCAACCTCAACGACTACGCGGCGTCGTACAACGATCGCGCGGCGCGCGGCGGACCGGCGATTCGCATCTCGCCCAATCAGAATTTCTGGGCCGGCATCGAGAGCGACAGTCGCCGGTCGATCACGGCGAGCACGTGGTTCGGTGCGGGCAAGTCGGACGAAGGGCGTTCATTCTACGGGTACGTCAGCCCCAATCTCGACTTCCGCATCTCCAGCCGCTTCTCCGCATCGCTCGGTGCCAGCTATAACCGCAACGGTGACAACTCGCAGTTCTATGGCCAGTACGGCGCAGTCGGCAGTGACACTACGCACTTCACTTTTGCGCGCCTCGATCAGACGACGATGAGCTTCAGCACGCGCGTCAACTTCACCGCGACGCCGAATCTGTCGTTCCAGCTGTACGGCCAGCCGTTTGTGTCGAATGGGACGTACGCGGACTGGAAGGAGATCGACCGCCCGCGCGCCGACAACTACGCCGATCGGTTCAAGAGCTACGGCAACAAGACCGGAGTGTTCGATGGTTTCAATTATCGCCAGTTCAACTCGAACGCAGTGATGCGGTACGAATACAATCCGGGCAGCACGCTGTTCGTGGTGTGGCAGCAGGGTCGCAACAACAACCTCG
>JBDUCR010000510.1:0-6556 GCA_040003345.1 bacterium
CGAACTGGCCTTCCGATGCAAAGCGCCCGCGAATGTCCTGGAAGACGAAGATGTAGCCGTCGTCCGCCAGCTCAGCGAACGATCCATTCATCGCTCTCCCGTTCTGCGCGATGCCGTAGGGCGTCCGATTCAGAATGAATGCGCGCGGCTCGGTGATTCCCTTCTGCGTGTATACCGTGGTGTGCAGCTTCACGCCGTCACGCATCGGGATCATCACTTCCTGCTTGTCGAACTCCAACGTGGCTCGTGCAGGCGTCGCCGACGGCGCCTGCGATAGCGCGCTGGTGCTGAGGACGAGAATGGCGACTGCGATCAAACAATGGTAGCGCTTCTGCATCAGTCGACGGGTTGATGTTCCAGCGAGGTGCAACCGAATGCACGGTACGAGCGGATCACAACTGGAAACGGCAGATCGGTTTCTATGTTGATTTGCAGTTTCATGTTTCCATCCGCCGTTTCCGTGCATTCTTTTGCTGTTTGTGTGCTTCTGCTGCAGGTACTGCACGAGAAGGCCTTCGTTACTAGAGTCGCGCGCGAACGAACGTCACGCCGAGCATGCGCACCGACGCAACGCCGCCCGCTCCGTCGAGCTGAAATGCGATCGTCATCGGATCGTCGAGCGGCGTCTTCGGCCTGCTGTGAAACGTTTCGACATCCCAGTGATCGAGCGTGCCGATATCGAGCTTGCCGTAGCGCGCGTTCAGTGCACCATTCGCGCTGGTGACGACAATCGTTCCGTATGTGGAGTCGACGTATGTGCCGGCGAACTTGTCGAGTGGCAACGATGGCTTCGCGCTCACAACGTGCGCCGGCACCGGTGTAGTGGAACGAGCTGGATGCTTGGAAGCGAAAAGCGTTTTGAGCTCAGCGCTCCAGTCGCGCGCCGGACCACCTCCATACAGATCGAACGCCTGATACATCAACGCGTGCCGCAACTCGAGGTGATCGAGATTGCCCAGCACGTAGACGCCCACGTGCTCCTCCGGAAGCAGTCCGATGAGCGCGCTCATTCCGTCGATGCTGCCGGTATGCATCCACACCGTGCTGCCGTGATAGTCCTGCACGAACCAGCCGAGCGCGTAGCTGAAGAAGTGTGGCGCCGCGAGCTCGAGTGCCGGGTACTGCGCCATTGGCGCACGCATCTGAGGTGCGACGAGCTCGACAAAGTTCGCCGGCGAGATCAGTCGCTTGGTTCCAACGCGCCCGCTGTCGAGAATGAAGCGCATCCACTTGGACATGTCAGAGACGCTCGACCACACGGAACCCGCTGGCGCAACCGCGTCAGTCGTCTTGATCGGGACAATGCGAATGGTGTCACGAATGTCCGCATGGGGAATCGCGACATTCGCCTTGCCCTTGATGCCAGACACGAGTGCCTCAGACTCGTTCATGCCAAGCGGCGCAAAGATTCGCGTTCGAATGAATGCGTCCCACGACAGTCCGGAGACGCGCTCGACGATCGTGCCGCTCAGCGAGTACATGACATTGTGATAGTTCCACGTCGAACGAAACGACGTGGATGGCCGCACATAGCGCAGCCGGCGAATCATCTCCGCTGGCGTAAGCGTCGTCTCGTCGATCGCCCAGAATAAATCGGTGCTCGGCAGCCCGCTCCGATGCGTGAGCAGGTCGCGAATGGTGAGCTCACGTGTCGCGTAGGCATCGTAGAGACGGAGCTCGGGGATGTAGTCGATGACCTTGTCGTCCCAGCGGAGTTTCCCCTCGTCGGCGAGCATCGCGAGTGCGGCGGACGTCATTGCCTTGGTCGTCGAGCCGATCGCAAAGCGCGTATGCTCGTTCACAGCGGCAGACTTGCCGAGCTCGATCACCCCGTACCCTTTGGCGAAGGCAACCGAGTCGCCCTTCACGACGGCGATCGCAAGTCCAACGGAGTTCCAGTCTCGCGCCGCCTTCTCGACGTACTTGTCGAATGCGACGAAATCCGGTGCACGTTGCGCGGATGCCATCGTCGCGACCGACGCCAGTGCGACGGCGACAACGCAGACTTGATGTCGCACACCGATAACGAAAATGCGGCTGGTAGGTCTCATTGTTTTCCTGGTCCGTAGAGCACGCGCCGCAACCAGCATTGCACAACACCGTCTGACAGTGATCGACATTACGGTCAACTGCCCTTCGCAATCGTGGGATTGTTGATGCGCTCGATATCGGGCAGCGGAAAGCACGTCTGCGTTCCGTAGACACCGCCGTACTGATACGTCGCTCCGGCTGCTGGAGCGAATGGCAATCCAAAACGGCGAATGTCGCCAAGACGATGTCCTTCGACGAAAAACTCGCGACGCCTCTCCTCGATGATCTGCGTCTTTACATCGGCAGCCGTTGCACCTGCGAGCAACGCGTACGCCGGCACTCCGGGCGTGCGCGCACGCGCGTTGTTGATCGCCGTGACCGCAGCGACAAGGTCGCTGGTCGCAGCTGCATTTTCGGCGACGATCAATTGCGCTTCGGCGTAGCTCGCGACCCGCATCGGCGACGCGTTCGTCGCCGCCTTCGCGGGCAGGAACAACTTCGCGCCCGTCGCCGTTCCGTTGCGAGCGAGATCCGTCACGGCCACACGCGGGTCCTGCGTCGTCCCGCCCGGGACGAGCACGTTGCGAAACGAGGTGTCGACGGTAGAGAACGAGCTCTGTGAGATGTTGATGAACAGCGCATTCTGTCGACGCGTATTGATGGCGTCGGGCGACGTGCTCACCGCGAACGTCGCGGGCACGAGCGCCGCATCCGCCGCGGCAGCGGCGAGACTCGCCGCGCCGCCGAGATCAGCCAATGTGCGCGCACGACCCACGCGCGCGAGATTGAGTGTCGTTGTGTCGCTCGCCGTCGTCGCGGCGGGAATCGCCTTGTCGAAACGCACCTTCGCCTCGGCGAACAACTGTGCTGGCGTGAGCTCCGGGCCAAGATTGATTGCAGCGGAACACATGCTCTCGCCGAGGAGAATCAGACTGTAGCCCGCGTATGCGTAGCTCTGCGCGAGGAGCTTTTGGCGATTTGTCACCTGCGCATCAGTCCACTGCTCGAGATACGATGCGGCGGTATCGGTCGTCGCACGTGCCGTCGAGAGCGGCGTGTAGATCCCCGGTTGCTGCGTGGAGCTTGGCGTCGCTCCGCAGTTGTTCGTCCCGTACGTTGCGCTCGTGAGGACACGACGGGCGTCATAGTCGAAGTTTGTCGTCTGCGAGATGCCCACCGACAATTCGTCGGCGAACAACCCGCTGCCGACGACGTAGCGCGCGTACGCGCACTCGAAATCGGAGATCGCACCATTGACGATCAGCTGCGCATTGCCCGGAACATAGAGCGTACTGCCAGACAGCGAGCCGGGATTTTCCTGCGCGAGGCTGGTGATGTCGCGGCACGCGACCACCAATACCGTTGCCATCAGACTCGCGCCGAGCGCCAGCGCGATGTGACGGCGATGAGTGAAGAGTCGCATGGTCAGAACTTGAGGTTGATGGAGGCGATGAACCGGCTGAGCGGCGGCGTCACTGCCTGATCGCCCGTCGCGAACGACGTCGAAGGATTGTTCACATTCACTTCGGGATCGAGGCCAGCGTACTTCGTCCACGTGTGCAGATCGCGGCCAGAAAACGTGACGGACGCCGCCTGGAAGCCACGCAGCAGGCTCGCCGGCAGTGTGTACGTCACCGAGACTTCGCGCAGCTTCGCAAACGAGCCGTCCTGGAAATACTGATCGAGTATTCCCTGCGCCGCCGCCGTACCGACACGTTCGGCGAGGTACACCGGATCGTATTCGAGCGGGTAGTAGTTGGCGCGGCAGAGCGAAGCACCAATTGCGCCCGTGCAACGAAGCTGTTCGTTGTTGTTCCCGACGCGATAACCGCTCTTGAAGTCCACGAGCCCGTAGATCCGGAATCGGTTGAAGAGCGAGATCGTGTTCGCGACGGAGCCCGAGACTTTTGGCGTCGGCGTGCCGATGAACACGAATGGCGCCGATGCGCACGCGATGGCGGGTTTACCGTCACCACCGTCGCAGAGGACGTTCGTCGCAAAACCCGTTGTTGCGTCGCGATCCGCCGACACGACGCGCTTGGTGTAGATGCCTCCGATCGGACCGCCGACAATGTTCGTCTGCCCCGCGCTGAGAATCACGCCGCCAATGCCGCCGAGATCCTTGATCTGATCCTTGTTCGTCGCGACGTTGCCGATGATGTCCCACGACACATTGTGCCGCGAGAGCGCCTGAAGCGTCGCGAGCAACTCGATGCCATGATTGTCTACGCGCCCGAGATTCGCCGGCGTCGCATTGTAGAATCCACTCGACGGCGCGACCGGCTGATTGATGATCAGGTCTGTGGTGCGCTTGCTGAAGTACGTGAAGTCGAGACCGAGCCGATTGAAAAGCTGACTCTCGAATCCGAGCTCGGTCTCGGTGCCACGCTCCGGCTTGAGATCGGGATTTCCCTTCGAGTTGGGCGTCACCGCGCTCGTACCACCAGGACCCTGCGCCGGACTGAACGTGCGCAACGCAGAGAATGCAGCCGGTTGACGTCCCGATTGACCATAGGCGGCGCGCACACGCATCGACGTCAGGATGCCGTTTGCACGCCAGAACGGCTCTTCGCTCATGACCCAGGCGAAGCTCAGCTTCGGATACGTCACCCACTTCAGCTTGTCGCCGAACGCCGAATTGTTGTCGACGCGAAGTGCGCCGGTGACGTACACGCGATCGCGCCAGCCGAACTGCTCCTGACCATACGCACCGATCGTCGTGTTCAACGTCTGCGTCTGCGTCGCCGGCGCAGGTGTCGACGTCGAGTTCACCGTCTCGACACCAAGTCCCGGAAAGCCAGTGCCGCCGAGGAAGCTCGAGTTGAGCTCCGTGCGATAGAACTGTCCGCCGATGGATGACGTCGCCGCGAGCGATGAACTGAGCGTGGCCTTCGCACTTGCTCCGTAGTCCGCCGTGACGATCGTGTTGTGACGCAGCGTTTGTCCGATCGAGCCTGCTGCTGCAACTGCACCGATCAGCGGCACGAGCGCCGGATCAGCAGTGAAGTGCTCGATGGCGCGACTGTCATCCCCGGTCTCGTCGACGCCGACGAGCACGTGTTGCGTCAGCCACGTCGTCGGCCGATGCGTAAGCGTCGCGCTCCCAATGAAACGACGGACACCCTGCGCGTTGTCATACAGCGTCTGCGGCACTTCTGGCGAAAAGTTCGGATAGAAGCCGCGCGCCGCCGGAAAGAGCAGTTTGTGCCCCACGACCGCACCCAACAGCGCCGACGCGCCGATGTCTGCGCCCAGATGACTCGACAGCGAGACGTACCCGAGACTCGACGAGAAGTCGAGGTTCGGAGAAAGCTGCGTATTGAGGTTCGCGCGGAAGCTCGCCTGACGCAGCGAGTTGTTCGGCTCGACGCCAAGGTCGTTCTCGTAGCTCGTCGACACGAAATACGTGAGCGCTTCACGACCGCCCGACAACGACGCATTGTACTTGCGCGTTTGACCCGTCTTGTAAAGCGGCGTTCCGCGGTCGGCCTCGCTCTGCACACCGTTCCACGTAACGATCGCGCCCGACGGATCCTTGAGGTAGTTCGTTGGAACGCGACCTGCCGCATCCTGCAGAAAGATCGAGCCCTCTTCCACGAGCAGCGTTGTCTGCGGACGACTTCCCGCGGCGCCCTTTTTCGTGATGATCTGGATGACGCCACTCGCCGCTTCCGTTCCGTAAATCGTCGACGCGGCAGGGCCCTTGATGATCTCGATGCTCTCGATGTCTTCCGGGCTGATGTCGTTCAACCGACCAGAGACGTTCGACGCCTGTCCTCCCAGCCGTCCCGTCGGCGCAACTGGACCGGCATTCGTCGCGTTGCTCACGCGCACGCCGTCGACGAAGATGATCGGCGAGTTGTCGAGACCGATGCTGCTTCGGCCGCGAATCTGAATACTTGGCCCCGCGCCGAGCCGTCCCGTGCTTGGCGCGATGATTACGCCGGGAGCGCGCGCGCCGATGAGGGAGCTGACGCTCTGTGCGGCCGACTTGGAGATCGCGTCATCCGCATCGATCGTCGCGACCGCATTGCCGATCGAGCGACGCAGCTCTCCGCCCGCGGTGCCGGTGACGATCACCTCGTCGAGCGACGTCGCCGCTGGTTGTAACGCGAAGTCGGCGGACGTTTGATCGCTCACCTGGACCGTGCGCTGCTGCGTCGCATATCCGATGCGCCGTGCGGAGAGCCTCTGACTGCCACTCGGCACGCCTCCGATGCGATAGCGACCGTCAGTGCCCGTCTGCGCACCGAATCGCGTTCCGACGACGATCACCGATGCATTGGCGACAGGCTGCTGACTTCGTGCGTCGGTCACGATGCCGCTGACCACTGCCGTTCCCTGTTGCATCACGATTGCGCGCACCTTCGGGGCGATCGTACAGACCGCCAACATCACCATGCACGCCGCGACGAACGTTCTGCTCATGCGATGCTGCCGAGTCCGTGTTCGCATTCCGAGCTCCGTGAAATGATCAGGATCCAGTGGGGCGCCACGCAGAGCCGCGGACGATGCGCCCGGGCTT
>JBDUCR010000077.1:0-6545 GCA_040003345.1 bacterium
ATCGGTTCGCTTTTCGCGGCCCGATAGCCGCCACGGTGCGCGGAGAAAATCTGCGTGGTGTTTTGGATGCCGCGTCAGGCATTGAACACGTGCAGCTGCGCGTACTGAAGCAGCATGATGGTCTTTCCGTCCATGATCGTGCCGTCCGCCACGTAGCGCATCGCGTCGTCGAACGAGAGCTCGAGCACCTCGATGTCCTCGCCTTCGTCCACATTGCCGCCGCCTTCGTTCACACGCGACTCATGATCGTACTCGGCAACGAAGAAGTGCAGGCGCTCGGTTACTGAGCCCGGACTCATGAACGCCTCGAACACGCGACGCACCTGCGTCACGTGAAAGCCCGTCTCCTCCTCCACTTCGGCGACGATGCGCTCCTCAGCACTCGCCTCGTCGAGCAGTCCCGCCGGCGCCTCGATGAGCATGCCGTCGTGACCGTTCACGAAGGCCGGAAAGCGGAACTGGCGCGTAAGAATCACGGTGCGCCGGCGAGTGTCGTAGAGGAGAATGGTCGCGCCGTTGCCGCGGTCGTACGTCTCGCGGTTCTGACGCTGCCAAGTGCCGTCCCGTAGCCGGAGATCGAAGGTGGTCTTCTTCAAGACATACCAGTCGTCGGACAGCACCTCCACCTGTTGCACGCGCACTCGACTCTCGCTCGGCATCGCTCTGCTCCCTATTCGCGCGGAATGATCCAGCCTCTGGCGTTCCAGTCTGCGAGAGTATAGCGTGCAGTATCGTGCAAAAACAAGATAATTCGTGCAACTGTCCATGCTGACTTCGCAACGAAAACGCCATATCCTCAACGTGCTTTCGCGCGAAGGGCAGGTGGTCGCGAAGGCGTTGAGTGCCAAGCTGGATTTGTCGCTGGACACCATTCGCCGAGATCTCAGGGAGCTTGCGAGCGAGGGGTTGCTGCTTCGCGTGCACGGAGGTGCGCTGCCCGCATCACCGGCGGTCGTGAACTTTGCGGGAAGAGAACGGCTCGCTCCCGATGCCAAGCGCGCCATCGGGCGCGCGGCGGCGCTGCTGGTCCAGCGCGATCAGGTCGTGATTCTCGATGGCGGCACCACAACGCTGCAACTCGTCCGGCATCTGCCAGCAGATCTGCGATTCACAGTGGTGACCCACAGCCCAACTATCGCCGTGGCGTTAGTGGATTGCGCGCAGGTGGAGGTAGTGCTCATCGGCGGACGTCTGTTCAAGCATTCCGTCGTAGCGGTGGGCGCCGCGGCCATGGATTCCATTCGCGGCATTCGCGCCGACGTCTATTTCATGGGCGTCACCGGCGTTCATCCTGAGGTCGGGCTCACTACCGGCGACTACGAGGAAGCGATGATCAAGCGCGCATTCTGCAAAGCGGCGGCGGATACCGTCGTTCTGGCGTCTTCAGACAAGCTTGGCGCCGCGTCGCCGTACGTAATTGCCCCGATTACAGAGGCGTCGTCCATCATTACCGACCGCGGAGTAACGGACGCGGTGGTGAGCAGCTATGCCACGCGAGGTGTTTCGGTCAGTCGCCTTTGAGCAACGGAATTTGTCGTCCGTCGACACCCCCGGTGTCAGGACAGGCGCCTCCGCTCAATGCGATAGCCGAGGAGTCCGCTTATTTCCTGTGACTTCCCGCTAATCGTGCCTTAGTATTGAAGGCAGTTATGTGCCGAACCGGGTGGCGCCGCGTCTTCGCGGTCGTGTATGCGCTGTGGTTTGTCGTCGTGCTCTCCGAGCCGGCGGCGCTCCGTGCGTGCGCGATGCACGACGGTCCGTCGGGAGCGGAGCACGGCCATGCACCGTCGGCCGCCCCGGCGCACCACGCTGGCGCACACTCAACGCGGGGGCACGACAAGACCTCGCCGTGCAGCTGTGTCGCCGCATGTTGCTCCGCTCCAATTGCGGTAGCTTCACTCCGCGTAGACGACTGGTCGCTCTTTGCGGCGACCGCGTTCGAGCATGTTTCGATTGTCGCGCGCACCAATCGTTGGCCAGCCGCAGTGGAGTATGCGCGGCCGCCGTCCATCGGCCCACCACGTCACTCAGCCTGATCGTTCGTGCGCGGCTCGTCCTGTCTGGACGCCGCGCCTTGGCGCGCATCCGGTGCGTCAAGCCGACATCTCGCTGTGAGGCAACGTGTTTACGTTCCACGCGCTCATTCGGTGCGCAGGTTGCGCCGTCATTGTCACATGCATTCCTATCGCGCTCTCCGCTCAACGGCGGAACCAACGGGCTGATTCGCTCGCGCGCGCGGACTCCGTCACGCGATTGCGCCCTGTCACCGTCGTTGCCACGCCGACGGATCGCAGGGCACCGCTCGGTGCGACGCACGTCGACGCCGCGACCATTCAGCAAACGCCAGCGCGATCAACCTGGGAGTTGCTCAGGCAGACAGCGGGGGTGGAAGTGCACGAGCAAGGGCAAGGACCTGGCTTCGCCTCCGACGCGTCGCTGCGCGGCTTCAGCTCCGATCACTCCGCTGATCTTGCCGTCTGGATCGACGGCGTTCCCCTCAACGAACCGGTGAACGGACACGCGGAAGGGTACAACGATCTCTCCGTGCTCTTTCCCGGCGGCATTCAGGACATCGATGTCATACACGGGCCGACGAGTGCGTTGTTCGGAAACTTCGCGCTCGCCGGTGTGGTGAACGTCCGCACGCTCGAACGCATGACGGGCTCTGAGCTCACGCTATCGGGAGGGAATTACGGACGCGCTGAGGCGATGGCACTCGCCGGATTTGACCACGGTTCGGCGGGCGGCGGCGTGTTGGGCGTGCGGTACCAGCGTGATGACGGATTCCGTCCCAATTCGCGATACGATCTCACGCAGGGACACGCGCGTGTGGTGCACGACGTCTCGCCCGGCGTCAGGCTGGATGGCGGAGTGGAGCTCTACGGCAGCAACTGGAATTCGCCGGGCTTTCTCAGCGAAGACGAATTCACCTCTCACGAATACAATAGTGTCTCGAATCCAACGGACGGCGGCTACAAGCGCCGCGCGCAGGAGCGCGTGAGTTTGCGCGTGCTCGCGGACGCATTCGTGTGGCGGACCACGGCGTACGCAACGCAGGGACGCTGGCAACTCTTCCTCACGATTCCACCCGCCGGCGGCCGATTCGAAGGCTCGGGCAGTCAGAGCGAAGAGGAAGACTCGCGCACGGGATACGGCGCCACGACCGCGTTGACGTTTCCATTTACACATGGTGAAGCGACGCTCGGCGCCGAGACGCGGTGGGATCGCTCGACATACGAGAACTATTTCACGACGTCCCGCGCACGCGATTCCGTGGCGACAACTGTCACCGGACGCCAACTCTCTGGAGCGGTCTTCCTTCAATCGCACGTCGACGTGACGGATCGCTGGCGCATCGACGCCGGGCTTCGGTACGACGAACTGGCGACGCGCTCAGCGCCCAATGGCGAGGATGTCGCGACGGCTTCGCACGGGGTGCTTTCGCCCAAAGTCGGCTCGCTCGTGCGGCTCACGTCGGATATTGGCGTCTACGCGAACGTGTCCCGTGGCTTTCGCTCGACGGACGGCGTGATCAGCGACCCAACGTTGACGCCAATCACCGTGCTGTCGTCCGAGTCGGGGCTGAAGTTCGATCGCGATGGCGCACATGCATCGGCCGCGCTCTTCCGAATGGACGTGAGCAATGAGCAGACGCTGAATCCAGTGACACTCGTCGTTACCAACGGCGGTTCGAGCAAGCGCCAGGGCCTCGAGCTCGACATCCGAGTGCCGGTCACGGGCAACGTCGTCGTCTCAGGGGACTGGACCTTCAACGACGCGCGCTATCAAAGTCTTACGACGGTGACCGAGGATGGCGATGCCCTGGTGCTCAATGGGCAACGCGTCTTCAACACCTCGAAGTACGTCGGTGTCGCCGCGCTGGAGTTTGCTCCCACTGGCTCGCCGGCGCGAGTTCGAGTAAGCGGAAACTGGGTTGGCCCCTACAGTCCGTTCGACGAGCCGGGTGTCATCGTGGGCGGGTATGGTCTCGTGCACATCGGCGCTACGATCCCCATCGATCGATTGGAGATCGACGCCGGTATGCGCAATGTCCTCGACCGTGCCTACCCGGAGCTCATCGCGGGACACATTGTGTCGCCAGGACAGCCGCGCACGCTCTACGTCTCGTTGCGGGCGCGCATGTAGCATTGCATCGAGCGGCAGTTGGCGATCAGAATTTGTAGTCCACCGCGAGGCGTACCTGACGAGGTTCTACGGGGTGAAAGTGCACGTCATTCACGCCGTCCGACACTTCTCCGCTCAAGCGTGAGGGGTACGCGTACTGGATGTCGTCTGCGCGACCGTTCATCAGGTTGATGATGCTGAGCTGAATTCGGGTACCGGAGTGGAGCAGGTATCCCGCATCGGCGTTGACGAGATTCGACGCCGGTGCGCGAAGTGTGTTGTCCTCGATCAGCGGGTAACTCCCGAAGTGGCGCAGACGCAGGGACGAGAAGACGCCCGACACCTTCGGTTCGTACGTCACACCGCTCGCAATCACATTCTCGAGCGCGCCCGGCACGTTTGTCTGCTGGGCGTCCACACCAACGAACCGCGCGCGAGAGAACGACACGTCCGCGTCAATCGAGAGCTCAGGGATGGGCCGATAGAAGTTGGCGAACGTCGCGCCGCGGCGACGGCTGGCGGCGGATGGCTCAGTGATGCCGGCGTCTCCGGTGAAAAGCAACTCGCTGTCCAAGTTGAGCAGCCAGAGCGACACCGTAGACCGCACGCCTGCGATTGGCGAAACGCGCATTCCGATCTCGGCGCCCTTCGAGCGCACCAGCGGATCCACGCGTGACGCAGAATCGCCCGTGGAAGGATCGACGCGAATGGTCGTGCCGCGAGCGTCATTGCTGTGAAAGCCGTGGCCACCGCTCAAATAGAATTCAGTCGTTGCGGAGGGCGCAAAGATGAGCGACGCTTTCGGACTCACGATGCCCGCGGTGCGATAGCCGGAATTCTTGTCGAGGTTGCTGTTGACGCGGAAGGTGTAGCCATCTGCCCGAACTCCGATCACGCTGCGGAAGGTCGGTGTCCAATGCGACTCGCTCTCGACGTACACGCCGCTGCCAGTTTCCCGAACGTCGTCTTGACGTACGGTCGCAAATCGGACCCGCGCTTGCGTGTGATACAATCCGACGCCGTTGATCAGGTCCGTGCGAGATTGCGCGCCGATCCTGAGCGTGTGATCAACGCCTAAGGCGTGCACAGATTGCGTGTGCACGGCCTCGCCGCCGAGGATGACGCGGTCGTCGGTCTGCGAGAATTGATCACCCTGTATCGGGTTGCCGAGGAAGTAGGTGAAGTTCGAATACAGTGTGAGATCACTCTTGATCGCGAACAACTGAACGAGCTGTGTAGACGACGAGGCGAGATGACGCCACGTGCCAGAGAGGCTGAAGCGCTGTGAGTGGCCACCATCCGTGGTATCGAGCTGACCATATCGCGAGATCGTTCCGTCCTGCACTGCGCGAAGCGGTATCTGATCGTTGGAGTTCCACTGGTTGTGATAGCCAAGTGCAAGCAGTGAGAACTGTGACGCGCCGCTGGCCCAGGCGTAGCGCGCTACACCGCTGAGCTTGCGCACACGTTCCGGAAGGTCCCATGGGCCATTGTATTCCTTGCCTTCGCCTGCCACGAGCAACGTGCCAGTACCCAAGGGGTCCGATCGGCCAGCGGCGAGCCGAGCAAGTCCATTTGCGCCATAGGCGATGCTCGTGAAGGGGTGATCAAAGCGGCTCTTGAGTGTGAACTCCGTCGCGCCAGCGCTGCCGAAATCGCCGACCTCGGCGTGATAGACGCCGAGCTTGTAGCTAAGGTGATCGACGAGCTCGGGAATCAGGAAGTTGAGATCCGTATATCCTTGGCCGTGCCCGTGCGTCGGCATGTTGAGCGGCATGCCTTCGAGGCGCGTCTGAAAGTCGGTGCCGTGGTCGAGGTTGAAGCCTCGGACGAAGTACTGATTCGCCTTGCCTTCTCCGGAGTGCTGCGTGACGATGACGCCAGGGACGCTCTCCAGTAGCTCGCCTTCGCGGGTGATCGGGCGGAGCTTGAGATCCGCAGCGCCGATGCGGCCTTCTGAAGCCGTGCCGGCGGTGCCGACAAGATCGTCGATTCGTCCCGTCACCCTGATCGTATCGAGTCCGCGGACTCGCGCTGTGTCACGCGCAGGTGTGCCGGCCGGTGCGCCTTGTGCCTCGACGGCCGTCGCGATGCCGAACAGCGCCAGCGCGAACAGCGCAGCAAATGAACGCCGAAAAAAGAAGTCGTAGGGGGACGTGGACATTGGATCGGAAAGAGTGAGGCTCTGTCGTACAATCGTAGTCAATACGACACGAGAAGCGCCGTCGGATCTTTGTGCAGGTCGCCGAGCTCATCCTGACGCCGTGCCTCTTGACGATAATCGTTATAACGATTAAATAGCGCCATGGTCACGCCGCTCGCGCGCGAACTCCGACAGGGCAAACCGTTCGCGAACCTCGAGGAAGAGGTTTTTCTGAACATGCTGCGCAGCAGCGACGTGTTGCTGCAGGGTGAAACAG
>JBDUCR010000111.1:0-1972 GCA_040003345.1 bacterium
GCGGTCGCGGCAGCGTCTCCTGCGACGACGAGCCGATCGCTCAGGAAACCCTGCGCGAATACGCCACCGATGATGGTCGCGAGGAGGAGGGCAGCGCCCCACCGCGCCATCGCTTGTGGCGACATTTCCGTCGATCGTTGCGCGGGCGCGATCACATCTCGGCGCGCAAGGTCGTGTGCAACAGGACTGGCGAGGGCTGGCATGTTGGTCTCCTGGGGTTATGCAGCAGTTGTCTGTACGTCGAGCCCTTCGTCATTCCCATCGATGCCATCGCGCCGTACGTCGAACTCGAGAATGTCGCCCGGCTGGCATTGGAGCGCGCGGCAGATCGCGTCGAGAGTGGAGAAGCGAATGGCCCGCGCCTTTCCCGTCTTGAGGATCGACAGGTTGGCGAGTGTGATGCCGATCTTTTCTGACAGCTCGGTGAGCGTCATGCGACGCGCGTAGAGCATGTCGTCGAGCTTGACGATGATTGCCATGGCTAGATCGTTCCGTCGAGCTCTTCGCGCATGCGCGTGCCGTGCTCGAAGACGCGCGCGAGCACGAACAGCAGCAGCACCGCGAGCCACGGCGTTACAGAGAAATTCAGCCTGATGTCGATTGGCTGCGCTGGCGTCGACACAGCGTTGGCAATCGCAACGACGACGAAGCGGCTCAGCTCCAGCGCGAGCACGGCCCAGGCAATCGTTTGCAACCGCTGCGCATTGCTCGTGACGAAGGGATCACCGGCACGCACCGTCTCGACGATGGAGAGCAGTCGCGAAAAGACCACGTATGCGACCGGTGTCGCGGCGATGCCGATCATCATGATCAGCCGCGCACCGACGAGCATATGGTCAACGCCGAGTGCGCGTGCGACCCACGCTTCGGCGAGGAAGCTCGCGATGAGGAGGCACAGAACGGCGGCGCCGAACAGCCAGTTCAGCGTGATCAGGGCGCGGAGCGCCTTGCGGGATACGGATAGGGCGTCGTGCTGGGGCTGAGTCATCGAATTACCACTGCCTCCGGTTTTGCATCTCGATAAACGATAAGTAAGTTTATCGATTATCGTCAATAGCGGAGTTGGTATTCGATAATTGTACGCTTGAGTACAGAGGTGCTTAGCGCACGCCGTGAAAGCAGCCGACTGAATACGGGTATTCCCGTGTCATGTGATAGTGGTACATCGTCCGCGACTGTCCATCCCAGAGAATGGCGTGGGTGTGTCCGTGACAGGCGTCGAGATTGCTGTTGGCAAGCCGTCGTCCGTCCTCGCCGAACTGACCGAACACTCCGTAGCCGTCCAGCGCGTAGCCGATCAGATCACTGTGCTGGCTCTGCGACTCAGCCGCGTCGTGGAAGCAGGTGCTCCAGCTGTGATAGTGATACTGACCCATTCCTTGCGGATGACCGGCGCAGCGGTCTTGCACCTCGTGCGCCGCGGCGTCGCGTCCCGCGCCGTCGAGTGCGTTGTATAACGCCGCGCCGCTGGTAGTGAATCCGATCAATCCCTGAGGAACGCAGGTTGGCGTTGCCGCTTCCTGTGGCAATGCAGCGAGCCGGAGCAGAATCGTCTGCTCGACGATGGGGTTTGGATTGCCGTCGTACTGATGCGCGGGATCGGAGCGTGCAATGGGAAACACGCCCGTCGCGTGCGACGGCAAATTGTTCGCGCTCACGATCCGCTCTGCGCCGGTGACGGTGATGCTTACCTGGCTATTCGGCCAGAGGACTTCGCCTTGCACTGTGGGCTTGCTCGTCTGATTCCATGTCGATCCGACAATCCACGGCGCCGAACCCAATGGCGCACCGTTGTTGCCGAACGTCGTCTGACAGGAGTACACGTAGCCGACTCGCGGCGCGGTCGAGATGTTTCCGTCGCCCAGCGGGAGGGTGGTAAGCTCCGGCACGATTCCCGGCACGGTCGCCGAGTCGGAAGGTGTCGCGAGTGTCGATGGTGCGCCGCCGCACGCGGCGATGACGCAGAGCAGCG
>JBDUCR010000534.1:0-6527 GCA_040003345.1 bacterium
GGTGCGGCAATACTTTCGCGCGCTGGCACGCATAAGCGAGTCGCGAGCGGTGTTCGGCCGGTGGAGCTTGCCTCGTGGCAGACGCCCACGCCTGTTGCTGGAGTCGTGGCGGCGCGACGCACCGCAGTCGCATCACGTGAGGCCCGCTGACGTGCGCACAGTTCGGATTCTCGCAGCACTAATGTCGTTGGTGCCCCTTCCCGCATTCGCGCAGGGGGCGCCGCTCTGGCGCACGGTCGACATTTCGCGCCAGCTGCGCGACACGCAGCCGCAGCGCGTCCGCGTCCAATATGGTGCAGGCCGAGTGGACGTGCGCGGCACGAGCGATCCGCTGCTCTATGCGATGCATCTTCGGTACGACGAAAACCGTTCTACTCCGCTGCACAAGCACGATGCGGATCAGCGCAGCACGTCGCTCGGTCTCGAGTCGCTGGGCAACGGAATTCACAATGCGTCGACGAGCGGTGAGTCAGGGGAGCTTCGGCTGACGTTGCCGCGCACGGTGTCGCTGGATCTCGACCTGGAATTCGGCGGCACGCAATCAGTGCTCGACATGGGTGACATGTCGTTGCGCTCGCTGCGCCTCGAGTGTGGCGCCACGGATGCGATGCTGCTTTTCTCGCGCCCGAACCGCGTTCGCATGCGCGAGCTCGAGGTCAACGTCGGCGCGGCGGACTTCACTGCGCGTCAGCTCGCGAACGCCAACGCCGACCAGATTCGCGTGCGCGGCGGCGTGGGCAGTGTCGACCTCGACTTCAGCGGTACATGGTCGCACGACCTGGCGGTTACTACGCGTCTCATGATGGGGAAGCTCACGCTGCGACTTCCGCCCGACGTGGGCGTGCGGATCGAGGTGCAGCGCATCGCGGCGGGCTTCGATCACGTCGGTCTCGAGAAGCGCGACGACGCATGGTACTCGCCGAATTACGATTCGGCGACGTACAAGCTGAAGGTGCGCGCCGAGACGTTCTTCGGGCAGGTCGACGTGCAGCGCGCGATGCGCTGAGACTGGCCCGTCCTTTGCCCCGCTCCGGGGCATGGTGATCAAAGGCTACAACGTCGTCCCGCTCGTCAAGAAGACGTTCCACGAGATCGGCGAGGATCGTATTCCGTCGCTCGCCGCGGAGACGGCGTACTACTTCTTCTTCTCGCTCTTTCCGCTGCTGCTCTTCCTCACGCCGTTGCTCGGCCTGATCGGCAATGGTCGCGAGCTGATGGAGCTTCTGCTGTCGCGACTCGCTGGCAGCATCCCGGCCGATGCGCTCATGCTCGTGCGACGCACACTCACCGAGATCATCACGGCGAGTGGCGGCGCGGGCATCATGTCCACCGGAGCGCTGCTCGCGGCGTGGTCGGGATCGAGCATCTTCGGCACCCTCATGGATGCACTCAACGTCGCGTACGACGTCGAGGAGACGCGTCCGTGGTGGAAGCGTCAGCTGCTGCGTCTCGCGTCTCTTGTGTTGTCCGGGGCCATTGTGTTCGCGGCGACGCTCGTCTTCCTCGATGGCGAGGGAATCACCGGCTGGGTTGCGCGAGCGTTTCATCTCGGGGCGTTCGGCACGACGATGTGGATCATCGCGCAGGCGGTGACGGCGGTGACGCTGATGATTGTGCTCTGTGTGGTGCTATTCAAGCTGCTTCCGAACGTGCAGCAGCGGTGGCGGCATGTGATTGTCGCGGCAGTCGTGACGACGGCGCTGTGGCTCCTCGCGACAGTGGCGTTCCGCATTTACGTGCAGCACTTCGGGTCGTACAACACGACGTACGGCACGATCGGCGGTGTGATCGTGCTGCTGTCGTGGATGTATTACACGATGCTCGTGTTTCTTTCTGGCGGAGAGCTCGCGTCCGAGCTGCATCACGGATCGGGTGCCGTGGATCCTCTGAAGGGCGCGATCTATCTCGGGCGTATCGTGTCGACGGAAGGGCCTGGGACGCCGTCGATGGAGAAGATCAAGCCGTCGAGGTAATGATCCGCCTTGGCGGCGGGACCTCTTTACTCCAACAATCCGGTTGCTACTAATTCTCTAGTTGACAAGACGGGAGCGCCATCGCACATTCTACTAGACATCTAGTAGGAGGAGCGAGCGATAGCTCGGCACAGAGCCCGCCCTCGTCTCAGGACAACTACTAAACTTCTAGTTGCTAACCCGTCGAGCGTGTGATATGCTGAGCCACCTATTCGAAAGGAGACGTCCCGTGGCTGATCTGACCGAGCGCGAGCTTGACGTCATGAGCGTCCTTTGGGACGCTGGATCCGGGACTGTAGTCGAGGTCCGCGAAAGGCTTCCCGACGCTTTGGCTTACACGACCGTTCTGTCGATCCTTCGCATCATGGAACGGAAGCGATTCGTGCGCCACGAGGAAGAAGGAAAGGCCCATCGCTACTTCCCCTTGGTGGCGCGCGAGGAAGCCGGCTCCTACGGAATTCAGCGACTGATCGACAAGGTCTTCGCAGGGTCGACCGATGCGTTGCTCAGCCACCTCGTGCGCGACGAGCACCTCACCGGAAAGCGTCTCACTACTTTGCGCAAGATGGTCGACGACCGGCTCAAACGCGGGCGCGTCAAGTGATGTTGCCGTGGATGCTGTACGCCATCGGCGTCGGTATCGTTTTGAGCGTCGCAGGCACATGCGCCGAGAGCGCTCTGACGCGTCACCGTGTTCCGAGACGCGTGCTGTGGTTAGGTGTCATTGGCCTTGCGATGGGACTTCCCTTTGTGTCGCTCGTGCGCCGATCTTCCGTGGACGCTGCCCTGACATCCTCGGCGAGCAATCGCACCACCGCCTCCTCATCGGCGATGAGTGGGGTGTCGGCCGCGTCTGATTTCGGCGTGGCTCGAGCAACGGCCGAACGCAATGCGAGCGCCCTCTCGACGCCACCCGCAGTCGATGCGATTCTCCTTCTCGCATGGACGATTGTATCTGCGTCCATTCTGCTGATTTTCGCTACGGCGCTTTGGCGGCTGTCCCGGATGCGCCGTCGCTGGCCGCGCACTGTCGTGCGTGGAGTGAGGGTCCTGCTGTCCGCGGACGTGGGTCCAGCGGTGGTCGGTGTTTTCCGGCAGGAGGTCGTGGTGCCGACATGGTTCCTCTCGCTGCCCTCCGAGGCTCAGCGCATCGCGCTCGCGCACGAGCTCGAGCACGTGCGGTCTCGTGATCCGCTGCTGCAATCGGTGGCGTTCATCTCCATTGCGTTGATGCCCTGGAATGTCGGCCTGTGGTACGCGTTGCGACGTCTCCGTCAGGCAACGGAAATCGACTGTGACGGGCGTGTCGTGGGCGCCCACGCGGATACGCACACCTACTGCTCCCTTCTGCTCGACGTGAGCGCGCGTGCGCAAGTCCCTGCACTCGCTGCGCCGTTCTCGGCGGGCGTGTCCACGCTGGAACGGAGAATAGACGCTATGACGACGCAGCAACGTCCTCGCTGGCATGCTTCGATCAGCGGTTTGGCTGCGACGGTCCTGCTTATTGCGGCCTGCCAGGCGCCGCGTCCGGTGACGGTGCCGCGCTCACGCGCATCGACACTCGCCGATGAGCTGTCGGCCCTGCTGTCCGCTGACAGCGGCCAGCATGCGCTTACAGTCGCCGAGAAACGGAAGCTCCGAGAATCACTGCAGGTGCCGGACGAGACACGCGCGCAACCCGGCGATGAGCTAAGCCGTGCGGGCGCGCAGCTCCGTGCCGCAGGTGACGGCCTTCACAGAGCGGCCGAGCGAGGTGGCTCCTCGACAGTGGTGCTCGACAGCGTGGTCAATGCCGCATATCCGGCGCTCGTCGCGCGGCGCGATACGGCACTGGCCCTGGTAGCCGTCATTCTCGACCTCAAGGGCCGTGTAATCCGCCATGCGAGCCGCACCGGCGGAGAACAGGTCGGTTCGCTCGCCGCGCTGATCCGCAGCCTGTCGGTGGACACACTCTCGGCGCGCACGCAGCAGGTCGGAGTGGTGGGAAGGCCACAATGGCACCTTAACGTGATTTACGCCGTGGAGGCTGATGGTCCCCCGCGTGGCGAGGTGACGTTCCGCGGCAGAATCGAGATTGCAAAGTAAAGCGCGAGGCGATGGCCTTCGTCACGCTATCGCTCGGAACACCACCTGCATTCCGCGATGAGCGCTCAGCGCCTCAGCGGCCGACCCATCACACACTGCGATCTCGACAAGGCCGCTCGATCCAACCAAGGCAACGGTCTCACCCGAGGCGACATCTCCGTACGTCTTTCGGAGAGCGATAGCGCGACCCGCAATCTCGATCGTTCCGCCATGCCGGGCAACGAGATTCGTCACGAGATTCCCGAAGCGATCGATCGAAATCACCACACCCGACACAGCGCCATCCGCGCGACGAACGGCTTCAGGCGTCCGGCGCACAATCGGATCCGAGCACATAGCGCCGAGCGCGTCGAGTGCGACGCCTTGCGCGAGTTTGGCCGCGGCAGGAGCGAACACATCGCGACCATGAAACGTGGGCGACGCCGATGCAGGAATAGAGAGTGCAACGCAGCGTGCGCCGGGATGCAGCAACGCGGGTGAGAGAATCCCGTTATCGGGGCCAACAAGTGCGCGTCCCTCGCTCACGACAGCGAGCGCGGCGCGCGGGCCTCCCACGCCGGGATCAACAACGGCGAGATGCACCGTACCAACGGGAAAGCGATGCCAATACCTCGCGAGCGCGAGCCGTCCCGCTTCGACATCATGCGCTGCAACGTCATGCGCGATGTCCATCAACACACAGTCTGGAGCATTCGCGGCCAGCACGCCCTTCATTTCGCCGACGTATCCGTCGGCGGTTCCGAAGTCTGTGAGTAGCGTGATGATGCGCATCGTGGTCCGGGGAATCGGGTGCAGCCTACGCGATCGACGTCCGCTTCCAACGTCCTGCGCGCCATATCGCCATCATGCCCGCGGCGCGCGCGAGTGCCGTGAGCGAGATCGTCCACCATAGCCCCGAACTACCATAGCGCTGCGCAGCCCACGCCGCGATGGGAATGCGCAGCGCAGTGATCGACGTCGACGTGAGCATCGGCGCGAGTGTGTGCCCTGCACCGCCAAGTGCGCCCTCGAGCACAATCTCCGCACAGATCCCGAGCTGTGAGAACGCGGCGATGCGCAAATACTTCGCCGCTTCGGCAATCACCGCGGGATCGTGACTGAAAATCGCCGCGAAGCGCTCAGGAATCAGCAGCTCGACGACACACGCAACCACGCCGAACATCGTGCAGAATCCGACGGAGAGCCAGCCGGCGCGCTCCGCACGATCGGAGCGCCCCGCACCGAGATTCTGTCCGACGATCGCCGCCGTCGCCGCACCAAATCCAACCGCGATCATGAACAGCCAGCTTTCGACGCGATGCCCAATGCCGAGCGCCGCGAGCGCCGGCGTGCCGAATTGCGTCGCCGTGCGCGTGACCAACACATAGATGAGCGAGAACACCACGCCCGTCACCGCAGTCGGCAAACCGATGCGCAGCACTTGTCTCAGGGTTTGCCAATCGGGTCGCCCGAACTTCAGCACGCCGCGTCGACCGACGATGGTGAGGCCGAGCGCGAAGGCGACGGCTCGGGTGCTGATGGTCGCGATCGCCGCGCCCGACATGCCGAGTGCGGGAATCGGTCCCCAACCGACGATGAGTATCGGGTCGAGGAAGAGCGTTACACCGACCGACGCACTGAGCAGCAGGAATGGCGTGCGTGTATCGCCCGCGGCACGGAACGCGGCATCGACGGCGAAGAACCCAAAGATGAGTGGTGCACCGAGCAGATACGTCGCGAGATACCGCACGCCGAGCGCAGCGACCTCGGGCGGCGTATGCATGATGCCGAACATCCTCGGCAACAACGGCAGTCCGACGATCGCGCACGACGCGCCGAGTACGAGCGACAGAACCAACGCGTCGCCGGCAATGCGCGCCGCTTCGGCCCCGCGACCTTCGCCATACCGACGCGCCGCCACCGCCGTCAGCCCGACATTCACCATCTCCGCGATCGAGACTAACAGCCAGATCCAGAATACGGCCGTCGACGCGGCCGCGAGTCCCGACGAGCCGACGCGCGTGCCGATCCAGAACGTGTCGACGGAGAAGAACAGCGTCATCAACAGCGACGACGCCACCGCCGGCAGCGCGATCCGCGCGATTGTCTTCGGGAGCGGATCGTTGACGAGGTGCGCCGACTCCCACTCGCTCGTGACTGCGACCGTCGCGAGCCCCTCGTGCGGCTCGAGCGGAAGCGAGCTGCCGAGGAGCTGCGTATCCGGCATGCGTTCGATCAGGCGGGCGTGAGCGCCTGCGCCGCCGCCGCGACGCTCACGGCAATCTTCTCGAGTGCGCGCGCCGCCGATGATCCTGCATCGGCAAGAACGATCGGAGCGCCAGTGTCTCCACCCTGCATCACCGCCGGATACAGCGGCACCTGGCCGAGCAGCGGAAGCTCCACAGCCTTTGCGAGTCGCTCGCCGCCACCGGTGCCGAACAATGCCGACGGCTTGCCGCAGTGTGGGCACTCGAACCAGCTCATGTTCTC
>JBDUCR010000465.1:0-21824 GCA_040003345.1 bacterium
GATGACGCCCGCTCAGTTCGCGATCGCAGTCGGCGCCGACTCCAAGTGGATTCAGAACACTCGCCGGCTCCTCGCGCGGAAGCGCGACAACAGCGCGCGTGAAGCGCGATGGCTCGGCGTTGTTCATGACATTCACGCGAATCTCGGTTGTCCACTGGCTGAGGCGGCACGAATTGCCAACCTCGTCATTGTCTCGCCGCCCGCACAGCAAGTTCTTCGCGTGAAAGTTGGGGAGGTTGGTCGGGCAGAGCTGGTCATCGACCTGTGGCGAGACTGGAGCATCCATCTCGCTCGACTTTCATTGGCGTTGACACGCCCGCCGAGCGAGCGACGCGGGCGACCTGTGAAGTCACAGCCAGTAAAGTCCGCGACAAGACGCGCTGTCGAGTACGGCGTGGACGTCTCACGACTCCAGTCGGGGCTGCATCGGACCGTGGCGGAGCGGCTTGCCACTCTCGATCAGAACACAACCTTCCTCGCCGCCGCCCGAGCATCGGTTGCTGCGCGCAGGAATGCCAGATGAGCTTCGCTTCAATGTTAGCGGGGCTCGTATCATCTCGTCTGCGCTTCGTGGTGGTTGGTGGGGTCGCGGGTACCATGCATGGCGCTGAGCGGGTGACGAATGATCTGGATGTCGTGTATGATGCGAACGATCCCGAGACCATCAATGCGCTCGCACGTCTTCTGGCGAGTTGGGGCGGCTACCCGAGGGGGGTCGAACGAGGCCTGCCCTTCATCATGGATGCCAGAACTCTTCGCGCCGCTCCGATCCTGACGCTGTCGACCAGCGAAGGCGATCTCGACGTGCTCGACGCGATCGACGGTGTGGGAGACTACGCAGCCGTCGTCAAACACTCGGAGCTCGTGGACGCCTTCGGCATCGAGTTCCGGATCCTCGATCTTCCGACGCTCATCCGTTCGAAGCGGGCGACAGGAAGGCCCAAGGATCGCGAGGCGATTTTGGAGCTCGAGGTGCTCAGGGACGCTCTCAAAAAGAAGAGAAAGTAACCCTACTCGCCCATCTCCAGCCGTTCGAATCGCGGGTGCGCGAAGATTTCCCCGTGAAGAGAGTGCTCAGACCCCAAGGCATCGGCGAGTCGGCCGCCAAACGCAGCCATCAGGCGATTCATCTTGAGAACCTCGTCGATCAGACGCGTCTCGTCGCGCGTTTCCCAGTACTGTGTCTCGTCCTGCACAGTGACTTCGACGCCGAGTGTTACGGCATGGTCCAGGAGTGAAACCAGTGATGTGTGGCATGCGACGAAATGCGCATCACTCACCACCGACGCGTACTGCGTCTTGCACGAGCACCGCCAAAACCATTCGCGATGACCGCCCATGTCAGCTGCGCGCGACAGAAAGCCGAACGTGGCGCTTTCGCATCTGTCGCCGGGATAGACCATGAAGGCGCGCGCCGAATCGGTGTCGCCGTGGAGAGGTGGAACGTCTTCGTCGTACGGTTCCGCGATAATTGGCGCCCAGAATGAAAGCCAATCGTGCGGCTCGCCGTCGTGGTCGAACGGGAGAGTTGTGCGCGGTCCCAGTATTGGCGACACAGACTCGAGCGGCAGGCCGCGCGCGAATGCGTGAAGCGAGGCGAGCACGTCGTCGACCTCTTCCGGCGAGACGGTGACGGGCAGACGGAGCTCGTAATGCAGTGTAAGTCCCATGACCGAAGCTACCGAACTCACTGAATCAGGCGTCACCGTTTCGATGCAGCGCGTACCGAAACATTGCGACGTGTACAGACTCGCTATCGAGCCTTTCGGCTATGGTGCAGCGGAAGGAGTCCGCAAACTCTCGAGCGCCCGCTTGATGCGAAACCATAGATAGAGCACTCCCCCGGCCACCGCAGCGAGCAGCGCACCACCCAACACGCGTCCAGCGATGCTGAACACGTGGAGCTCATGACTTCCATACATGGGCAGCCACGACACGAGCGACGCGCCGCCGGAATACATCGACGCAATTCCGGACAGCGCGAGAAGTCCACACACAAGAAACACGACGAATCGTTCGCCTGGCTTGAACGTGCTCTCGACCAGGAGCAGCGCCGGCCCACCGACTCGCGCCGCAAGCGCGCCGAACGGACCCGAGCCTCCCTGCCGAAAAATCGTCGCGAGAATCGGCAGACCTCCAGCCACCGCGGTACCGACCGTCGCGTGCAATCCATGCGGCGGCTCGATCATCGCCTGCCAATTCTTCTTCTCCTTGAGATGTGCGAGACGCTCGGACGGAGTGATGGCCATGAGCTGCGGAATGTCCTCGACGTTCATTTCGTCCTCGAGAATTGCGCCCTGCGCTCTTCGTACGAAGTCCGCAATCCTCGCCGCATCCATATCACTGCCCGCCGTCACTTCCAGAATCAGCCGCTCGGCCGCATCGAGCTGACCCCACAGGAAGTCCGACGCACGCCACTGTCGCGCGAAGAAGCCGCCGAAGTGACCGAGCGTTTCGCCGCCGAGCTTGTGAACGGGTTCGCCCTTCTTCTGTCCCGTAATCGATGTCGCATCATCGGGGCTGATGCGTACGAGTCCCACTGTATCGACCTCGTGTCCAACGTCCGTCTGGTAGAAGACGGGAAAGGTGATGCGATCGACCGCCTCGAAGTGGTCGTAGAGAAAGCGGATCATGTTGCCAGGCTCGATCAACGTTGTGGCAATTGGCAGCGAGTCCGGAAGAATCGCTGTTGACCACCGTCGTGCGAACCTGCTCGCCTGCAGAACTTGGCGAGACAGTTCGTTTGCGGCGCGTTCAAAGTTGTCGAACGAGGAGGCGATCGTGCGGAACGCCTGACGCTCTCGCTCCTGCTCCGGAAGCGCCAGCAAGTCGCGTCGCGCTTTCTGATCGATGCCGAGGTTGGCGATCATCGCGCTGAGCTTCTCGCTGCCAGGCGCAACGTCATCCGCGACAAATGGCGCGAGGCGCGACGTATCGACGCGAGCGATCTCCGTCAATCGCTGTTCCCACATGCCGAGCTCGAAATCGTCCGCCTGTGGATCGCCGAGCGATTCCAATCGTGACTGAAGCATCATGTACACGGCGCCGAGTCCCTGAGCGAGACGACCCAGCTCCTCGCGCCGCTCCTTCGTCATCCATGCATTCGCGTCCGCAACGCCGAACGAGTGCAGCAGCGTCGTTGCTCGGCCGTCCATGCAGAACAGGTCGTCGATCTTGTTGAGGACGAAGTCGAGACGTCGCAGTCCGAAGCGGAGGTCGAACCGAACGAGAAAGTCATTCTCCGATACGCGTTGATCGAGTCGCGCGCGCGCAGCGGTGGCTTCCTGAGGAACGAGACTCTTCAGGCGCTCGTACCGCGCAGTTTCCGATACCGTGCGATTGTCCGATCGGTAGGGTGCGAAACTGAGATCGCGCCACGCGCGGACGAGTAGTCGCACGGCAAGCCAGTCGTCCGATTCGTCTGGCATCGACAGAAGCTGCGCGACGAGGCTGCCCAGATCGTCGGTGACCGCGGCGACCTTGACTCGATGATAGCCGGCGTAGCCGAGTCCGTAGATGGCGACCATGTCGTCGATGTCGCTGGCGATGAATGCGTCCGATGCGTCTTTGGCAGCGTTTGCACCTATTGGCGCTGCCATCTTTTCGAGACGAGCAATTCTTTCCAACGCGGCAACTCCAGAAGCACCTGCTTTCTCGGCGACGAGCCGCAGTGCGCCGAGGTTGTTGACCACGACATCGCTGTACGACTTCACTTCGTGCGGGATGTCTGCGAGCACGCCACCCATTCGATCGATGAGGCGATTGCGATCTCCGATGCGTTGAAGGTCCTCGCGAATCGTTTGCTGACTCGGCAACGTGAATGCCTTTTCGATCACGCTGAAGAAGTCCGGTGTGCTCGGATCTCCGTCGGTCGCGCTCATGGCTCCCGGAACCTGTTCCGGCGACGGCTCGACGTAGATGAGCTTTCGTTCCGACGGCTTGCCGCCTCGTCGCGTCCCGAGTGCGCTGATCGCGTGACTGAATGGCTTGTTGTTGAGGATGCCGCCGTCGGCGAACGCGTGTCGCATTGGATTCAGGCGTTCGTCCGCCGAGCCGTTGGACGTTGCACCTGGGAGCTTGTAGTCCGGAAAAGTTCGCTGAATCTCGTCATCGGTCAGTGTGCCGAGCTCGCGTTGTTCCAGGTCACCGATGGCTGTGGGGGCAAAGGCCGCGGGAAACGACGACGTGCAACGTGCCGCCAGCGAGAGTGCGAGGTCGTTGTTGTGGAAGTCATTGCGCGGAGACGTCCACGCGCCGTCGCTGAACGCGAAACGATAGACTGTCTTGTGACGCTGCTCGGCGACCGACATGTCCGAGAGACGGAGGAAGATCGGAATGCCGCGCAGATCGGTAGTCGTCGCGAAGCACTGCACATCTTCGACGAGGCTCCGTGTGACGACCGGTGGGATCTGCACGGGCGGCATGTCGGTAAATGCCTGATGCAGCCAGCTGAGCATGTTTCCGCCGCTCAGGATCGAGCGCGGCTGTGCGTTCTTCTTGTCGAGCAGGCCAACGATGTCGCCGAAGTCCAGCCAGAACTTGCGCAGCCCGTCCAGCGATTGTCCTTCGGCCAACGCCTTGCCGAGGTAGATGCCGTTGAGTCCACCGGCCGAGGTTCCCGAGATGACGTCGACGACGAAGCGTGTGTAGACGATGTTGTCGCCTTCTCTCTCGCGAGGCGCGTTCAACGCTGATGCAAGTTCGCGATAGACTGCGGCCGACCCGTCAACGGATGGCTCGTTCATGAGTGAGCGCGCGTCTGCATCATCAGAATTGCGGATGCCGGGTGCCGTGGCGCGCACCATCGCGAGCAGCTCGCGTACGACGCCGCTGATATAGATGGCCAGCGAGACACCGCCGTAGAGCACGACGGCGAAGCGTATCTCCTTGCGGATGTCCGCCTTCCATTCAACGGCGTTGGGATTTGTCATGTCTTTTATCGGGGCAGTTGGAGGTGGGGCGGCGTCCAACTTATGTCGTCTCGATCCACCCGGTGCGGGCGGACGAGAATTCCTTAAGGAAGCGGCCCCAGGCGATCGAATATGGGTTGTCGCCGATGGCGAGGTAATTCCGATATCACTGTGTGTGGCATTCTGAGACGCAACAGTATTGACGATGTGGGTTGTATTGACGAGCGGGCTGTTGTGTGTAGCATCGAGTGCGTGTCCGGTCGGCGCCGACCGGAGCTTCTCAGTGAATCCGTGACAGAGCGGCGGAGGGATCGTGGCAGTCACCGACGTCTTCTGGAATGGTGGCGGAGGTTTCGATATTCACGTCTTTCCCGGCGCTCCGGTGCAGCCACTGGATGCGCTGCTCGTCGTGAGTGTTGGTGGCGTCGATCATTTCGCGAACGCGCTCCCGGCGGGAGTCACCGTTCACTTCATCGGTGAGTTCGAGGGGGCACCGTCGGCGCACGGTGTGCACGTCGGCCCGACGACCGGCGGAATCACGCTCATCACTCCGCGGCCCGCCGTCCGACTGAACAATTTTCTCATTCGCGCCGAGGTGTCGGAGGGGACTGTCGTTGCTCCGTTCACGCCGCGTATTCGCGTGCATGTGCACGATCGGATCGTCGCGACTGGCCTGTGGCTGACGCCGAAGACGCTGACCGTTCATCGAGGTGCTGACGGTCAACGCTTTTCTGTGCTCGCCGAGTTCGACGACGGCGTGATTGGCGACATCAGCAACCTCCCGAACATTGCGTGGAGCAGCAACATCCCCGGGACGGTTGCCGTTGATGCGGGCACCGGCGAGCTATCGGCAAAAGCCGATACGGGTGAGTCAACGATCACTGTGACATTGCCGGCGCCGCTTGGCGCGTTCAGCGCAACGGCAAAGGCGAAGGCGGTTCCGACATGGGCAACGTCGGCTGAGGTGAGGCTCGTGTCCGGTCCTGGCGTCACCGCAGTTGCAGACGTTCCGAACTTCCTCTTTGTCCCTGAAGGGTTCGGCGTCGGCGAGAAGGAGGCGTTCAATGACATGGTGTCGCAGATCGTCGGCTTTCTCGGGCGCGACGAGCGAACCAGTCCGTTCAAGCATCTAAGCAGGAAGATCAACTACTGGAAGACGTTCCTTCCGTCGCCAGACAAAGGCGCCTCCGTATTGCACGAGGTACACACGTTCAATCGTTCGACGCAGCTCATTGGTGGAGAGATGCCGCTGGCGCGTCAGCCTGCGCCGCCACCACCATCGCCGGCCGTTCCACCCATCTGGTTGCTCGACGAGTTGATCAACGAAGTGGGATTGCCCATTCTGGCCGACGCCATTCCGGCGAATGCTGGAATTGTCGTGATCGGAGCGTTGTTCCTGCTTCAGGTGACACATTGGCACGCGCTGTATGGCGCCAAGATCGACGGAAGAGTCGACATCGATCTCTTCACGAGCTGGGCTGCGCTCGCGGACCGTCACCTGATCGATGAGCAAGACAGCGCGCTTGGTCTCGTCGCTGGGAGCCGGCCCAATCATCAGAATCCGGAAGCCTCGCGCGGAATAGGGTGGCACCCGCGCCGCACGAACAGGGCACAGCTCGATGCGTTCCTGAACCTGTTGAAGGATGGACGGACAGGCACGTTGATCGGACCAACATGGGGTGCGCCGGCTGGAAAGGACCGGCCGTTCATCTTTGCTGTGGTCGCGGGAACGAGACATGGCGGAATGCAGACGCCCGGCGAACTGATCGCCGCGTCGGTCGAGGAAAGCAGCGAGGTAACGCTGAAGGCTGCCACGCTGCGCAGAGTCACCATCGATCCATACAAGATTCCCAAGAGCCCATCACTCGATACAACGACAGTAGTCGCGCACGAAGCGACGCATTCGTTTGGTCTGGGCGATGAGTACGGACACTTCGGACTGATTCCCGCGAATCAGGTGGCGGGTGTCACAGCCGCGTTGAACCTGCAGGACGATGCAAGTCTTCGCGCTGCGCCGCACCCGCCTTCCATTGCGGGACTGGACGGCAGCAAGCTCAAATGGCTCTGGCCACGGATAGCCAAAGCAGCGGTGCTGCGCGGCAATCCGACCGCGAGTGGTGCCGGCTTCGAGATTCCGATTGAAGCGCAACCCGATGTCCCGTTCAAGGAGGGCGAGCTGGTTCAAGTGCGACGTCGGCCGCTCATTGCGGGAACCATTCCGAGCGACATGCTGAAGATCTCCGTCGGTGGGGTGCAACCGGACAAGCTCGTGGTGGAGACCGTAGGTCCGATCGTCGTGTCGCCAGTGATTTTTCTCAAGGGCGGTGTGGTATACGCGCCGGTGATCGACCCTTTGCCGATGGGCACGGGCAAGCCGTTGATGCTGGTGCATGACAAGGTGCGAGATCACATCACGGCGAAGGGCCTTCCATTGAACGCACCGGCAGCTGCGACGCTGAGTCGTTCATGCGGCGATGAAGGGCCTTCGGAGGATCAGGCACAACAGGGCACCAACCTTCCTCCCACGTTGATTCTGCCGAAGGGAAGCTTTAGCCACTGGACCGTCGGCGCGTTCGAAGGTGGAGGTGACTATCAGTGCGGCGTCTATCATCCTACCGGCGCCTGTCTCATGCGCGCACGCATCTACGATAGCCTGGTCGGCTTCACGTACCACTTAAGCACCGGCATCCTTGAGGCCAACTACAATCAGTTGGTATTCCTGATGTGCCCAGTCTGCCGCTACATCATTGTAGACAAGCTCGACCCGACGCAGCATGCGGCGGTCGACAAGTTCTACAGCGCACGCTACCCCGGCTAGCCGATCGTGGCAGACAAGGGAACCTTCGAGCTGATCGCAACGCACCTCGCGTTAGCCATGCGTCCACTGAAGGACGCGGTGGCCGACGTCGACAGCTTCAAGCGCTTCATGTATCCGCTTGGCTGGGAAGTGGATGATCTGCCAGCGCCATACACCGCGCTCGCCACACACGTCGAGACACTTCTTGCCGCTGTCGAAGCGCTCGGCGATTCACCCACGATCGATCAGATCGAAGCGCTGCTTGGCGACATCAAGACGCTCGTCAACGCGATCAAGGCCATCACCGTTGCGCCAGCTGGCGTTGACCCGACGGAATTTCTCGCGGACATCGGCGAACGACTCTTCGAAGTGTTGCTCGTCGACTACCTGATCGTTGCTCTGCCGTTTCTGGCGCGCACGCTCGAGCTTTTAGACGTCATCACCTTCACCCGCCATCCGGAAACAGCCACACGGCCTGACTATACGGAGACGCGTTTCCGTTTCGCCGAGATCCCCAAGGTCATCGCCGATCCGCTGTCGATTCCTACACGCGTGTATGGCTGGGGCACCGCGGATCTCGACTTTACGCTGATCACAACACATCTCCTCGAGGTGCTTCTCGCGCTCGGTCTGCAGGCCGCTGTTCGTCGTCCACTACCAGCGCGCGGCGCCGCATATCAAGTCGACCGGTCGCTTACACTGAAAGGGATCGACCGAGAGCTCGTGCTTTCGCTGTTCGAGTTCTCACTCGCAGGCAAGCTCGAAGAAATCGGTCTCGCACTGCTCGAATTTCCGGGTGAGGGCACCAACTTCCCTGGCTTGATTCTGCAGCCGGTGTTGCCGTCGAACATCACCACCAACGTCGACGTCAGACCGGATCTCAAACTCGCATTCCGCGCCGGAAGCGATCTTGCGCAGACGTTCGGCATCTTCGTGCGGCCCGGAGAGATTGGCGTGCGCTACCCGTTTCAACCGGGCACTGTGCCGCCTTCCGCGGGCTTTGCGGCGGACCTCACCTACAAGCCAGACCAACCGAGCCTTCTGCTTGGCACAGCGAGTGGGAGTCGTCTTCAGCTCGTAGGCATAACCAGTGGACTTCATCTCGACTTTGTTGGAACCGATGCAGACGTCGAGATATCACTGAACATGGAAGGACTGTCCGCCGTACTCTCACTCGGCGATCAGGACTCGTTTCTCGGAAGTCTGTTCGGCGGCAACGATCTCACCATCGCCATCCCGCTCGGTGTGCGCTGGAGCAATCAGCGCGGATTCAGCTTCACCGGCGGCGCGGGATTCGAGATCACGGTGGCACCGCATGTCACGCTCGGACCGATCACGCTCGACACCGTGCATCTCGCCGTGCTCGCGACTCTGTCGAGCGATGCGCCGCCGGCAATCACCGCTGGCGCCGACGTTGGATTTCATGGCGCACTGGGCCCGATCGCATTCTCGGTCGAGGGAATCGGCGTCACGCTCGCCGCCACGTTCGAATCAGGTAATGCCGGACCTTTCGATGTGGCCACGGGTTTCAAGGCGCCCACCGGCCTTGGCCTTGTGGTGGATTCGGGTGTCGTCACCGGTGGCGGCTTTCTCTCGCTCGATCGCCCGAACGGACGTTATGCCGGAATCCTGCAACTGCGTGTCGCCGAAATTGGGATCACGGCGATTGGGTTGCTCGATACGAAGCTTCCTGGCGGACAGTCGGGCTATTCGTTCCTGATCATCGTTGCCGCCACCTTCCAACCGATTCAGCTCGGCTTCGGCTTTACGCTGAACGGTGTCGGTGGGCTCGCGGGCATTCATCGCACGATGGTGGTCGACGCGATTCAATCCGGGCTCAGGAATCACGCCATCGATCACATCCTGTTTCCGCAGGATCCGATTGCCAACGCGACGCAGATCATCTCGGATCTGCGCACGATCTTTCCGCCAATGCAGGGCCGATTCGTCTTCGGCCCCATGGCGCTGATCGGTTGGGGAACGCCGACGCTCATCACGCTCGAGCTAGGCATTCTGCTCGAGCTGCCTGCGCCAGTGAGGTTGGTGCTGCTCGGGCAGCTCAGCATGACGCTTCCCAACAAGGACGCTGCACTCGTCGAGATCCACATCGACATCCTCGGCATTCTCGACTTCGAGGCCCGACGAATTTCTGTCGATGCGATACTGCACGACTCACGAATTGCGCTCTTCAATCTCTCCGGCGCGATGGCGTTCCGCTTCTCGTGGGGAGACGATCCTGTCTTCGTCCTCTCCATTGGCGGAGTGAACCCGCACTTCCAACCGCCGGCTGGATTTCCCGCACTCGAGCCGCTCACGGTTTCGCTCGGGCTCGACGACAATCCACGCATCTCGCTGAAAGGCTATCTCGCGTTCACGTCGAACACACTTCAAGTCGGTGCGCTTGCGGAGTTGTACGCGGAAGCTGGTGGCTTCAATCTGTATGGTTGGATCGGGTTCGACGCGCTATTCGTCTTTCTTCCATTCTCGTTCGTCACGGACTTCAGCGGCGGAGTGAAGCTGCGTCGTGGCTCGAGCAACATTGCCGGAGTGCACCTCGAAGCGACGCTCTCGGGGATCTCGCCGTGGCACGCGAAGGGACGAGCCTGCGTGTCGCTCTGGCTGTTCGACGTGTGCGTTCACTTCGACAAGCCCTTCGGTAGCATCAGCGACATCATACCGCCCCTTCTGGATCCAGAGCCCGAGCTGCTTGCCGCGATAGCCGATGCGCGCAACTGGAGTACGTCGCTGCCATCTGCGACCTGGCGCGCGGTCAGTGTAAAGACGCCCGGGCCGGATGATCAGCACGTGCTCATCGACCCCGTTGGCGGAGTCGTGCTGCGCGAGCGCGTGCTCCCGCTCAACCGACGCTTCACAAAGTTCGGTGAAGCGACGCCGAGTGGGCCGGGCAGATACGACGTGACCGCGGTGACGTTGGGCGGGAGTGTCGCGAGCTACGTCACGGTGCAGGACCACTTCGCACAGTCGCAGTTCGAACAGCTCACTGACGCACAGAAGTTGTCGCTTCCATCGTTCACGAAGATGGACGCTGGCGTCGACATCGCGAGCGACTCGATCACTGCGGGTCCGGGTCTTGGCACTGATCTCGTGTACGAGACACGCATTGTGGACGCACCGTGGAGCGTGCGTCACGCGCCGCCCTATCCATTCCCAATCAGGAATCAGAACATCATGGTCGCAGCGGGTGCGGCTGGTCGCTCACCGTTCCGTTCTCGCGGCGCGGAGAAGTTCATGCCCGCCGGCGTCAGCGATGCCGGAACGATGGTTAGCGTTTCAGCGGAGCCGTATGTCATCGCGGGAATCGATGATCTCGCGACGCGCGCGAATTTCGGAATTGATCTCACGAAGGCCGATGCGTTCAGCGCGCTCGAGCACCACTTCGAGCTGCACCCGGAAGATCGAGGAAGCTTGCAGGTAGTTCCGCGGGCAGAGGCGGTGGCCAGTGGCTGATCTCGGCAGCTTCGAATTCTTGCCATGGCTGCGTCGTGGCGTCGCGAGTGAGATCACTCGCGATGATGGACAGCCCGCGCCGGCCGGAAGCGATCCCGCTCGCGTGGATGTGCCAGTGAGCGTGACACTGAACAACACGCTGACGAAGACGATTCCGCTGTCGCTGATTGGTCCGGGCGAAGTCACTGGCGTCGATCGCGACGCGATCATTCGCATCGATCCAACGCCCGGCGTGTTCGACGTCGAGAGCAATTACCTGCCGCTGCTCGAGTTCGATCAAGCGGATTTCCCGTGGCGGTATACACCTGCGCGCGCGGTTGGCGATCGGCTCACGCCGTGGATCTGCCTCATCGTTCTTCGCGACGACGAGATTGTGTCGATCGTCGAAGCGGGAAACGCAGGTGGCCTGCCGGTGTTGTCCGTCGAGGACGCCGACGTGCTTCCTTCGTGGAATCAATTGTGGGCGTGGGCGCACGTGCAGGTCTCGGGCGCGAAGAGTCTCTCGCTTGCGGAGATCGATGCACTGCTGAAGGCGGAGCCCGCGCGCGCGATCAGCCGACTGCTCTCGCCGCGCCGGCTCGAGCCGAACACGCCTTACACCGCGTTTCTCGTTCCCACGTTCGAGCGCGGCCGTCGCGCCGGTGTTGGTGAAACAGTGCCTGCGGATCTCGACGCGCTCACTCCTGCGTGGGGAGAGCACGGCGCCGTGCGATTGCCGGTGTACTTCCGTTGGCGCTTCGGTACGGGTGCCGCCGGCGACTTTGAGTTTCTGGTCCGTCAGCTCGTTGCGCGCACACTTCCGCCGAGCATCGGTAAGCGCGACATGGATGTGTCGGCACCGGGGGCGAATCTGCCACCGGCATTTGACGCGCCGCTCGGACTCGAAGGTGCGCTGAGCGCCATTGGAATGCAGCGCACCGATTGGCTCGATACGGTGCGCGATCAGTTCGTGAGCGAGCTCGCCACGCTGCTCAATCTTCCAGCGCAGCGCCTGACTCAACCGGGCGAGGATCGCGCAGTTGTTCCGCCGTTGTACGGACGCTGGCATGCGCGTGCCGAGCGGCTGGTGCCGGGTGCGCCACCAGTGTGGTTCAATGATCTCAATCAGGACCCGCGCGAGCGTGTTGCGGCAGGCGCGGGCACCAAAGTGATTCAACAGCAGCAGCGCCAGTTGATGGCGAGTGCATGGCGTCAGGTCGAAGGCATTCGCGACGCGAATGCGCGGTTGCGTCTCACACAGTTGGCGCGCGAGCTCGCGTTGCGTGTGTACCAGCGTCATCTCGCCATTGGCGATGCCGATCAACTGCTGCAGGTCAGCACGCCGGTGCTGACGCGAATCATGGCGAGTCCAATCACGATTCAGGCGCGTCTGCACGCGAGCCCCGTGCTCCCCGGCATGCTGGAATCACAGTTCCGGCGCATCACTCGGCCGCGTGGACCTGTCGGTCGCCGGCAAGGACGTCCGCTATCGCCAACGCCGTTCAAGGGATTCTCTCGCATAAATGACGGAGACCTCGTACGCCCCGGTCCGCCGGTAACTCCGTCCACGCTCATCACTCCACAGAGCGCTCCGCCCACGTTGCCACCATGGGCGACCACAGACGGGATTGCGCGACTTCGCTTTCAGGCAAGCTGGTTTCCCGTTGTGGGACTCATTCTGCTCGTGCTCGGAATCATGCTCGCGTCGTCGAGCGGCTGGGTTGTCGCGATCGTTCTTGTCGGACTTGGCATTGCGTTGCTCGTACGCGGACGGCAGGCGCGCGAACGAACACAGTACGTCGATGTCTTGACCGCATTCCAGAACGGTTCGCTTTCACCCGAGCAAATGGCCCGTGCTCCAGCGCGGCCGGACTTCGTTCCCGTGGAAGGAGCTCCCGGCGCGTTCTCGCCCGATGTGCCGGTTACGGTGCGGCCAGCCGCCGGCGCCGACAACGCCGCCGCTACGGCGTTCAGAACCGCGGCGAGTCACGTACTCGCGCGAATATCGGAGCCGATTGAGACACCGCCACCGCTCGTGCGCGTTGCGATGGAGCAACTCCGGACGAAGGTGAGTGTCGCGCTCGATCCGCGAACGACGATCGTCGCCGGAATGCACGACATGCTTCAGCTGCCACCGGATGTCGTACGTCAGCCGACTGCCGATCCTGTCGAGCCGATCATGGCCGCGCCGAACTTTCCGCAGCCGATGTTCGCGCCGCTCGCGGCGATCTCGCAGGACTTCATGCTGCCCGGGCTCGATCAGGTGCCGCCGAATACGGTGACGACGGTGCTCACCAATCAACGCTTCATCGAAGCGTACATGGCCGGCCTTAATCACGAGATGGCTCGCGAGCTTCAGTGGAACGAATATCCAACAGACATGCGCGGCACCTACTTCCGTCAGTTCTGGGATCCGGCGGGAAGCGCGGGCGATCCAGCGCAGTTGCTCGACATCACACCACTCAACACGTGGGACAATCAATCAGAGCTGGGCACACATCAGGTTCGCACTCCACCGCCCGGCGGTGAGCATCTCGTGCTGCTCGTGCGCGGCGAGTTATTCAGACGTTATCCAAACACGCAGGTCTACGCTGTGAAAGCGAAACTCGTCGCGGCGGGCAATCACGAATTGACTGACGAAGAGCTTCTTCCGGTATTCAGCGGCAAGATTCAGCCCGATGTCACCTTCTTCGGATTCCAACTCACGGCGACTGACGCACGCGGCGAGAAGTCGACCGAGTCGCCAAACCAGGGATGGTTCTTCGTGCTGCAGGAACATCCAACGGAACCGCGCTTCGGGTTGGATGTCGCCGAGTTGTTCGGAGGTCAGCCCGCATCGTGGTCGGATCTGTCGTGGGGTAACCTCGCAGTGAGCGACAGCGATCTCTCGCGCATTCGGTACATCGATCTCACTGCGCCGCTACCCGATACGAGTCTCGTGAATCCAACCGGTGGCGCACATTGGCATGTGGCCGAGGGCGCGCGCGCGTCCGATTTGGCGTTCGTCACGTTGCAGCAGCCGATGCGCGTCGCCGTGCACGGCGCGGACATGATTCCGGCACCACAACCATAGATATCGCGATGACGTCGATCGAACTGCCACCCGTCGATAGTCCAGCGCAAGACGTCGCGCAGTTGAGCGCGGAGTATCCGATTGCGCTTTTGCCAGTTCGTATCGAGACGCGATTCGGGACGAGCGACGGCAAGCCGTCGCTCCGCGTGCGCGTGTACCCGGATGAAATCATGGCCGATGGTCACGAGCCGGAGCTCACCGCGGATGAGAAAAGTGCAGGCGAGAATTATTGGAAGACGGGCTGGGTGCCAGCTGAAGAAGTAACTGCGTGGCGTGCATTGCTCGTGCGCTACAACGCAACGCGCGCCGCGTGGATCGTGCGCGCGACGACGCCAACGAATCTCACCGATCGGCCTGCGTCGCCACCGATATTTCCATCGCCCGCTCTCAAGGCGGGGACGTGGACGCGTGCTGTCGAAGCGCGTGTGCTACCGGATCGCTGGGTCGTGGTGTGCTTCCGCGACGGAGTCGCCGTGCATCGCGCGGTAGGCTCGCCGATACCCGATCCGCTGACGCTCACGGTGTCTCCCGCGCTCGACGCGAACGACACCACGAACGTCACCGACATCTCGGGCGACGGACTGTTGCTCGACACCGCGCTTCTATGGACGGTGGACTTCAGCGCAGCGGAAGCTGTCGGCATGGGAATCACCGTCGGTATCGGCGACGCTGATCTACAGCTCGGCTTCGATCGTGTTCTGGTCTATGGCGTGAAAGCGTCGCTCCAACCGAGCGACAGCGCCGCACGGTTGCAAGCATTGCTCGACGCACATCACTTCGATCGCGGACTCGCATTCGTCGCACAGGGAACGCCAACGAACAACACGAGTGACGCCGCCGCCGGCTTTCCACCGAAGGATCCCAACGGCGCGTCGAGCTTCGCTGTAGAGCGAGGCACCGCACTCGCGGTCGACGGATCAAGCGGCGCGGCATTCACAACATCGCTCGGCATTGCAATTCAAACCGCCGATCACATCGGCGGTGCGGACCGCGATGAACAGCGCTCCGCTCAGGCCATGAATCGCGCGATGTGGCCGCTCACGTGGGGATACTTTCTCGAGCAGCTGCTCGATCCACTCGTCACTCCAGCGACGGTGGATGCCGTACGACAATTCTTCGTCACGTCAGTGCGAGGGCGCGGCCCGCTACCCGCGTTTCGCGTAGGCTCCGTGCCTTACGGACTGCTGCCCGTGAGCTCGCTGTCGCGCTGGCAGGTTTCCCGAGAGGCAAACGCTGTCGACCGCTTTCTTCCCGGACTACTTCGGCGGCTCGTGGCTGCGTGGAAGAGTGAAGTGGGATCCGTTCCGCACGTCGGTCGAGGAGATCCCGATCAAGCGCTGCTCGACATCCTCGCCGAAGACGCCAGCGCACGCGAAGTGTGGATACGCCCACTGCTCGGCAACGACGCTGCGGATAACCTCGCGCGCTTTCTCGAAGTGCCATGGCCAACACGCGTCACTCGTCAACGCGCACTCGTGGCGGATCTTCAGGATCTCTGGGGCGCAGACACGCGCGTGCCTCGCGCCATCACGAATGTCTTTTATGCAGGCGTAGGCCGATTCAAGTTTCCACTTGTCTCCGCCGTTCTCTCCGAGACGGAACCGCTCGATTTCAATTACCTGCAGTGGATTGGCAGCGCGAGTGTCTCAGATCTGCGCACGCAGCAATTGCCCGACGGCGTCGCTCCCCCGACCTCATTGCTGTATCGGCTCGCTCGGCATGGCGTTCTACTGGAGTATCGCAAGGCCGCGCACGACGCACTCGATCGCTTCGGAATGCTGCAAGCCGGCGAACGTCGAGAGATCGAGATGGTCGACATCGTTCCCGGAACGTCGGCGCGCCCGACCGTCTGGCAGCGACTCGATGCGCCAATCGCCGCACTCACCGGCAACGCGTCGCTTGCCACATTCTTTCACGACGCTGTCGTTGTCGGCGGAACGCAGACTTCGGACACTGCGCATCTCGCCGAACAATACGTTGCCGTGAAGGCGCTGGAGTCGCTTCCGACAGCGGAGCTCGATCGACTCTTCACCGAAACACTCGACTGTTGCTCGCATCGCGTCGACGCGTGGGTGACAGCACTCGCAACCGAACGACTGAACGCGCTGCGAAGCGCACAACCCACCGGTGTGCATCTCGGCGCCTTCGCATGGGTGGAGAATCTGCGGCCCGTCGCCGCTCGGCAAACACGCACGTTGCCAGGCGGCCGCAGCGCAAGCATTCAACCCGCTGACGGCGGATTCATTCACGCGCCTTCAATGACGCACGCGTCAGCCGCTGCGGTGTTGCGCAACGGATATCTCTCACGCTCAGGACCTGGTCAGCAGCGCTACGCGATCGACATATCGTCTGCACGCGTACGACAGGCACGCTGGCTACTTGGCGCCATGCGCGAAGGGCAGTCGCTCCGCGCGCTGCTTGGCTATCAGTTCGAGCGAGGCTTGCACGAACGAGAGCTCGAACGCTACATCGAGCCGTTTCGGGTCCTGTATCCGTTGCCGGAACGCGACACACCGCCAACGACTGGTCCAACCGAAGGTCTCTCGCCGCGCGATGTCGTCGATGGTCTCACGCTGAGAGAAGAGGCAGACGCCGATCGCATTCCGTTCAGCAGCAACCCTGATCTGCCGCACGCCGATCCGGATCTGAGTGGCGTGGAGGCCGAGTTGGCGTTGTTGAGCCAGACGTTCGACGCGGTGTCCGATCTGCTCACGGCGGAAGCTGTGTACCAACTCGTGCGCGGCACCACGATGGGCGCGAGCGCGAGCATGGACGCTCAGGCGCAGGGCGTGCGTCCGCCCGATCCGGAAGTCGTGCGTGTCCCGCGTGGAGGAATTCCGCTCACGCATCGCGTCGCGCTCGTGCTTGGTGGCGATCCGCTTCCTGATAATTGGAGCGGCGTGAGTGCAACGCCGCGCAGCGACGCTGAGCCGTATCTCGATCGCTGGCTTGCGACACTGATTGGAGATCCGACGAAGGTGCAGTGTCGTGTTCGATTCGCGGATCCGCAGCCGGGAGATCCGAATCACGTCGCGATTGCAGCGGTGACGCTCCAGCAACTCGCGCTAAGGCCGCTCGACGTTCTCTCACTTGCGGCGAACACCGAGCTCGATGACGACATCTCCGTGCTCGATCCCGGCACCGCAACTCCATTGGCCGATGGCTCACCACTCGACCGGCGGATTGTCGTTGCGGCACTCGGCGCCGTACCTGCGCCGTTGCGTTACGAGGTGCTCTATGCGGCGGACACCGGTTGGCTCGCGAGCGGCATCAGAACGTTTCCCGAAATCCTCGAGCTGCTTCGCGCGATTCAGGAAGTCGTCGGTAAATCGCGACCACTCACTGCTGCCGATCTGCTTCCACCCGAGATAGAGGCTGCGACTGCGTTGGCGGATGAGCTCACGGCGGAGGCAGATACTCGCGCGAGCGATGCGTTCGATGCAGTTGTGCACGTGCGGAGTGTGCTCGAGACGCAGGTGTCGTTAGTGCCCGAGCCGACGCCGGGAGACCCGGAGCCTGACGTCACCGCGCTTCGCGCCGCGCTGTTCGATGCTGTGCAGTACGGCGCAGCGAGTTTTCCGCCCTTGCCGTTGCCGGATGCCGCTTCGGAGCGCCGCCGACTTGTATCGCTCGCACAGCTGGCAGCGAAGGAGCTCGCACGAAGAGAGGCAGCAGCGACGGCTGCGGTCGACGCCGCTGACAAGATGTCCGCGATTTTCGGTCGCGACTTTATTTTCCTGCCGCGCTTCAAACCGGGATCATCCGTCGAGCTGCAAGCCGCGATCAATTACAGCCCATCGCTCGTACCTGGCAACGCGATCAAGACGCAATGGCTGCAGCAGTTAAGGCGCGTACGTCAACCGCTTGCTGCATGGGGTCGGGTGGAGCTCTACGCGCGCTGCGTTGGTGCTCCGCTCGCACCGCTTGATCTGGTGCAACTCCCGCACGCGAATGGAGCGCAATGGATTGGTCTTCCGTTTCAACCAGATGCGACGCCCGCCGCGCGACGGACGTCCATCGCGATGTTCCGCGCCGGACAGCCGCAGGCAGCCGATCCATGGGTGGGACTGTGGCTCGACGAATGGAATGAGACTATTCCTTCGCCGATTGAAACGACAGCCATCGGCTTTCACTACGATGATCCAGGCGCCGAGGCGGCGCAGACTGTGTTGTTGGCGGTTTCTCCGACTAACGCGTCAACGTGGGACATTGAATCACTCGAGGCCATTCTGATGGAGACGTTCGATCTCGCACAGATCCGCGCCGTTCATGCTGACGCCGCAACAGAAGCCGGCGTAGCTGGAGTCCCTCAATTCGCGCAGCTACTGCCCGCGATCTACCTCGCAGCCAATCCATCAGACGACACCGTAGCAACGGACTTCGCAGGTACGCGAATCGCCCAGGCCACAATAAGCGCGTTGGTGGAGTGACGAATGGCATCGATCACCTTCTGGCATCGCCTCGAGCCTCGTCCCCGCGCGCCGTCGTTGAGTGGGCCGCTCAGTGCGCGTGTACGCGATCCGCTCTGGTTTCTCACACGTCAGTGGCAGTTCGGCGAATTTCAGGGAGAGGATGCCGGCTCGCCGGCGTTCGCTCGCGTCGCCGGTACGAATGTGCCACTCACCGGTTGGCGCATTGGTGACGGACCGATTTCCGATTTGCCACACTGGGTACCGTTCGAGCCGCTGGTGGAGAGAGAGGCTTTTACTCCCGACCTCTCGCTCATGGTGGATCTCGCTCAGACGTTTGAAGATCTGTTGTCGGCGCAGTCGGGTCTGAGCGCACAACAGATCGCCGACGTCATTGCCGCCCTTCGTCTCGACATTCCGCTTCCCAAACCGTCAGCCGACGATCTCGACGCCGGTCGCGTGTACCTCGTGTGCGCCGGCCGATCGTTCGACGGCGTGGCGTTGTATCAATCGTCGCGCACAACTCCGCCCACGCTACCGCCGGGAGTCGCGCTGTCGCCCGCTGTGATTCCTGCCGTGAACGCAGCGCAGATTGCGTTTGCGGGATGGGTGCAAGCAGTGTTCGGCGACGTTGGCACTACCGACGCCGATGCGTGGCAACCCGATCGACTGGAGTACGCCGCGTCGCTGCTCGCGTCGGATGCGAACGACAACGAACAGGCGCTGGAACTTGTTGCGGGAAGCTCGCCCGACGGAACGTTCGAGTGGCATGCCTTCTCGCTCGAAACGGCGCGTCAGCAGACGAGCGCACTGGATGGCAGACAATCGAAGTCGGTGAGCGCGAGCATCATTCCGACACCGGTGCGCTTTCGCGGCATGCCCAACGCGCGATGGTGGGACTTCGAGAGCGGTACCACTGATTTCGGCGACATACGCCCCGACCGTCGCGATCTCGCGCGCCTTGCCGTGATGGACTTCATGCTCGTGCACGGCAACGATTGGTTCGTCATCCCATATGAGATGCCAGTGGGCAGCATGGGTCGCGTCGATTCGCTCGTCGTGCGAGACGTCTTCGGCGGAGACACGCTCATCGAGCGCGCCGATCGTCAACCAGAAGCGCCCGGTCAACGGTGGTCGCTGTACAGCGTGACAGCGGAGGGCACGCCAACTGGCTTCGGTGACTTCCTGCTGTTGCCTCCGACGGTCGCGGAATTTCTGCAGACGGGCATGCCCGTGGAGGACGTGCGATTCCTCCGTGATGAACTGGCGAATATGGTGTGGGCCGTGGAGGAGACCATCGAAGGCGGTGCCGGAAAACCTCGGCCAGGTCACGAGCGGAGCGTCGCACTCGCGCCACCTCCACCTCCGCCATCGAATGTGCTGAGCTATCGCATTCAGACCGACGTGCCCGCGCACTGGATTCCCTTCATGCCGGTGACGATCGATCCAGCACGCGGCAGTATCGCACTCGAGAGAGCAGGGATGCCGAACGCGACGGGCACGGGACTCATCGAGCCCGCGGGTCGCATTCTGCGTCCATCGTCACGGCTTGGTCAGCCGTATCAGGTCTTCGAAGAAGAAGTGTCACGCGCGGGAACTCGCATCGTACGCGTCGTGTGCCGAGCGCGATGGACTGACGGTTCCACACATCTGTGGATTGCACGGCGAAAGACCGCGGGCCTTGGAGAAGCGTCGAGTGGATTGGTGTTCGATACTGCTCTCTAACGTCGGAAGAGGCTACTCTTTCATGATGCGCCTTCGTCTCATACTCCTCATTGCCGGCCTCGCCGCGCCCTTGGCGGCGCAGGAAACTCCGACGGAGCGAGAAGCTGCACGCGACGTCCTGAAGAAGATGGCGACGCTCGAGCAGTCCATCGACGTGCCGTCTATCGTCGCTAAGCTCACCGCGCCGAACGCTGCGCGCGATGCCGTCGTCGCCCGAGCACGAGAACTCATGGAGAAGGACCTCCTCGCGCTCGGCGACACCATCACGAAGAACCCCGAGATTGGTTTCGTTGAATTCAAGTCGACGAAGAGGTTGACGGACTATCTCAAGGCGCACGACTTCGACGTCGAGCTGGGCGTCGCCAAACTTCCGACCGCATTCGTCGCGCGATACCGGAAGAACAATGGCGCGCCGAACCTCGGTATCATCGTCGAATACGATGCGCTGCGCGGAACCAAGGGTGCCTTCCATGGCGACCAGCACAGCACACAGGGCCCCATCGGCATCGCCGCCGCGATCGCGATGGCCGAGTATCTCTCGAAGAACAAGTTGCCGGGGAGCGTGACGGTTTACGGCGCGCCAGGCGAAGAGATGATGCCGCCCAACGCGAAGACCGACATGCACGACGCGGGGGTGTTCAACGGCGCCGACATTCTCGTGCGCAGTCATAGCAGCGCGGCGACGTCGCGTCCCGCGCCGGGCTTTGGCACCTGCTGCATGAACATCAATGGGACGAAATACGTCTTCAGCGGCGCGCCGGCGCATCAGCTCACGGCGTGGAACGGACGCAACGCGCTGACCGCGGTGATTCATCTCTTCGACAACATCGACGGCATTCGGAGCAACATCCGTCCAGAGTCGCGTGTGCAGGGCGTGATCACGGAGGGTGGTGCGGCGCCGAACGTCGTGCCTGATCGGACGGTGGCGGACTTCTATATACGGTATCCGGACGCGGTCTATCTCGAGCAGCTCACGGCGATGGTGGACGATGCGGCGCGTGCGGCTGCTCTTGGGACCGGTACGAAGGTGAAGATCGATCACTACGGCAAGGCGCGTGATGGGATTTCCGTCGCCTCGCTTGCCGAGGTCGGGTACGCGTACATGAAGAAGTTCGGGGCGACGAATGTTCTGGGAGAGCCGGGAAAACCGCAGGGCTACGAGGAGACTGGTAGCGTATCGAGTGCGATTCCGGGGCTCGGCTTCAGTGCGCAGACGTCGCTCGCGCCGAACCACACGTATGAGATGGAGACAGACGCGTTAGCGGAGATTGGGCACAAGGGCTTCACGATCGATGCGATGGCGATGACGGCGTTGCTCTACGACTTCGCGACTCGGGCGGAGTATCGCGCGGCGGTGAAGAAGGAGTTCGATGGCATCAAGGCGCTGTTCGGCGAGTATCAGGAAGCGCTGAAGAAGACGTACGTTGTGCCGAAGGTGGCGGAGCCGAACTGACCGTACACCG
>JBDUCR010000230.1:0-6501 GCA_040003345.1 bacterium
CTTCGCTCGTCTCCTTGTCCATGAGCATGAAGTCGATGAACTCTGGCGCCTTTGCGTCCGTCGCACTGCCGGAGCGCTCGTCCTTTGGAATCACGATGTCGGCCAGCACGCGCACCGTGCGCCACTCGTGCGCCGTGAAGAACTTCGGTGCGTAGTCCGCTGCGTTCGCAAGCGCGTCGTCATCATGCAGTGCAGCGACGAACTTCGTCGCGCGATCGATGCTCGGCGCCGACCAATCGAGCGCGCCGGCCAGAGGAGCGGCGCCGAGGACCTTGAGCGCGTCGCGGCGATTCATGTCACTCACAGTGCACCTGCCTTGCGCTGCTGCGCGATGTACTCGGACGTCTTCCACGCGAGCGCGAGGATCGTCCACGTCGGGTTCTTGTCGGCCTGCGTCACGAATGGTCCGCCGTCGGCAACGAAGAGATTCTTGCAATCGTGCGCCTGGCAGTTCGCATTGAGCACGGACTTGCTCTGATCGCTGCCCATCTGCACGCAGCCCAGCTCGTGGATGATCGAGCCGCCAGTTGCGAGGCCGTAACCCGACTCCTTCGTCGGCATCGGATTGAACACCTGTCCGCCCATCTCGGCGATGAGCGAGCGAAACGTCTCCTGCATGTGCTTCGACTGGTTGTACTCGTTGTCGGTCCACTTCCAGTGAAAGCGCAAGACCGGTATGCCCCACTGATCGACGACGGTGGGATCGATCTCGCAGTAGCAGTCCGCGTTTGGAATCTGTTCGCCGCGGCCTGAGAAGCCGATCGTCGCGCCGTAGTATTTGCGATAGTCATCCTTGAGCGATTTGCCGTAACCGCCGCCGCCAGGATAGTTCGCGATGCCGCCCATGAAGCCGGAGCCCGGCGCGCCGAGTCCGCCCCACACTTCGATGTGGTAGCCGCGTGGGAAATCGAGCTTCTTGTTGTCGAGCCACCATGGCATGTAGACGTGCATGCCGCCCACACCGTCCTCATTGTGCGGCACGTGATCGACGAGTGAGGGAATGAAACCGGCGACGTCTGTGCCCGTGGTGTCGGTGAGACCCTTGCCCACCCAACCGGTGGAGTTGCCGAGTCCCTGCGGAAACTTCGATGACTTCGAGTTGAGCAGCAATCGCGCTGACTCGCATGCGCTCGCTGCGAGCACGACGATCTTCGCGCTCACGTGCTTGTCGGTGCCGGTCTTCTTGTCGACGTAGGTGACACCGGTCGCAAGGCCGTCTTTACCGACGGTGACCTCGCGTGCCATCGCGTTCGTGATGAGCGTGAGCTTGCCGGTCTTGAGCGCGGGTCCGATGAGGACGTCGGGGCTGGAGAAGTTCGCCTTTACCTGGCAGCCGCGATTGCACTGCCCGCAGTAGTGGCACGCCTGTCGTCCGTTGATTGCCTTCGTGATGATCGAGAGCCGCGACGGAATGCAGGTGATGCCGAGCTTGTCGCTCGTCTTCTTGACGAGCAGCTCGTAACAGCGGGGGCGCGGCGCGGGCTGGAAGTTTCCGTCGGGATGATTGCGCAGCCCTTCGTTGCTGCCGAAGACTCCGATCAGGTCGTCGACTTTATCGTAGTACGGCTTGATGTCGTCGTAGGAAATTGGCCAGTCTTCGCCGAGTCCGTCCTTGCTCTTGCCCTTGAAATCATCGGGGCCGAAGCGGAGTGAGATGCGGCCCCAGTGGTTGGTGCGTCCTCCGAGCATGCGTCCGCGCCACCAGCTGAACTGGGTGCCCGGCGCTCGCGTGAACGGCTCTCCTTCGATGTCCCAGCCGCCGTCGCAGGCGTCGAACTCGCCAAATGGCCGTGTGCGCTTGGACGCGCCGCGCCGAGGTGACGCCCATGCGGGAGTGAGCATGGCTGAGTCTTTCGAGGCGTACCACTCGCCACCCGCCTCGAGCATCACGACCTTCGCGCCCGACTGTGTGAGCGCATACGCCGCCATGCCGCCGCCGGCGCCGGAGCCGACGATGCAGACATCGTACGGCGTCGCCTGATTGTCCTTCATCTGGTTGTTCCTCGGGTGAGACCTGCTCCGCCGAATCTGGGGCGTGCGTGCGGTGCTCGCAACGTGTGAGACGCCTGCTTCACTCGCGCCACAGAGCGGGCATCGTCTTCTCGAGCGCGCGGACTTTCGGCGCATCGTTGATCATGATGTACGGCGAATACGGATGCGTTGCGAAGTAGTTCTGGTGGTAGTCCTCGGCTGCCCAGAACGCAGGCAGCGCCGCGATCTGCGTCACGATCGAATCCGCGAACACATGCGATGCCGCCAGCTGCGCGACGTACGACTCGGCGACCTTCTGCTGTTCGGCGCTCCGGAAGAAAATCGCTGAACGATACTGAGTGCCGCGGTCCGGTCCCTGTCGATTGAGCATGGTGGGGTCGTGCGCAACCGAGAAGAAGATCCTGAGCAGAGTGCCGTACGACACCTGCGTCGGATCGTAGACGATCTGCACCGACTCGGCGTGGCCGGTCATGCCGGTACTCACGAGGCCGTAGGTCGGCGAGGTGGCGGTGCCACCCGCGTAGCCGGAGACGACGTTTTTTACGCCCTTCACGTGCTGATAGACGGCCTGGACGCCCCAGAAGCAGCCGCCAGCGAGAACTGCGGTGTCGGTTTGCGGGGCGCCGTTCGGGTGGATGTCGACGACGGGATTTGGCACGGCGACGGCTGCGTTACCCGAGCGCGCGCTCGCGAACCTGAACAGGAACATCGCGCCGATGGCGATGATCGTGAGCGCTATGGCGGATTTCAATGTTGTCATGTTGAGCGCGCGACTGGGAATTTCTGGAGACATTCGCACCCAGTCGATTGAACGGCAACAGAATGCACGGTACCGGCGGATCTCCTGGAAACAGCGGATCGATCTCGACCGCTACAATTGAGCGCCCGCTCGCACGCAGGTCGCGTCCTCCTCTGCGGCTTCCGCGTTCCTCTCCGTGCATCCACTGCGTAAAAAAGCGCAGTTGCCGTAGGGACCACCGCAAACACGTTGTCTCAGTACTTCAAGCTCGCGAGATACTGATAGCTCGCGGTTGCCGACTGGATCGGATCAGCAGCGTTGTCGTGCTCCACGTACGCGTGCTGCATGCCGGACGTCTTCTCGCGGTCGAAGATCTTCGCGAAGTCGATGGTGCCTTGCCCGACAGGCGACATCGCGCGCTCGGGTGCCGCCGTCGCATCCTTGATGTGCATCAGCCGAAACCGTTTCGGATAGCGCGTGATCAGATCGAGCGGATCCGCACCGGCCTTCGTGACCCAATAAATGTCCATCTCGAAATCGACGAGCGATGGATCGGTCTTGGTGAGCAGCACGTCGAGCCCGGTACCATCGCCGACCTTCATGAATTCGAAATCATGATTGTGGTAGGCGAAGCGCATTCCGGCCGCACGAGCCATCGTCGCGAGATGATTGAATCGATCGGCATGACGCGCCCAGTCATCCGGCTTGCTCCGATCGGCGGCTTCGAGCCATGGGATCACCGCCCATTCATGCCCAACCGTGCGTGCGTCGGCAAGTGCGCGTGACCACGCGTCATCGTTGGCGGGCAGCGGAATGTGCGACGACGGCGACGAAAGCCGATTCGTCAACAGCAACGTACGAATCTGCTCGGGCGTCTTGCCGAAATAGCCTGCGAACTCGACTTCTGTGTACCCGATCGCAGCCACCTTCGCGAGCGTTCCCTCGACGTCTTTCTCCATGAGGGTACGCAACGTGTAGAGCTGGATGCCGATGTGCTGGAGATGCACAGAGTGGCTCGGGGTCATCGCGGCGAGCGCGCGGGAACGACCAAGTGTCGTCGCGCCGAGTGCCACACCGAGCGTGCTGAGGAAGTCGCGGCGATTGGGCATGAGTCTGAATCTGGACCTGACGACTCGGCACGGGAAGGGTGCGGCGTGCTCAGCGATTTTGTATGTTGCGTCATGGCTACGACCACGCATGACAGCTCGAGCGACGTGAGCGCAAGTGGAGGCAGGGTCTCCGCAATCGCCGGCGCGCTCGTTGGCTCGGAGATCCTCAAGATTGCCGCCGACGTGCGGGCGCTCGTCGCCAGCGGTCGCGACATCTGCAATCTCACGGTAGGCGACTTCAGTCCCGCCGAATTTCGCGTTCCTGAAATTCTGGAGCGCGGCATCGTCGACGCTCTGCATCGCGGTGAGACGAACTATCCGCCGTCCGATGGTACGCTTCCGCTTCGCGAAGCAATTCGCTCGCTCTACCGCCGCGAGCTCGGCTTCACCCCCGATCTCGCGTCAGTGATCGTGACGGGGGGATCGCGTCCCGGCATCTACGCGACGTATTCCGCGCTGATCGATCCGGGCGATCGCGTGGTGTATCCCACTCCGTCGTGGAACAACAATCACTACGTGCATCTCTCGGCGGCCGAGGGTATCAGGATTCCCTGTGATGCGGAGTCGAAGTTCTTGCCGACGCGCGAGTCGCTCGAGGATGCGGTGCGCGGCGCGCGATTGCTCGCGCTGTGCTCACCGCTCAATCCGTCGGGGACGACGTTCACTGCCGATGCACTGCGCGCAATCTGCGAGCTGGTCGTCGAAGAGAACGCGCGGCGCGGCGCAGGTGAGCGACCACTGTATCTCATGTACGATCAGGTGTACTGGACGCTCACGTTCGGCGACACGAAGCATGTGCATCCGATCGGCGTGTGTCCGGATGTCGCGCCGTACACCATCTACGTCGATGGCATTTCGAAAGCGCTTGCCGCGACGGGCGTGCGCGTCGGCTGGATCGTCGCACCGGCGGATATCGCTGGTCCGATGAGCGGTCTGCTCGGTCATGTCGGCGCGTGGGCGCCGAAGGCGGAGCAAAGTGCCGTCGCGTCGATGCTCGGCGATGGTGCTGCGATGCAGAGCTATCGCACGACGATGATCGCCGGCTTGCGCGAGCGTCTCGATCTGCTGCACGACGGAATCGCGGCGATGAAGAGTGCTGGTTGTCCCGTTGAAGTCCTCGCGCCGGAAGGCGCCATCTATCTGAGCGCGCGCTTTGCACTTGCTGGCCGCGTCGCGCCCGATGGAACGCGTCTCGATACTGACGAAGATGTACGGCAGTATCTGTTGCAGGCGGCGGGCGTGGCCATCGTGCCGTTCCAGGCGTTCGGCGTGCGCCAGGATTCTGGCTGGTACCGACTTTCTGTTGGTGCGGTATCGCCAGAGATGATCACGCGCATGTTGCCGCGACTGCAGCAGGCAATCGAAGCCACGTGAGTTGCACTGAGATCATGTGAGATGATGTCCGAAGTCCAGCCGAAATCGCGCGCGCGCACCGCCGCAATTCTCATCGCGTTGTGGAGCGTGCCGGGCTTCATGGCTGGCGTGGAGACGTATGTCTTCCAGGGTATCGAGGGACGTCATCCACAGTTCTGGCGCGTGTTGCTCATTCAATGCACGGGTTGGTGGGCGTGGGCTCTGATGACGCCCGTCGTCTTCTCGATGGCCCGGCGCTGGCCGGTGCGTCGTCCGATTTCGGTGAGCACAGTCGGCGTCCACGTCTCCGCGGCGATTGCGGCTGCTGTGGTGCACGCGTTCGTCTACACGGCGGGAGGGTTCGCGCTTGCTCAGACGCCGCCGCCTTCACCGTTCATATCGCTCGTCGCGCACAGTCTGCTCGGCTGGTTTCCACTCTCGATACTCATCTATGTCGGATTGGTGAGCGGAGGGCACTGGCTGGAGCTCGCGCGTCGCGAGCACGAGCGCGAGCAGCGCACACTCGCGCTCGAGGCGCAGCTCGCCGGTGCGCAGCTGCAGGCGCTCCGCATGCAGCTCCATCCGCATTTTCTCTTCAACACGCTGAATACGATCGCGATGCTCGTGCGCGAGCAGGACGTCACGGCGTCGGTGCGTTTGATCTCGCAGCTCGGTGACGTTTTGCGACAGGTCCTGCGATCGGCCGAGACGCAGGAGGTGGCGCTTGCGGAAGAGATCGAGTTCACGCGGAAGTATCTCGAGATCGAGGAAGTGCGATTCGCCGATCGTCTTCGCGTGGAGTGGAACCTCGACGATGACGCCCTGAGCGCCGTTGTGCCGCACCTGATTCTTCAACCGCTCGTCGAGAATGCATTGCGACACGGTATTGCTCGCCGAGAGGAATCGGGGTTGCTGCAGATCGCCGCGCGGCGCGCGGGTGATCGGCTGGTGCTCTCGGTGCGTGACGACGGCCCTGGCCTCGGTGCGATGGGTGAGGCGTCGGACGGCATTGGCCTCGCCAATGTCCGGGCGCGACTCGTTGCGCTGTATCGCGAACGTGGAGCGCTGGTGCTCGAATCGCTGCCGCTCGACGACGGTGGCGGAGTGCGTGCGACGATCACGTTGCCATGGCGTGTCGCGCTGGCGTCGAAGGCAATCGCTGCGGAGCTCGCGTCCGCGGATGTCTGATGGCGCAACGATGACGACGGCGATTGCGCGCGTACTGATCGTGGACGACGAGCCCGTTGCGCGGCGCGGGGCGCGGAAGATCATCGAAGGGCACCGCGGCATCGTGGTTGTCGGTGAGTG
>JBDUCR010000169.1:0-1957 GCA_040003345.1 bacterium
CGGGCGTCAGGCGCGGAAGCGAACGGCAGCTGCGTGAAATCGGGATGATGGAATGTCGTCACTCCAGAAAGATCATTGTGTTGACACGACGAGACAAGCCGACGCACCGATCAATTCAAGGGACTTTCGAGGACAGCACGGTGCCGAGTTGAAGATCCTTCACCGTCATTCCTTCGGTTGAGTGCAGGATGAGCTTCACCTCACCAATGTCCTTGTCGGCGTCACGCAGGGTAATGGTCAGCAGGCGGTCGAGCGGAATGCCGCATATCAGGTAGTCGCCGATGGACGAACTCTTCGTTGAGAGGCTGGGCGCCGTTACCGCGCCGATGTCGAGCTCGGACCAGGCGACCTTGACAGACGCATTCGCCAGACGCTCGCCTCCTCGGCTCCGCGTCGTGCCTCGAAGCAGGCCATGAAGGCTGGCGTTCTGTCTCGGGCACACGGCCGAGATCGACTGCGCCCGCGTGGGGACGCGGACCAGCCAGCCGGGACCACTACTGTCGCTGACGACGTCCACGTCGGCGATCACGGGTGGAAGAACCAGGGAATCCTGCACCGGCGTACCGACGCGCAGTTGCTTGCGGCCCGGTCGCACCATCGGGCCGCGCACCCAGCCATCGCGATCGGATGTTGCCTTGCTATTGGCGCCGAGTACCGTCACGCCCGCGTTAGCGACCGGCGTCCCTGCACTATCGAGAATGCGGCCGAGAAGCTGCGCTTGCGGTCCGGTCCAGATAACTCTCGTTCCTTGCGCGATCCGCTGTACTTCGCCGCCCGCAATCTGCACCGCGATCAATTCCTGTCGCAGCTCGTCGAAGGCACGCGACGTGTTGATCGTACTTCCACCCTTGAATGCTCGCACGATGCGTCGCTCGAAGATCGGCAGGCGGAGTGCCCACCGGTCGACGATCCAGCTTCCGGTCGGAAGCATGCGAAAGTTGATCGTGCCGCCGGCGTGTGCTTTCTCTTCTTCGCGCGTGACGTTGACGTACGAGAACTCGAGCCGGCGAAGGCGACCGGTGGCGCGTTCGATGACGAGGCGCCCTGCAACGTCGGGAAGCGTGCGCGCGGGCGTCGGCGTGAATGCGAGGACGATCGTGTCTTGCGCCGACGAGCTCACCTCGAGGCGCATGCAGTGCGTCTCCGCGAATGAATCGGACAGCAGAACCTCTTCGTCTGGTGCGGCGTAGAGCACGCCCGTTTCGTCGCGCGTGACGTAGCCATCGCTCGCAAGCCGCGCTTCTGCAAATGCGGTAAACGGTTTGGTCGTTCTGCCGCTCGTCTCGGTCTCGGTGTTCGAGATAAGCGCGTCGCCGGAGGCGCTGAAGCGCTGCTCGAACTTGACGAGATCCATCTCGAACACGCTCGACGCACGTGCAAGGGACGACGACAGAAGCGCCTTTCGAGCTTCCTCCCATGCGAGGTAGGCCATCGTCGCGGAGTCGCGATAGGAAGCGCAGCGAGAATCGGCGACGACGTGCGTTGCCGCGAGGACCACGGCGCTGCCAACCATGGAGAGATTGTGCGTGGTGACTCCATTGGCCGCAACGATGAAACGGTCAGATGTGCTTGGCCGGAATCCGATGCGCAGGCCGCGTAGCTGATAGCTGCCACCGGCAGGCGCATGCAAGGTGAACGCGCCTCGTTCGTCGGCGAGTGCACGTCCGACGATTGCGCCGGTGGAATCGATGAGCATGATCACCGCGCCCGCCGCTGGCAACGAATCGCTCGGCAGCAGCGCTCGGCCTCGGAGTAGCTGAGCGCTCGCTGGTGTCGAGAACAACAGCGTGACCGCCAGCAGCATCGTTGCGCTCCACCAATTGCGGCGCGGTTTCATGGTTGGAGTATGGGCGGCAAGCTGGAATATCGCGACTAGTGGGTCTTTAGGTTGCGTCGCGAGAGCCCTGGCCCGAGAGAGTCCCTGTGCTCATGCCAACATGTTTTACGCAGAGGAGGA
>JBDUCR010000115.1:0-6477 GCA_040003345.1 bacterium
ACAACCGGATCGCGCGCATTGCAGTCGCCCAACCCGAACCACGCCGCGAAATCGAGTGAATCAGAATCGATGAGCCGGCGATAGCGCTTGCATGCGTCCGCCATGTGTCCATTCGCAAGCTCATAGAGCGCAGACGCGTGCATGCGATCGCGCGGTGAGAGCGCAGCAGACAGTGCCACGGCACGTCCCGCAGTGCTCATCCACGCCGATGGCTCGGCTTCACCATCCCACTCCATCGTGCGCGCAAGCCAGAAGTGCGCATGCGCATACGACTCATCCGCCTGCAACGCCTCCCTGAATCCCTGCTCGGCGAGGCGCAGATCGAAGTGATCGAGCGCGGCACGCGCGCCGAGAAACTTCTCGAGGGCCTGAAGATTCTTCGTCCCCGTTGCCGCGCCTTCGCGATCGCGCTTGCCGCCGATGATGATCGAATCGGCGAGCGCGTCGAACACACGATCGAGCTGCGGCGCATCACGCGGAAGACGTGTGGCGAACTGTCGCGTCGCCTTCGACCCGCGCACCAGATCATACGCGACGACACGAATCTCGAGCGAATCACCGATGCCGACAACCTCGCCCCACGCGAGCTGTCCGGCGTTCAGCGTCTTCGCAGCCATGAACGCGTCGGCCACAGTGCGCGGCCGTTTGCGAGACCAGATGTCGTTGACGCGCATGTCGTCGACGAGATGCACGCCCTGCCATCGCGACATCGCGTCATGCAGGAGCCGAGCGCAGCCGTCGCCGTCGAGCCACATGTTCTGTGTCGCGCCGACGTGACGGAATGGAAACACCGCGTATGTGTACTGATCGACCGTCGCCGACTCCGCACCTTTTCGCGCGAAGACGACGCCCGCGACGGCCAGACCAATGACGCTGGCAGCGATCAGCGCAGTCCGGACTCGCGACACGTGTGCGCCGCGCTTGCCCACCTCACTCTCGATCTCACCGAGTGCGTGCGCGAGTTCGCCGGCTGTCGCATAGCGGTCAGCCGGATCCTTCTCGAGACTGCGGGCGATCACACGCTCGAGCGCGTCGGGAACCGTCGGGCTCAGTGTGCGAACACTCGGAGGGGGCTCCGTAACACGTCGTCCCATCACTTCGCGCGGCGTGTTTCCCTCGAATGGCGGCCTGCCACCGAGCATCTCGAACAGCACGCAGCCGAGTGAGTAGATGTCGCTGCGTCCGTCGACTTCGCCTTGGCCGGTGGCCTGCTCGGGACTCATGTAAGCCGGCGTGCCAACGGCGACACCGGGGCCCGACACGCGCGGCTCGGCGGCCAGTGAGATGACGTGTGCGATGCCGAAGTCCGCGACGTACGCATGGCCGTCGGCGAGAAGAATGTTCGCCGGCTTGATGTCGCGATGCACGACGCCGTTGCGATGCGCGTACTCGAGCGCGTCGGCCACCTCTTCCGCGATGCGAAGCGCGATGGGAAGTGGAAGCGGACCCTCCCGCGTGATGCGCTCTTCGAGCGTCTCGCCCCTGACATACGGCATGACGAAGAAGGGCGCGTCGTCCCACACGCCGGAGTCGTGCAGCGGCAGAATGTGCGGATGCTGCATGCGCGCGATCGTCCGGATTTCTCCGAGAAATCGCGTCGGTGTCAGCAGCAGGTTCGACTGTAGGTGTTTGAGGGCGACCAGCCGATCGTGCTTCTGGTCATATGCGAGATACACCACGGCCGTCGCGCCATGTCCGAGCTCGCAACGAATCTCGTATCCTTCGGGGGACGCGCTGTACTGTTCGGACACGTTGGGGCGCCGGCAAATTCGTGCGTGGTGTTTCCCTGAAGCGTCCCCATCATATGTTAAACGGGTGCCTGAGGGAATGGTTTTACCTTTGAAGCGTCTCAGCCGCCGCCCTTTCTAATACAGAAACATGTCATTTGTCAGGGTTTCATCAGTCGTCGCGCATGGTACTGCATTGCTTGCGCTGATGGGCTGCGGCGGGGCGACACCGCCCACCGGCGGCACGACACCGCCAAACGGCGGCGTTGCCATCACGACGCATCCGATGGGTAATCTCTCGACCAAGATCGGCGGGCTGAACGGCCGTCCCTTTGGCATTCGCGTTTCGCCGGCGAATGTGGTGTACGTCACACAACAGGACGCAAACTCAGTCGCCTCGTTCACGCTCGCTGATGCGCTTCCCCGGTTAGCCGTTTCCGTGGGTAGCGATCCTGGCGACGTCGTGTTCACACACACCGGCACCACTGCGTTCGTGAGCGCGTTCTACGGCGGAAGCGTCCACGTCATCGATGTGGCGGGTAATCGGCAGACCGCAATGATTCCCGTTTCGAGCAACGCCTACCGCCTCGCGATCTCCTCGAACGATGCAACGCTCTTCGTCTCTTCGACCGATGGGCGCGTGTACGCCGTTAGCACGAGCGACCTTCGTGTCACGAAATCGGTTCAGCTTGGCGGTGCTATTCAGGGACTCGCCCTGTCGCCTTCCGGAGCGAAGCTCATCGCGTCTTCTACAAGCGGCAGTGTCTTTTTGCTCGATGCGGCAACGCTCGAGATCGTCGCGAGCAGCGCCACCGGAGATCATCTGCAGGATGTCGTATTCTCGCAGACCGCCGGCGAGATTTACGTGGCCAGCGAGAATGGCTGGGTCGATGTACTCGATGCGAGCTCGCTGCAGCGTCTCAGCCGTATCACGTTGGATGGCATGGCACCGTTCGGGCTCGCGCTTACACCTGACGACGCAAAACTGTACATCACATCGTCGCTGTCCGGACAGGTCGCCATTGTGGATCGCCGGTTGCGCACGCTGGAGCAAAGCTTCCGTGTAGACGGCATACCTCGACGCGTGGCATTCAATGCGAGCGGATCCATTGCAGTCGTTGCGAATGAATCGAACTGGGTGGACGTGATCCGATGACGAGCCGACCTTTTTGGACCTCGGGGGTATCATGCTCGTGCAACGCGCCCATTTGCGCGGCTCGGCTCGCTGTGAGCTGAACGCTCATCTACCGAAGGAGATTTTCATGAACGCCGTTCGCTGTGTACGAGGCTTACGAATCGTCATGCTTGGAGCACTCATCAGTGCGTGCTCCTCCGACAAGTCCGTCGCGCCCACTCCGAGAGAGCCCGCCACGTTGAGCCAGGTGCTCAGCGAGATGGCACTCCCGTCGTTCGCGGAGATGTCGGTCGGACTCCCCAATGTGCCGTCTCAAGCACTCGCGACACCGATTCCGTCGAACTGCAGCTACGCCGCAGCGTCGTCCGCATTCGTGTGCGCAACGGTCACCGTAACCGGTCTCACGATTACGCAGTCGTACACGCTGCTCGATGCATCGGGCAGGCCGCAGTCGGCATTCGATCCAGCGACCACCGCATCGGTGCACCTTCTCAACTCGGTGACGGGAACGTTTACGTCGGAGGGCAACAACCTCACGATCGACGCATCGCAGGATCTCACGCTGAGCGGACTACTCGGCGACTCACACATTCTCAACGGCACGAACACGGTCAAGCTGAACGGCACGTCGACCATCGCATCGACGGTGACCCCCGTTTCGACGAACGCAACGCTCACCATCGCGAACCTGGTGGTCCCGAAGTCCACTGCGGGCGCGAGTGCGTATCCAACGTCAGGAACGCTCACCTCTGACGCAACGACGAAGATCGGGAGTGCGGTCGCACTCACCACGCACGTGCAAGTCACCTTCAACGGAACGAGCAAGGTGCCAGTGACCGTGACAATCGGTGGCTTCACGACGCACTGCACGGTGGACCTCTCGAACACAACGGCTGCTGCGTGCGCCTAGCCGCAGCGAGCGTCGCGATACTGGCCGCGCTCTTCGCACCGTCGGCGCGACATGAGCTGCCCGCGCCGCCGCTGGCCGAGGTGTATGCGATTCGTTACGGAACCATCAAGAACTTTCCGGTGGCAGCACTCATCACCGGTGCAGACACGGCGCGGCGCATGGACATCGCGCTCACCGTGTGGCTGATCAAGCGTCCTGATGGACACACCGTGCTCGTCGACGCGGGGTTCTATCGCGACAAGTTCATGCAGCGCTGGAAGCCGGCGGACTACGTGAAACCTTCGGACGCCGTGCGCGCAGTCGGCGTGCGTCCGGAGGACATCACGGACGTCATTGTGTCGCACGTACACTGGGATCATGTGGATGGCGTGGATCTCTTCCCCAATGCGCGCGTCTGGATTCAGCGTGAGGAGTTCGCGCACCACGTCAGTTCCGATGGTCGCGCGCTCGATCGTGCCGTTGATTCGCTCGACGCGGTAATGCTGGCGGGTCTCGAGCGCGCAGGTCGCGTACATCTCGTCGATGGCGACTCACAGGAAGTGCTTCCCGGCATCCGCGTGTATACCGGAGGCAAGCACACGTTCGCATCGGAGTACGCCACTGTCGCCACCGCGCAAGGCACGGTCGTCATCGCGTCGGACAATGCGTATCTGTACGAGAACCTCGAGAAGCACGTGCCCATCTCGCAGACGCTCGACGCTGCATCAAATCTGAAGGCACAGGAACGGATGCTGCGCTTTGCGTCGAGTCCGAGATTGATCGTGCCTGGGCATGATCCGGAAGTGTTCGTGCGCTTTCCGGCGCCCGGACACGGAGTTGCCAGGATCGAGTGACGTGATCCTGAGCGAGCGGAGCTCACTCAGGCTTTCATCACGTCTCTACATAATGATCTTTGGCTTCTTCACCTGCACGATCACGCCGCTCACGCCTCCATCCTGCAGCAGCTTGTTGAACGCGGGCACGTCCTGCAGTTCAATGGTGTCCACCTGCGCACGCAGCGTAGCCCACATCTTTTCGAGCTCGGCGAATCGCTCGCGTGACGGCTGCGACACGACGTCATTTCCTTCGACGTTGCCCTGCAGAAACGCATACTGCGCGTTGATCCCGTTGCGATAGTTGATGACGTCCTGACCATTCGCCGCCTTCGTCGACAACTGCGGCTCGAGCGTCTCCACCTTGCCCACGATCTCCTTCCCCTTGCCGGAAATCACCGCGGAGTTCGGCGTCTCCTTCGTGCGATCGACGAACTTCGACACCTGGTCCTTCACGTCGCGGATGCGAAGCAGCGCGTCGTGAATTTCCCCGACGCGCGTATTGATCGCACGCGTCAATGAGTCGCGCGCGGCGATCTCGTCAGCCGGAGTATTTCGACGCGGATCCTGCTGCACGTCGAATGACTTTGTCTGCACGTTCGTGCCAACGGTGAGACGCACCTGGTACTTGCCCGGCGCCACGAGATATCCGCCGCTCGGACCACCCCAGATGTTGATGTTGCCCGGCAACGACGTCGGCGGCTCGGCGCGTAAATCCCACTGAAACGCATTCAATCCGTCCTTGGGGCTCGGCATCGTGCGCGCTGGTCCCTGCGGGCCTCCGCCACCCGCGGGAGCGGCAGCACTAGCGACCACACGCGGATACGCGCGCAGCACTTTTCCAGCCGCGTCGAGAAATTCGAGCTTCACCACCTGCGCAGAGTCGGGCGCTTTTGCAAGAATGAAGTAGACGTTCGCACCAGGCGGCGGATTGCGGCCGGCCGTGGTCGTTGGCGCCGAGGGTCCACCGCCGAGTGTGGCGGTGCGTGGCGCGAAGAGCGTGATGTCCGCTTTGGCGACTTGATCATTCATCTGCCGCAGCGGCGTCAGATCGTCGAGTGCCCAGAAGGCGCGACCTTCTGTTGCCGCGTAGAGGTCGCCGTGGCGCACCGAGAGATCAGCGATCGGCGTAATCGGGAGATTGCGCGAGAACGGCTGCCAATTTGCGCCCGCGTCGTACGAGACGTACACACCGGTTTCCGTTCCGGCGAAGAGCAGACCTTTGCGTTCCGGATCTTCGCGAATGACGCGCACTGGTTCGCCGTCGCGCATGCCGGTGGCGATGCGCGTCCACGTCTTGCCGTAGTCGGTGGACTTGTACGGATACGGCGTGTAGTCGCCGCGTCGATCCATGCGGAACGCGAGATACACCGTGCCCGGGTCGTGTGGCGACACTTCCACTTCGTTTGCCAGTCCGACGCCGACACCCGACGGCGTGACGTTGGTCCACGTCTTTCCGCCGTCACGCGTGAGCTGCACGAGCCCATCATCCGTCCCGACATAAATCGTATTCGCATCATGCGGCGACTCGGCGATGTGAACGATCGCGCCGTAGACTTCGCCTCCTGCACCTTCGTTCGTAATGGGCGTTCCGCCGAATCCCTGCGTTGCTTTGTCGTTACGTGTGAGATCAGGCGAGATGGGCGTCCATGTCTTTCCACGATCCGCTGTGCGGAAGAGAACGTTGCCGCCGTGATAGACCACGTTGGAGTTGTGCTGCGACACCACCGCCGGCGACGTCCAGTTGAAGCGATAGCGCGTCTTGTCCGTCGGCTCGGTGAGTGAGAGCTCCGGCCACGGCATGACGGAGCGTTGCAGGCCGGTCGTCATGTCCTCTTCCTCGAGAATGCCGACGTAGCAACCGCCGTACACATAGCGTGGATTCTTGCGGTC
>JBDUCR010000173.1:0-6475 GCA_040003345.1 bacterium
CTACAAGAAGGGCGACAGGGCGTGGTACAACCCGTCGCGTCGCATCAGCTAGTTCCATGACGATGATCTCATGACGGCGATGCCACTCGCATCCCGTCGGTTCACCGCCGCGGATCAAGAGCGGTTCGCGCTGCTCTCGGGCGACGTGAATCCAATGCACATGGACGCATCCGCAGCGCGCCGTCTCCAGTCGGGAACGGCCGTCGTACACGGAATGCACATGGTGCTGTGGGTACTCGACACACTGGCGCGAACGGACGTGTCGATCGACGCCCTCTGCTCGATTCAGGTGCGCTTCAAGAAGTTCGTGTGCGTCGATCATCAGGCGTCCGTGCGCGTGCTTTCCAGCACGAGCCACGCGATGAAGCTCGAGATCGTCGCGGACGACGTGTCGTGCGTCTCGTTGACGCTCAAGTTCGGTCCGCGCGTCGCCGCACCTCACGATACCATCGACGCAGTTGACATAGTTCCCCAGCAGCAGGCGATGGCACGCACGCTCGATCAACTGCATGGATCACAGGGGTGGCTGGTGCCTCCTGTCGACGCGCGCCGATTGACTACCGATGCCTTTCCAGCTGCGACGCGAGCGCTGGGCATCGAGAGAATCATTGCGCTGACGCAGCTGTCCACGCTTGTGGGCATGGTATGCCCTGGACTGCACTCGATCTTTTCGGAGCTCGACGTCAACATCGTCAACATCGTTCCGGATGCGCGCGAGAGAGCGGGAATCGGCTACGCTGCTTCGTCAGTCGACGCACGGTTCCAGCTCGTGACAATGACGGTGGACGGCTCGGGAATCAGCGGTGACGTCATCGCATTCGTCCGCGCCGAACCAGTCGAACCCCCGAGCATGGCGTCGCTCACCTCGCGCGTAATCGCGGGAGAATTTGCGGGCAGCGTCGCGCTCATCGTTGGCGGCTCCCGCGGACTCGGCGCCGTGACGGCGAAGCTGATCGCAATGGGCGGCGGACGCGTGATCGTGACGTACGCTCGCGGAGCCCGCGATGCTGAGGCGATCGCGGCGGACATCGTTGCCGAGCGTGGGCGTGACGCGTGCTCGACACTCCAGCTGGACGTAACGCAGCATCCATTGCCCGACCTCACTTCCGCCGCTGGACCAGCCACGCATCTGTACTATTTCGCCACGCCGCAAATCTTCCGACAGAAGAGCGATGTCTACTCGGCTGCAACGTTCGCGGAGTTCGCGTCCGTCTATCTCGACGGCTTTTGTCGAGTCGCTGAGCAGTTGGTCGGCCACGTTGACGGCAACGCATTACGCGTACTGAATCCATCATCCGTCGCGGTCACGAGTCGGCCTAAGGGGATTACCGAGTACGCGATGGCGAAGGCTGCCGCCGAACTGCTAAGCGTCGATCTCGTGAAGCGGTATCCGGGCCTGCGAATTGATACGCCTCGGTTGCCGCGCATTCTCACCGATCAGACCGCAACCGTAAGCGCGGTCGACAGTGCTGATGCCGTGGAGACCATGCTTCCGCTCGTGCGAAGTCTCCACGCGCCGTGACGTTGGCGCGTTGCCTACGGCCGGTGTTCCGCGCCGCTCGCCGGAGTGCTTGCCGTCGTGAGCTGCCTCGCGGCGAGAAGGTGCGTGGTCACCTTGGCGGCGTTGGCGTTGCCGAAGTGCACGCAGTCATAGAAATCGTTCGGGTCGCCGTCGAACAAATCGATCGTCTGGAGATTCACGAACGATGCACCATGTGCGGCAGCGACCTTCCGCAGGGAATCGGGTACGGAGCGCAGCCATGCAGCCATTTGGGGATAGCGCGCAACGGCAGTGAGCACGTCGGGATGATAGGGTGTGAGCCACAGTGTCACCCGGATGCTGTCTGCGCGCGCACGGTCGAGAATGGAGTCCAGCAGTGCCATGCGGTGAGGGTCGTACGGGTACTGAAGCCGCAGCGAATCCACGACCTCGATCGTGCACCGCCGAATGTTCGCCGCTCGGGGAAATCGCCCCGCGGCGATCGCCCGGTCTCGCGTCAGATAGTCCAGATAGCCATCTTCATAGAAGTGGTGGAGCGGCTCCCTGTGATTGATCGCGGCCATGATCGATGTTCCCACCGCCTGCGCAAACGTGGGAGTCATCGCTTCGCGAACGAGATGTGCGCCATGCTCGAGCTTCCAGCCAATGGTGGGCTGTCGTTCTTCGAGCCGGCGCGCGAACTCCCAGTCCTGCGTCAATTCATCAGCGATTCCGTACCGCGTCAGCATCTGGGCATCTACACCAAGCACCATCTCGCGCGGCCGCGCGTGCTTTTCTTCGGCGAGCTGCATCACGATCTTCACGTCTTCCAGTGTTCCCGCCGATAGCGAGAAGTTGAAGAAACGAAGTCCGGTCGCCTGAGAAAATGCCTTCGGAGCCAGCTTCATGCTCTTGCTCGCCCCTACGATGAGTCCTTGAATCGGCGCCTGCCGTTGCCACGCGTCGAAGAGCTGTGTCTTGCGAATGCGGGTAATCGGCGTTGCCGTTGGAAAGCGGTGTCCCCAGAATCCCCCGAGCGGATTCACCGTCCCGAACAGGATGACGACGAGAATCACATGCACGAGAAGAGTAGCCGCGATAGTCTTGAGTACGGTCGCGATGACTTGCTGCCGGTCAACCATTGTCACGAACGCCAATTGCGGGTGAGTGCCGAACCGATGCCGACATGACCAACGCCATACAGGGAAAGCTGACAGAAGTCTTCCGCGACGTCTTTGATGATGACGCTCTCGAGGTGCATTCGGCAATGACGGCGGAGGACGTTGATGGGTGGGACAGCCTCACGCATGTCCGCCTCATGCTGAGCGTGGAGCGTGCCTTCGCGGTGCGATTTACGGCATCGGAGATCGGCAAGCTGAAGACGGTCGGTGACCTGATCGAACTCATCGCGCGAAAGACGACATGAAGCTGGCCGCGGTGACCGCTCCACGCCACTGTCGTCCTCAAACGATACTATGACTGGCGATCTTTTTACCGAGCTTCGCTGGCTGCCACGGCCACCCGGCGACTTCGAGGCGCGACTGCGCGCGCTCGATATCCGGAGTTCCGATGCCGGTACCGCCCTGCAGGCGCTCACCGCTCACGGGCTCGACGACAATCGGCTCGCGAAAGTGGCCCGATTCGTCGCCAAGGCTCGGGCCGCAGGCAACCCGCTACCGCCGCTCACCCCATACTCACTCGGCGTCATCACCAATTCGACGACCGAGTTTCTCGGCTCCGCAATCAGCGGGACGGCTCCGCGCTTCGGACTCAATGTCGAGTGTGTGGCCGGCGCGTACGATCAGGGTCTGCAGGAAAGCATGGATCCGACGTCGAAGATCAATGCATCGCGACCGAAGGCGGTGTTGATCGGGCTCGATTGGCGCGGCCTTGGCCTGCGATCCCTCACACAGGGTGGGACGGACCCGGAGTCGGTCGTCGAGGCGGCACGAGAGCGTCTGAGGGCCATTCGTGCGGGCATCCACGACAATTCCGGCGCCATCTGCATCGTCCAGAATCTCGCGCCACCGGCCGAGCGGGTTTTCGGCTCGCTCGATCGCGCCGTTCCCGGTTCGCTCGTTTCACTCGTTGATGGTGTCAACCGCGCGATCGCTGCCGATCTGCAGGGCACCACCGATGTGCTGTTCGACGTCGAAGCACTCGCGACGACGGTGGGTCTCGCCAGCTGGCATTCACCATCGGAGTGGAATCTCGCCAAGCTTCCATTCGCGAGTGCACAGCTGCCACTCTACGCGGATCATCTCTGCCGCCTGCTCGCGTCGATGAGCGGGAAATCGAGGCGCTGCCTGGTGCTCGACCTCGACAACACGATGTGGGGCGGCGTGATCGGCGATGATGGTGTGTCGGGCATTCGGTTGTCGCAGGGCGATGCGGACGGCGAAGCGTATCTCGAGTTCCAGCAGTACGTGCTGTCGCTGCGCGACCGCGGCGTCGTGCTCGCGGTCTCCTCGAAGAACGAAGACCTCGTCGCGAGATCGCCATTTCGCGAGCACCCCGACATGCGCATCAAGGAAGAGCACATCGCGGTGTTCCAGGCCAACTGGAATGACAAGGCCACCAACATCACCGCGATCGCACGCGAGCTGTCACTTGGTCTGCAATCGCTCGTGTTCGTCGACGACAATCCGTTCGAGCGGGAGCTCGTGCGGAAGGCCCTTCCCGAGGTTGCCGTCGTCGAGATGCCTGAGGATCCGGCGCTCTATGCGCGAACACTGAGCGCATCCGGGTATTTCGAGCTCACGGCACTCTCCAAAGAGGACCTGACGCGCGCCAGCATGTATGAAGGAAATGCGCGTCGGGCAGAGCTGCAGAAGGCGGTTGGTAATCTCGACGAGTATCTCGCGTCACTCGACATGGAGATTGTCTTTCAGCCCTTCGACGACGTGGGCCGCGCACGCATCACGCAGCTCATCAACAAGTCGAATCAGTTCAATCTGACGACGCGGCGGTACACGGAAGCCGAGGTCGAAGCTGTGGCGGCGGATCCCGGCGCGTTCACGCTGCAGGTGCGGCTGCTCGACAGCTTCGGCGACAATGGAATGATCAGTGTCATCATCTGTCGAGGCGTCGGTGGCGAGGTATGGGAAATCGACACGTGGCTGATGAGCTGTCGTGTGCTTGGAAGAAAAGTCGAGCAGATGATGCTGCACGAGCTCCTGCGTCATGCGTCCGCGCACGGCGCAACGGCACTCGTTGGCTCGTTCATTCCAACGGACCGCAATGGGATCGTCGAAGAGCACTACGCGAAGCTCGAGTTCGAGCTGGCGCAGCGTGACGCGGATGGAACGACCAGCTGGCGCATGCCGGTCGCAGGAACTGTCGTCGCACCGCCGCCAATGCGCGTGACTCGAATCGGGCTCCCGTGATGTCAGGATCTTCATTCACCTTCGTCGCGTTCGGCGTCCTCGTTGCGCTGCTCGTTGCAGCGCGGCAATCACTCGCGTGGCGTCAGGGTGTCATCCTCGCCGCGAGCGCGGTCTTTCTCGCGTCGCTGTCGCGCAATCCACTCGCCTTCGTTCCACTGCTCGGCTTTCTGCTGATCGGGTTTCTTGCCGTCCGCGCGAGCGAGAAGTACTCGTCGCTCACGTTCCCACTGGTGATCGCGGGTGTGCTGCTGCTCTTCGTCTGGCTCAAGCGGTATGCGTTCGTCCCGAGCAGCCTCTGGATTTCCTACACGTACATCACGATCGGGCTGTCGTACGTCTTGTTTCGCCTGCTGCATCTCATCATCGAGGGACGTAACGATTCTGCACTGGCGCGCCTTCCGCTCCATTCATATCTGGGTTACCTGATCGGCTTCAACACGTTCGTCGCGGGCCCGATCATGTTCTATGACGAGTACGTCGCGGAGCAGGATGGCTTGCGCCGAGGCGCAACAGCGGACGATGTAGCGGAGGGTTCGCAGCGCATCATCGTTGGCCTGTTCAAGGCCAATGTGCTTGCGGCGCTTCTTGCCGCAATGCGCGCCAGTGCATTGGTGACACTCCGCGATGGCGACACCGCACCGCGACAGATTCTCGCCGGCGCCGCGGTCTTTGCGCTCTACCCGCTGTTTCTCTACTGCAACTTCGCGGGATATATCGACATCGTGATTGGCCTGAGCCGACTGATGGGTCAGCGCCTCCCCGAGAACTTCGATCGCCCGTTCGCGGCGACGAGCGTGATTGACTTCTGGAATCGGTGGCACATCACCTTGTCCCGCTGGCTCAAGACGTATGTGTTCAACCCGCTGCTCATCGCCCTGCTGCGGAAGTTTCCATCTCGGCGGCTCGAGCCGCTGTGGGCCACGGTGGCATTCTTCATCACGTTCACGCTGGTCGGCATCTGGCACGGACCGACGACCGCATTTCTCGTCTTCGGATTGCTCACGGGACTCGGCGTCAGTGTCAACAAACTGCATCAACTGCTGATGACGCGAGTGCTCGGCAAAAAGCGCTATGGGGAGCTGGGAAGGAGCGCGATGTATCGCGTCTTCGCGCGCGGACTCACCTTTACCTGGTTCGCCATCACGCTGACCTGGTTCTGGGGAAGCTGGAGTGTGGCGACGAGCATGGTGTCGGCGATGGGCCGCAAGCGCTGGCTCGTTGCGTGGATGGCAATTTTCTTCGGATCGTCAGTCCTGCTGGCGGTGTGGGAAGCGTTGAGGTCAGGCTGGTACGCCCGTGAATCACCAGGCGCGTCGGATCTCGGACGCATTCGTGTACGGACCGCGTGGCTCACGACGCTGATGGTCATCGTGGCGGTCGTCGTATTTCTCTCCAGTCAGTCCGCACCGGAGCTGGTCTACAAGGATTTTTGATGCACTGCCCGCGCACGGTCACTATCGTCGCGCGCCTGTGCGGGCATCGCGACACTCACGTTCTCGAATGGGGAATCTCGTGCGCCAGTTCGTGATCAAGGCGTGGAACGCTCTGCATGGCTTCTGGATCGTCGTCGGCATCTCGCTGGCGATCCTTCTGCTCATGGAAACCTGCA
>JBDUCR010000304.1:0-21612 GCA_040003345.1 bacterium
CCGCAGGAGCGATAGCGAGTGTCGGGATCTGCTTTCGTTGCGCGCGTGGCCTGGTATGATTGGCGCGACGGTAGATCCCGACACTCGTTCGCTTCGCTCACTCCTGCGGGATGACAGGTCGACCACCGCTCACTCCTGCGGGATGACAAGCCATCTCCATGACAGAAACTACTCCGGGCGACGCACCACTCCGAGATACAGGAACTGCTGCGTCGACGGACGACCCGACGCATCGCGCTTAAGAATCTGTGCACGGTAGAGGCCGCCCCCGACCGGATTTCCAGTGTCGCCCAGCAAGTCCCAATTGAGGGGTGAGCCATCACTCGCGGGCAGAGCGCGAACGAGCGTGCCGTCGGGCTTCAGAATTCGCACGGATGCGCGAGGTGGCACGTTGAGGAATGCAATACCATGGCTGCCGTTTCCGCTGGCCACCGTTAGCTGCACGGCGCCAGGAAACATCAGCTGCGATGTGGCCGCCGTCAGAGCAGAAGCTACGCCGCGCACGTCCGTCACCACGGTTCCCTTTGTGCGAACCTCAATGAGCGGCGACAACGCCTGTGCCAGCGACGGATCGAGATGCACCGCCGCCCGAAACGCATTCGTCGCTTCACCAGCCTTGCCTTCCTCGGCGAGCAGCGTGCCGAGATTGAACCACGCGGTGGTGAGGCTCGGCTGTTCAGCGACAGCCGCTCGATACGCCTTCTCTGCGTCAGTGCGCATGCCCTGTGACTGCAACCAGGTAGCATAGTCGGCACGGACCCAGGCGAGGGCAGGCTGCTGTGCAAGCGCGCGTTGATACAGATGCGAGATGTCTGCTGGAGCGCGACCCGCACGCTCGTACTCCTGCGCAAGCGCACGCAGTCGATCAGGACGATTCGAGTCGCTGCGAACTGCGGGCTCGAGCGCGCGAATGGCGTCGTCTGTCTTACCGAGCTGCTGGTATGCGACGCCGAGCAGAAAATTTGCGTCGCCGCGAGTGGTGTCGCCGCCGAGTGCGCGGTCGAGCGCAGCAGCGGCCTCGCTGAGCACACCACCGTTCGTGTTCAGCGTCGCGTAGAGAATGCCGCCCATTCCTCGGTACACTTCGGCCTCTGTGCCGGTTTTATCGCGCTCGAAGAAGGGCTCGATGAGGCCATTGCCGAACGTCGTCGCGGCGGTCGGTTTCGTTGGAGCGCGCGACGCGACGCGAATCCAGTGCTCGGTAAAGGAGCCGTGTGGTACCGCGCGCTCCTGCACCTTGGGCATGTGACAGCTCACACAATCGGAGCTCGCTGCGTGATCCTTGAGCGACGCCGAGCTTGCGAGGCGTTTCTCGAGCGCCGCGGAGTTGTGACAGCTCTGGCAGGGCAGATTGCGCGCCTGTTGCACTGGTGGCGGTTGATGCGGATTGTGGCAGGTTGCGCACTCGAGCGGGCGCGCGGTGTTGCGCGTCGCGATGAAGCACTTGCTCTGCCGCAAACGATCAGCGTGCGACACGATGTCGATGCCGCCCGACACCTTGAAGAATGCCCACTGGTCGCGCAGCGGCTGCGACGGCATGTAGCTGAACGCGTCCTTGCCTTCTCGAGGAACGGAGACCGCCGTGTGAACATGACACTGCTCGCAGACGTCCATGCGTCGCTCGAGCGGAAGTCGCGCAGGGTTGACGATCGTTCTGTCGAACGCGCTGTCGCGATGAACGGCGGTTGTTCGCTCCTTCACGTGCAATGCGCCGGGTCCGTGGCATCGCTCGCAACCGATGCCCGGACGCAGCTCCGCATACTTGCCCTCGAGATACGGCGCCGGCTTGGGATAGCTCGAGTGACACGCGATGCAGCGATCGGGGAGCACGCGATCGAAGCGTCCATTGCTCGTCGCATAGCCGGGACTGAAGTCCCAGCCGTGATCGCGATACCAGGTGAGCGGAAGCTGGAAGAGCCGCCCGTTCTCTTCAGTGAAATACGTGCGGGCCACGTGACCGCTGCCCATCACGTAATCCATGCGGCGACGCAGCTCGTGTGTGCGCGACGCTCCGACGCCGATCGCGCGTTCGACCTGGTAGAGCTGTCCTTTGTCGTCGACGACGGAGTATGAATAGCCCGACGCCGTATTCAGCAGCGGCTTGTCGAGCGGCGTCTCGACGCGCGTCCCTGGAGCCCACTTGTGAAACGACTGCGACATGTAGTGTTGCCGATAGACCGACGCTTCAGTCGCATGACACGATGCGCAGGCAGAATCGCCGACATACGCCGTGGGTGCATCGACGTTCCGGAACGACGGCGAGGGCTCGTCGCGGACCGCAACACTCGCCGCCGGTTGTTCCGCACGATCACAGCCTGTCGACGCGAGAGCGAGTACGAGCAGTACAACGCCGCGCCAAAACATCGAGCGCGATCTAAGCGAGCGGATGCCCGATCTCCCAGTGATGTCCGAATGGATCCAGGACGCGACCGAGTCGCCAGCCGTAGTTCTCTTCAACGGCGACGATCTGGCGCGCACCTGCCGCAATCGCTTTCGCGAACGTCGCGTCTGGATCCGGCACAGTGAGAATCATTCGCACCGTGCCACCACCGAGTGATTCAGGGCTAAAGTTTGCGTGCTCGGGCGATTCGTCGCTGACCCAGAATTCCGCGCCGTTTACGGAGAGACGGCACACGACTGCCCCATCCGGAGATTCGATCCGAAACACCTCGGCTGCGTCGAACGCGGATTTGTAGAACTCGACGGCTCGCGCGCCGTTGCGCACGGACAGCATCGGCGCAATGGAAATGGCGATCGCTTTTTTCGGTGCGGCATCAGCGCTCATCTCTCGCTCGCTCTCATCGGACGGCGTGTACCTCGTTGCACAACCCGCTCTCGTAGAAGCGTGAGTCAACGTGCTCAAATCGCGCGTCGTGCGAAAGAGGCGAACACACGAAGCAAATGTCTCGAAATCGCGGTGATGTTCGGCCAGCTCATCAACACAGCTGGCGCTTTCGTTCAAGCCGCCCGGCGATCAAAGCGCGCATTCTCACTCACGTTCGACTCACCGGAACTTCGACTCACACAGAATCAACGAATGAAACGCCCCTTCCTCAGCCGGTTCGCGAGACGACTTTCGGCGATCGCGATCGTGCTCGGCGTCGCAGTTACCACAGTTGCCGCGACACGCACGTTTTCCTGGCCCGGTACGTACGACCTTGTCGCCACGGGTTTCCCCAACGGCCCTCGCCAAGCCGTGTTGCAGATCACACCGCATGACAGCACGTACAGCGTCGTCGCCTTACAAGGACCGCCTGGTGCCCCTCTATCCGTGAGCGTCACGGGCGACACAGCCAGAATCCTGTGGAATCTCGAGACCGCCGATCCGATGTATGTCGAGCTTCTGGGGAAGGGCGATTCCGTAAACGGGCGTTGGTCCATGGCCGCCAACAGCGGGGCGGTCAGCGGCAAGCGGCGCTGAGCTTCCTGAGAATTTGTCGCAATCGTTCAAGACGCTCTTGCCGGCGGTGGTTATGCTTCAGGTTTCCCGTTTCCTGGTCGTTGCAGCCGAGTATCCCGATGTCGCCCCCCACTTCAACTTTACTCGCTCTTTCGGATGCTGCGGAGAGCGTCGAACCAACCGAGTCAGCGCCAGCGTCGCTGATCATTGTTCCGCCGCCGGCGGACCTTGCCCCCTTCGTCGAATACGTGTGGCAGCTGCTTCTCGCGGCTGACACTCCGTCGGACGCATGCTGGCGCGTGGTGGCCGATGGCTACGTCGATCTCAGTGTTCGCATTCCGCTCGACGCAGAACCGTTGCGTGCGGTGTTGGCGTCGCCGGGAAGTGCGGTTGCACGCCACAACGCGCTCGACGTCCTCGCATCCAGTCCGGCAGTCATCTGTGGCGCCGCGACCGCGTCGCGTGCGTTGCCGATGGGTCGTCCACTGCTCATAACAGGCGCTCGGTTCCGGCTCGGCGCAGCGGCCGGTGTGCTGCGCCACTCTGCTGCCGCAGTCGTCGATGGCGCGTATGCACTTGGCGACGTGCTCGATGGTCGGCTCGCGGGAGACGTTTCACGCGCTCGCGCCGACGAAGCGGCGCGACGCGCGAATGGATGCGGTGGGAACGCGGACGCCGACGAAGCGTCGGCGCGCACTGCAATGCGCGTCCTTGCACGTGAAACGGTGCATGCCGCGGTGCGTCGCCTGGTCGCGCGCGCGGAGTCGCGTCGTCGCAGCGGCAACGCGGCCGACCCGCGCGTATGTGGTGCGCTCGCGCTGCTTGATCGCTCGTCGGGTGACGCGTCTGCCGCGGAGCCAGGTGCGGCGCAGGTTGCCGAAGTGTGTCGCACGCTTGGAGTCAGCAAGCGCACGCTCGAGCGTCTCTTCGCAGACCAGGTGGGCTTTGCTCCGCGCACCTACCAGCGCCTAAGACGCGTGGGCGCGGTGGCGGAAGAGCTGGAGCGCGCGAGGCGCGAGACGAATGCGGTGCAGATTCCGGGGCGGATTGCTCCGCGCGCCGACACACTCTCCGATATTGCGCACCGGCTCGGCTACACCGACCATGCGCACATGACGCGCGAATTCGGCCGCGTGATGGGTGTTACGCCGTCGACATATCGCGGCGAGGCGCGCGACACGCCAGTGGCTCGGCACATAGGTCTAGTGGCGTTCGACCGGACGACACCCGTGGGCACAGTGGGACGTTTGTCGGCGGCCTAAGGTGGCGCAACGCGGCGTATGCGTTGTGGGTCGTGGTCAATGCACGCGCAGGTATGACGCTGAGGTCTCCACCGGCGCGTCGGCCGGGTAGCTGAGGAAATACAGCGTGAGCGTTTCCTGGGAGACATCGAAGCGCATTCCATCCGCATACGCCTTTGCGATCACTGGATCCACCGTGACCACAACGGGCGAGCTCGGTCCGTTGAAGCTGTCCCAGGACACGATGCGTACCGGATGCGTGAACAGACTGTCGTTGCGAACGACGTATGTGCCTTCGAATCGTGTGTAGCTCGACGCTTCGTCCTTCGCTTGCGCCGAGGCTGAGACGTAGTTGCGCGCCTCGAGCGTGTAAGACTGGTCTGGTCTGAGGCTCAGCAGTGACTTGTAACTCGAATTTGCGCCGGTGGAGTACGCCGGCGACGTCCAGTTGCCGATCAGCCCCGCGTCGGCAGGACCGGTTGCATCAGAGCATGCAGCGAGACTACATGCGAGCACGAGTATCAGTGCGCGAACTCTCATCTGGCGATGTGTGTGGGTTGCCATGCTGAACCCGAGGCGGAGTATTCGCGTCACAGGGCGCAGCTCGCGCACGCGTCGCGTGCAACTCTGTCGCGACACATCACGCACAGACCGACGTCGACGGGGAAGCGCGGTGGGAATATCTCCGGAGTCTACCGGCGAAGCAGGCGCAGTAGACTCCGGCGAAATACGAATTACGAGACGCGCTGGACTTTGAGCTGCAAATGGTAGGTGGCGCTATTGCCGGAGAGCTCGACCACGCCGGACGCTCCAGGCGCGGATGCGTCCTTCTGACCAGCGGCGGTTTTCGCCGCAGTGTCCGGCTTTCTCGTCACGGAGCAGGTGGACACGCAATCGAGCGCGCGCCAGTAGGTCATTCCCTTTTCGTTGGTGATCAGCATGGTTGCACTGCCGAGCCAATGCGCGCCCTTCTTGGTAAGGGGATCAAGTGTGGGAGCGATGGCGGCGGCCTTGAGCTTGCCGCGGGCGCCGTTGGCCAATGCCACTGTCGATGCGGCGCCGGCGATGGATTCCTCGGGCGCATCTGCTTCACCAGCTTCGAGCACGGACAGGAGGACTCGAATGCTGTCGCCGGGCTGCAGACTCAGTGTCCCGATGGGCAGTGGTCCTTTCGCGTCGTCGGTGCGAATCGACCAGTGATCGGCGCTGGGCATGTGATACGTGGTGGTCGCCTTACCCGGTCCGGCGATGGACACCAGCACGTACGGGGCGTCGGCGGAGTCGGCGGGGGTGCGCGCCACACTCAGAGCCGCGGCGTGAAGTGTCTGGAGATCGAGGCGCACAGTTGCTGGAGCGCGAGACACCGCCGGTGCTGCACCGAGCGTGGCGAGCAGGCTGCCGATCGTGCTCCATGCTGCGAACTTGGTTGGCATGTGATGCGGGTGTGGTGAGAAAAAGGGAGTCGCGGGGACGGCGGGTTTGGCGCAATGATGCACCCCGGAAGCGTCCGATACAGTCACAGTTGGCGCGATTGTTCTAGCGCGGGCTCCGCATCCATTCGGGAAATGTTCGCATCCAGACGTCCATTGAACAGCTGCTGAATGCATGCCTTTCGACCCCGGAAGTGATCGAGGAGCCCTGCAAACGCCGCTATTTCCGGTCGAGCGCCTTGTAGAAGTACGTGGTGGAGCAAGGCGCTCCGTCGGGCATGAGCGCGTAGTTGGGAATGTCGCCGACGCGTTGCCAGCCTGATCTGGCGTACAGTCGCGCGGCATCGCCGTCGGTTACGGCGTCGAGCACCAGTACTGTTCGGCGCTCGTCGCGTGCCGCAGACTCGGCGGCATCGAGCAATCGTTGAGCGACACCACGACGGCGCGCCCGCCGATGCACGAGCATCTTCGCCAGATCGGCGCGATGCGGCTGATTCTCCGGCACCGCGAGCACAAGCTGGACGGTGCCGAGGATGCCGTCGTCGTCTTCGGCGACGATGAGTGCGCGCTCGCCGTTGGCGACGCCGTCGGCGACCATCGTCCAGAAGTGGATCGCTTTCTCAGTGGTCATCGGACGCATGAAACTCACCGACGCGCCGCCGTCCACGCAGTCGATCAATACATCGGCCAACGCTCGCACGCTTTCGGCAGCGCCCGTTGCATCAAGTCGTCGTACAGTCACGCGATCGCCCATGAACGCCTCTCCTTGCGTCAGGCAGACGCGCTGAGTCGCGCAGCCTTTCCGAGAAGATAGTTCCGTTCCGGGACGCTCAACGTCCGTTCAGCGGCCGCGAGATAGTGTGAAAGTGCGCGCGTTCGATCGCCCGACATTTCGAAGAGATGCGCGCGCACGGCGTCGAGTCTGTAGTGGCCGTGAATGCGAGCATCGGCGTCGAGCTCCTCGAGCAATTCCAGTCCGATGGCCGGACCTTCCGCCATTGCTGCGGCGATTGCGCGGTTGAGACGCACCATCGGATTGTCGGACATTCGTTCGAGCAAACCATAGAGCGCATAGATTTGCGGCCAATCCGTGTCGTCGACGCGCGGAGCTTCATCGTGGATCGCCGCGATTGCCGCCTGAAGCTGATACGAGCCGATCACGCCGCGTGACAGGGCGCTCGAAATGAGCTCGACACCCTCCGCGATCATCGGCAGGTTCCACTGCGCGCGATCCTGTTCGTCGAGTGGAATGAGCTCGCCACTCGGCCCCGTACGCGCGGCGCGCCGTGCGTCGGTAAGCAGCATGAGTGCGAGCAGCCCGCTCACTTCTCCATCCGTTGGAAGGAGCGCATGCACGCCGCGCGTCAGGCGAATGGCTTCGTCGGAGAGGTCGGTGCGGTGCAGATCCGCACCCGCGCTGCTCGCATAGCCCTCGTTGAAGATCAAATACAACACGTGCAACACGGAGCGCAGACGGCTCGAGCGCTCTTCTTCCGTGGGCAGACTGAAGGGCACCGCCGAGGTCTTGATGCTCTGCTTGGCGCGGCTGATTCGTTGCGCCATCGTGGCTTCCGGCACGAGGAACGCACTGGCAATCTCCGCGGTCGTGAGCCCTCCCACCGCACGCAGTGTAAGCGCGATCGCCGAAGAATCCGTCAACGCGGGATGGCAGCACATGAACAACAGCACGAGCGCATCATCCTCCTCCACGCTGACGTCACCATCGGCCGGTGGAACGAATGCAAAGTCCGCCCACATTTGCGTTGCAACCGAATCTTCGCGACGACGACGCGCGATCTCGCTGCGCACGTGATCGGTGATGCGCCGGATCGCGACGTGATACAGCCAGCCGCGCGGATTGGCGGGAATGCCTTCGGCCGGCCATTGCGCCGCCGCAGCAATGAGCGCTTCCTGCACTGCATCCTCTGCGGCGCCGAAGTCCTCATGTCGTCGGGCAACGGCGCCAAGCACCTGCGGCGTAAGTTCGCGCAGCAGGTGCCAGACCGTTGTGTCATGGTGTTCCGACGTCACCTGTCGACGATCACGCGTCCGTCGGCGGCGCGCTCATGACCTGTCGAACTTCCACTGGAATGATGAGCGGTGTGCCGCCAGGTCCTGGCGCCGTCGAAACCTTCGCGGCGATCGCGTACGCGCGGGCAGTCGAGTCGACGTCCACGATCCAGAAGCCGGCGAGAAACTCCTTGGACTCCGCGAAGGGGCCGTCAGTGATTGGCTCGCCACCCTTTCCGGCGCGCACGAGCTTCGCTTCGTTCGGCGCAGCGAGACCCTCGGCGCTCACGAGCTCGCCCGCTTCGATGAGCTCCTGGTTTATTCGGTGCATGAAGTCGACGTGCGCCTTGAGATCCTGCGGCTTCCAGGCGGCGACCTGATACTCTCCGGTGCCGCGCGGCGCGTTCATCATCAACATGTATCTCATGACTTTTCTCCTCTCGAGTTGGGGCGCCGTTGTTGGCGCTTCGCAGAGAAGTCGGAGCCGGCCGCGCTTTCTCTACATCACCTCGAAAGAATCTAGAGAAGAGAAGAGCTCAGGGGTTGTCACACACCATATCGCGTTCGCCGAGGGGCTTGATGTGGTCGGCCATTGTTGCGGGCTCCTTTGGCTGGACGCTCAGCGGACCGGCGTAAACGACGCAGCTTTTTCCGGGCAGGGCAGGAGTCGTCGCTTCGGCACTCCAGCCGGCGACACCGGCGGATAGCACACGCACGACCACCACATCGCCAGTGCGCTTCAGGAGATACGTACTGAGCAGCGCGAGGTCGGCAGTGTACGTGTTTTTCTCCTGGTAGTACTGTTCTTCGGCGACAGTCAGCTCGCGCAGTCGCATGCGCATGAAGTTGCGCGCGTTGCTGTTCCTGTAGCCGGCGGGAATGCCCATGCCAGGTTGGGGGTCGGACATGTCGCCGTCTGGCGACGTGCGTCGCCGTGTCGACGGCGAGGCGGATACACCTTCGATGGTCGTCGCTGATGCAACCGCGAGGGAGCCACGGTGATGCAGTCGTGATTGCCCGAGAACGATCATGCCGATCATCGCGGCGAGCGCGAGGCCGAAGAAGCTGATGAGTCCAATCGTTGCACGCGACACGTGATCGTCCGCTGGTTATATCCCGCATGAGGTGCCAGAGCGTCACACAGGGGACGATTCGATCGAGCGGCCTGTCACCGTCGCCAAACCCGGGTGCGTCCGCATGACCGAACAGACGACGATAGCCACCTTCACTCCGCACCTGGGCGACACCTTTCGGATGGTCGTCAACGACGAGTGGGAGATTCACATGGTGCTCGTCGAGGCGGAGGCACTCGACGCCGATTCTCGCAGCGTGCGCGAGCCATTCTCGTTGATCTTTCGTGCGCCACCGCAGGCCGTCGTCGCTCAGCAGCTGTTCCGGCTCGAGCACGACGACATCGAGCCATTCGAGATCTTTCTCGTTCCCTTAGGGCCGGACGAGCTGGGAATGCGCTATCAGGCAGTGTTCAACTGAGGCGGCGACGATCAGTTGCGTGGCGGAAAGATTCCCGCGGACGCGATGCAGAAGCCGATGGTCAGATACGGCATCATGTTGTTGTGTGGGAGGCTGCTGCCCGCGATGCTCACAGCCTGAAACGACATCGCTCCAAGCGAGGCGACGGAATTCTGGTAGCCGACACCACCTCGCGTACGCGCGAGCGCGCGAAGCGGTGAAGGAGAGTTGACGTTCGCCGTCGTCGACGAAGCCTTGGGTGCGTGCGTGTGCACTGGCATCTCGGTCTGGACAAGCGTCACGAATTCCTGACCGCCGGCCTGCCCCAGGAAGTACTCTGTGCCGAGCGAACTGATTCCCATGGATATGCCTGTGCTGCCCTGCATGTCGGGAAGCGCGAACGTGCTACGGCCGTCGCCACCATAGAAGGTGCCCAGCAGAGAAAACAGAGCCGTCATCTGCGAGATTGGGAGAAGCCTCCCATCGCACGCCAGCCAGTTCTGCGGCGCGAAGGTAAACGGGAACATGCGGATCTCGCCAAGAAATTGATCTGACATCGGTGTGCTCTATTGCGTGGGGAAGATGCCGAACATCGAGATGATGTACGTCAGAGAGAGATACGGCTGCAGGTTGTCGTGCGGTTGACTGCCGCCGGCGCTCGGCACCGATTGCACGGCGAGTGACACGTTCGGAGCAGCTTCGACATACAGTTGAATTGACGGACTGTCGCCGAGGAGATTTCCCAATGGCGTAGATCCGGTCGCGCTGTCGGTTGCTGCCACGAACGAATGCGCGTGAATCGGTATCTGGTTCGAGTTGAGCGTCGTGCTTTCAACTCCGCCGATCTCTCCAATCAAATAGTTGAAGCTCGAGCCGGGGCCTTGCCCCTGATGAATGGGCACGCGTCCGGAGAGGTTCGGAAGCGCGAACGTCGATTCCCCATCACCGCCGTACGTCGTTCCGATGAGGTTGAAGAGTGTGTCGTTATCACTGATCGGTATCAGTTGCCCTTCGCACGTACTCCAGCCTGCTGGCGCGAAGTTGCCTGCGAACAATCGAATCTCACCGATATATGGTGGCATGATCCGGGCTCATTGTGTTGGGTAAATGCCCTGAATGGCGATGCAGAAGTTCAGGGCAAGAAATGGCTGACGATTCTCATGTGGCTGACTGCCGCCGGCGGTCGCGAGCGTGCTCGGATGCAGCGTCGTAAGCACCGTTCCCCCCGAATACAGATTTGGTCGTGTCGCGGTGACGACGGCCGCATGAATGCGATCGGCCTCGGGATCCGGAATGATGTCCGGCACGTACAGATTGTTCGCCGCGCCGAGGACGTTGTTGGTCGGAATCGCGGTGTTCGCGTTGGAGGCAGTCGCCATGAACGGGTGATTGTGCGCCGGCATTTCCGTCTGCGAGACTGTATGAGACTCCTGGCCGGCCCTTTCACCAACGACATGTCCGTTCCCAAACCCGATCGGAGCGCGCGATCTGAGATCGGGCAGCGCGAAGTTGGTCTGTCCGTTTCCTCCGAAGCTCGTTCCCAGCAAACTGAAGAGCGCTGCGTTCTGGGCAATGGGTAAGAGCTGACCATTGCACGACGCCCAGCCCTGTGGGGCAAAGCTGAACGAGAAAATGCGTATCTCGCTCATGTACTGATCGCCTCCGGAGAATGCTGATGCGGGCTGCGGCTTCGCTGCGGGCGATGTTGGTCCGCCCGGAGAGGTGTCGTAGTTCGTGCAGGATTCGACGAGCCCGGACAGCATGAGCGCCGAGCCGCTCAACGCTGCGACGCGCAGGAGGTGGCGTCGCGTGAGGGGGTTCATCAGCTCTTCGGGGGTGATTGTCATCACCTTCCGTGCGTTCGTGTTGTTGTCGTCGTTGCCAGTGTCACTCATTGCGATGCTCCTCGTGTGTCGCGTCCAGCGCGTGGCAGGCGACGCACACCTGTGGGCAACGTTGCCGTCATCAACTCATGCTGCTGGCCGGCTGAATACAGATCACTGCGGCCGAGTGTGTGCTCCAGCTCATGCATCACCGCGGTGAGCAGATCCATGCGGCCGTCGGCTGGGCCGCCCGCTCGTGCGTGCAACTCGCGATCGCCTGTGCGCTGGTTCACGACGCTTACGAATGCGTCATCGTTGTCAGGCTTGGAATCGACGTACCATTCCCAACCGGCAGCGGTCGGCGAGACGAGAATCCCGCGCGCCGTCGCTTCCGCCAGTTGACCAGCGGGAAGCGTTGCCACGCGGATGTCGATACCACGCGACGCGATGCCGAGTCGGGCGACCGCTTTGGCGACGACAGTAGCGACTTCGTTCTCGGTGATGCTGCGAACAATGCGAACATCGCTGCCCGTCGAGCAATTGCCCGCCGATGCCATCAACGGCGCTGGAGCGACGCACGACGTGACGACAGGAGGAAGCGTCGGCGTGGAAGCGACCAGCGTGCCGAAGGTTGACGGATTGAAAATGCTCGTCGCGCCCGGATTGACACTGCTGTTCACGATGACCGTCGAAATCGTTGAGGCAAGACTGCCGGTCGTCGTGAGACTGAACGTCGTGGTCGAGCTGGCGGCATGCGAGATGGTCACGTCGCCGCCGTTCGCGGGATCGCCAACTGAAAAATCATTTTTAAGTGGCGCCGAGCTCTCCGAACCGAGCAGCAGATTCAGTGTGCCGGCGTCACCAGTGATTGCGCCTGCTTCGAGATTGAGACCAGCAATCGCGTTGATGTCGGATGTGCTCACGACGTTGGAGAACAACGTCGCGTTGAGCGTGGCGCTGCCCTGCGTCGCCTGAAGATCAATTGCCTCTTCGCCATACTCGGCGATGGTGTTGCCCTGTACGAGCACGGTGAACGCGCCGGCGCCGTGGCTCTGGATCCACAGCGCAGGCGCTACCTCTGCACCGCCGGAGATGAGGGTGCCAACGACGCCGATGAAGTTGTCGCGCACGGTACCAGTGAACGCGCCCGTGCTCGTTGTGGCCTTCGCGATGTTGAGCGAAGAGCCGAGCGTTCCCTTGAAACGGTTGCAGGAGACGTCGAACGTGAACGCGGCGACTCCGTTGTCACCGCCGGAGAGTGTGACACCACCACCGCCGCCGACCGTGTTGACATCGCTGTTGTAGAAGTGATTCTGGCGAAGCACCACGTCCATCGTGGCGCCGCCGTGGCCGACCGCATCCACGAGATCGCCGCGCGCTCCGTTGATGGTGCTGTTCGTCAGCGTGAGATTCATGTTGCTCGTTGCCAGGCCCTCGAAGACGAACGAGTCGCCACCGTGCGAACCGTTGTCGTTCAGTTGGCCGAGCGTCACGTTGTCGACAACGAAGCGGTTGAGCGATCCGCTGATGTTGCGAACGCGAACGTTCTCCGAGTAACCGCCGCTGATGGTGGAGTTGAGAATCGTCGCGGTGGGGTAGGCGACGCTGGTGAACAGTCCGTCGAAGCGGACAGCACCTTCTTCGCTGCCGCTGGTCTCGGACGTGCCGTTCGCGCCACTGATCGTCGTGTTCAGGAGCGAGAAGCCGGTGACACCAGTTCCGCGAATGGCGTAGTTGGAAAAGTCGTTCAGCTGCATGTACGAGAGCGACACGCTTTGCGTGAGATTCAGGTAGACGCCTGATCCCGTGGTGGTCGACAGGTCGCTTCCCAGCGTCTTGTTGGAGATCGTGCCTCCCGATCCTGCGAAGCCCGCGCCCGTGATGGTGAGTCCACCGCTCGAGCCGGTGTTGTCGAGGATGATGCCGTTCTCCGACGCGGTGCCCGTTGATGAAATGCTCTGGAACACGAGGCCGCCCGCACCGATCGTCGTGCCGGTGACGTTCAATGCCGTGGCCGACGTCGAGGTGATCGTGTTCGCGCTGCCCGCGTTGCGCGTTACGACCAACGTGCCGCCGCCGGTCACGTTCATACCTCTGGCGAGTGTCGTGGTGATCGCCAGGCCGCCATTCGTGAAGCTGACGCTGTGTCCCGTATTGTTCGAAAGCGTCACTGCGACGCCCACGCCCGTGCTGAACGTCTTGGTCGTGCCGGAGAACGTCGTGCTCCCGGCCGAGTTGTTCGTCGCGGAAATGCCAGCGCAGTTCGACGTGCAGGTGAGGTTACCTGTAAAGAGCAACGCTCCGCCGGTGCGTGTCGTGATCGACGCGAGCGCTCCTCCGCTGACGTGCGAGATAGTGCCGGCGTAGCTGATGTCGTTCACTCCGCTCTGCACGTCGACCGCCGCTGCCGACGCGGCACTCAGTGCGCCGCCGTTGAGCGCGATTGAGCCGGTGCCGAGGAGGTTGATGAAGGAGAGATTGTGCACGCCGCCCGCGGAGCTGACGCTCGCGAACACGATGTTCGACGTACCGATCGTCGTGCCATTCAGATTCAGGCCTTGGGCAGCTGTTGCGTTGATCGTGTTGCTTGCGCCCGTGATGTTGAGCGTGCCAGTGGTCGCGGACAAACCGGTTCCCGAGGTCGTTGCGATGACGAGCGCGCCGCCGGTGAAGCTCACGACCGTCGATGCGCTGTTTCCGGGCAGATCGACACCAGTGGTGGTGCCACTGCTGATCTTCACGTTCGCGCTGGTGAACGTGACGGAGCCGCCCGTGTTCGACGATACGAGAATGCCTTTGCCTGCGACCGCGGGATTGATGTCGCCCGAAAGCACGACGGCTCCCGCCGTCTTGCTCGAGATGTTCACCGCGAGTGTTGCCGCATTGCTGATGGTGCCGGAGTAGCTGAAGTTGCCAGCGGCGCCGACGATCTTGAATGCGTCACCACTCGCGCCCGACAGCGCACCGGTGCCCAGCACGACTGACCCACTCGTGGCGACTGCACTGAGCAGAACATTGTTGGTGCCGCCGCCACTGGTGATGTTCGTAAAGCTGCCAGCGAGGGTTCCTGTCGTCAGCGACAGCGCACCACTCGTCGTCGACGTGATGCTCATTTCACTCACAGTGAGCGTTCCGAACGACGTGCCGGTCAGTCCGACCGTCGCTGTCGTTGCAATCGTGAATCCTCTCAGCGTGTTGCTGGCGCCGAGCACCAGCGAGCCGACGTTCGGCGCCGAACCTGCCGACAGCAGCGGATAAGGCGTCGCGCCATTGCGGAACGAGCCTCCGAATCCGGACACCGTGTAGCCCCCGGTAATTCCCTGACCGTACACCTGCTGGCCACTCTTGAGCGTGCCACCGGTCGCGGTGCCCGTTCCCGTCGAGACGAGAATGATCTCGGTCGTCGGCGCAACAGACTCGACGCCAGTTCCCGCCGTGGCGCTGAAGTCCTTGTACGGCTTGACGTCGGCTCCCGTCGATGTTCCGGCGTAACCGGGCTCCACGTACCACACGCGCAGCGGCACGTTGATCTGGAGCAGCGGAGTCGCGTTCGTCGCAGCAACGCCATCGGTGACGGCGTACGTAAAGTCTTCGGTCGCCGCGCCGGCACTGAGATACGCTGGAAGCGACAGATAGCTGAAGCTTCCATCCGTAGCGATTGTCGCCGTACCGCCCTGCGTGCCGGTCGGCAGCGGTGTGTTCACGGTGAGCGTCGTGCCTGTGCCGTTCGCACCGTTGCCGTTGATGCTGAAGGCGCTCTGCAGCAATCCAGTCGCTGAGCCGATTGCGAGCGTCGAGTTTCCGATTGCCGCGTACAGCGCTGACGCTGGTACGATTGGCGGAACATACGCCTTGAAGTCGAGCGCGGGATTGCTTCCGCTGTTCGCGACCGCATGCAATGCGTTGCGCGTGCAGGACGTGATGGTCGTCGACGTGCAGCCCACACCGCCCGCACCGAGTGTCCAACTCCCAACAGTGGCGATTCCGCTGCCATTGGTCGTAGTGGTCAACACGGTTCCGCTGCCACCACCGCCGGTAACGGAGAAGACAACCTGTACTCCCGACACCGGATTGCTGAACTGATCGCGCACGACAACACTCGGTACTGTGGCGACAGCGGCACCGACGGCAGCGGTCTGCGCGTCGCCGGCGTTGATGCTGATCGATGATGCACCGGCCGCGGTGAATGTCACCGATCCGGGATGGCCGATCGTTGCGCCATTGATCGTGCCGGTAATGCTGCTCGTTCCGACGGCGTTGCTGTTGAGCGTTGCGGTGTACGTGCCGTCGCCATTGTCGGTAACGCTGCCCAGTGTTCCGAGATTCGCGCTCAACACGACGACGTCGCCACCGACGGTCATGTTGGCGTTAGCAGCGTTCTTCGCCTGCACCGTGATCGTCGATGCGACGCCGACGGCCACGCTCGCTGGACTACCAGTGATGGTGGTGTTCGCGCCAGATGCGGACGCAACCGTGATCAACGCAGTACCTGTGCGCGTTGTCGATGTGGCGGTGATTGTCGCAACGCCGTCCACGACGGCGAGCACGACGCCCGACGCATCCACCGATGCGACACTCGGATTGCTGGAGACCCATGTGACAGTCTGGCCCGTCTGTATGCGCCCGACGACATCGCGCACCGTGGGCACGAGTGTGACCGTGTTGGCGGGCCTCAAGCCCGCGGACGGAGGTGCGAGATCGATCCACCCATTCTGGAATTGCACCGGCGCACTGACGAAGACAAAGAAGCTGAACGACGTCACCGTCGACGGAACGTGCAGGCGCCATGTCCTGACGCCCGAGATCTGATTGGGCGCCAGCACCTCATTGTACTGGTAGTACGCCTGGTTGCTCTGCGTAAACGTGGCGAAGCCATCCACCATGAACGCGCCGCCAACCGGATCGGTGTAGTCGACCGTGCCGACTCCCACCGCAGCCGGTGGGTCCTGAAAGAAGACGCGCACGCCGGCAGGATCGAGCGTCGTACCGTCGCTCGTGCCCAGCTTCTGCAGAATGAGATTCTGCACCGTGACGTCAAAGGAGAAGACGTCTCCCGCGTACACCACATTCGTCGACGTCAGCTTGACGAACGTGTTCTGCGCGCCGAGGATCACGTCTCGACTCACCGCGAGCGCGTTGGGGATTTCCGTAAACAAAGCCGAGGTCGCTGCGTCCTCGCCGTTACAGCTCACGCGCTTCGTTCGCGTATCGCCGACGCACGCGATGCGTGCCATTACAGGCGAAGGAGCGAGCGCGACGGGATGCAGCGCCGTCGGTGTGTCGCCGCAGCCCAACGTGATTGCGGCGATGAGGAGGCGCGTTAACGCTCGCGCCGACAGTGAATGATGAGGCGGGACGACACGTCTCTCGTCATTGGTGGCGCGAATCCAACGGCTTGTCACGAACGGACGCCCTGGAACTGGTGCGTGGTGATCGGCCATTTGAATGGCGGATCTGGCCCGTCCGGATCGATGAAAGGATCTGCGGTGCTGTTAAGCTGAACAGGTCAAGGTGAATTAGATAGCGGTGTCGTAAACAAATTCTCGCGAATGACGCTGACGATCTCGCTCGTACCTCGTAACCTGCAACGAGCTCGAGTACATGCTGCGCGAGAGATTCTCTTAACGAATTCCAACGAGCGCGCGCAGCTGCGCCGAGTACTGCGCCTCTGCCGTCTTGTCCTTTGCGCTCGCAGCCGCTCTCGTCGCGCCGAACAGCGTGCGATATCGATTCGGCTCCCTCGTCAGTGTCTTGCGATATTCGACGAGCGCTTCCGCTGGTTGCCCGACTTCAAGCAGCATATCGGCAAGCAGCTCGCGCGCGGGCGCCAGTGGACCCGGTGTGATTGCGCCCTTCTCAGTTGCATCTTCACGAGCCGTTGCCTCGCGCATGCGCGTGAGTGCGTCGTTGACATTGTGTTCGGCGAACGCAATCCACGCTCGCGCGGCAATCTCCTGTATCGCTACCTGTTCGCCCCAATACGATTCGTTCTGCGTCATGAGTCGCGAATGAATCGCGATCAATGTGTCGGCTGACGCGCGCGCGCCGGCGAGATCACCGAGATGTGCAGCGCCGAGCGCGCGTGCGAAGTACGTCAGTGCGTCGGCGTACGGGAAGCTGGTGCTGGTGGGGACCAGTGCCGCCGCCTCGGACCATTGGCGACGCTCGAGCGCATACCGAGCGGGAATGGCCGCGAGCGCGAACACGCCTGCGCTGCCCGGCGCGGCGCCCGTGACGGCGTTGGGGTTGAACTTCGCGGCGAGTGCAGGGAGGCCGTCCACGATTGCCTTTGCCTCCGAGTCGCGTCGCATCTGAAGAAATGCGTATTCCATGTAATCCGACGCGTGCAGTGCCTCGCTCACCGCACCCTCGCGCTTCGCCGCCTCGACGGAGCGGGCGTTCGTGTTCACCGACTCCTGCCACTGACCGACGCGCGTGAACGTATGCGAGGGCATGTGGAGCGCGTGCGCTGCCGCCGGCGCGATGTCGGCGTACCGTTGCGCAGCGTCGCTCGCATGTGATGCGAGAGCAGGGACGTCATAGCTGTGAATGATGTAGTGCGCCAATCCCGGATGATTCGGCTGCTTGACCCAGAGCGACTCGAGAATGGCGCCCGCCTTCAGCTGATTCGCATACGTCTTGTCGGTTGGCGGAGCGGACGCAGCGAGAGAAAGCGCGTAGAAGATCTTTGCTTCGGTGTCGGCCGGCTGCGCTGCTGCGAGGTCAGCCATCGCGTGCTCGTACGCAACGATGCGCGAGTGCTGATCGCGATGCTCGTAGTCCGCGTAGAGCTCATTCACAGCAGCGGCGTAACCGCGCTCGCGCTCCGTCGCCTTTTGGCTGAGCCGCAGCGCGCTGACCGCGGCGCCACGGCCGAGTGCGAGCTGCGCGGATGGACGGTTCGCCGTGGACATCGGATTCGTCCAGCGACTGAGCGCTATTCCCCAATGCGCCATCGCGCACGTCGAATCGCGCTCGAGTATCGTGTTGAACGTGCGAATCGATGCGCCGAACTCGAACGAATGCAGAAGCGCGATACCCCGATCAAAGTCGGTAGCAACGGCAGGTGAGCACGACGTCGCAAAGTGGACGGACCCGAGCTTGTCGTCGGCACCGTGTGCGTGCTCCTGCGCCGAAATCCTGCTGCTTGCAACCGCGACAAGGAGTGCGCTGAAGACGATTGCTCGCGTCATCGCCGGTACTGAGTGTGTGCGCGATTACTCATCGGGGAAACCGAATGTCTCGAGAAGTCCGCGACTCTTCATGATGGACACGAGCTTTTGCCCGTATGCCGGATCCGTCGCGTAGACCCCGGTGAGCGCGTTGGCGAATGCAATCGGATCGTCTGGAGTGGCGAGTGCCGCGGCGTAGATCTTCTTTCCGCTGCTCGTCGTACGATTACAGATCAGCCGCGCATGATCAGCGAAGCACTCGGCCATCGACGCATACTTTCGAAATGGCTGATCCACTTTGGTCGCCTTGCCTTTGACGAATTCGGTGGTTGGCAGCATGACGAACGGCTCGCCATCGCGAGCCTTGATGCCGAAGAAGTTGTTGGCGTCGCCCATACCGTGACGTCCCCAATCCGACTCGAGCAGGAACTGCGCGACCGTGACGGGTGTGAGTGCGGATGGATAGCCCTCGACATCCTTAGCCGCGAGCTCCGCAGCATCTGCGGCCTGTTGCAGAGCCGTGAGCTTGAATGGCTCGAGGTTCGCGTTCTTGGCGCCGTTCAACATGGCCATGATCAACCTTTACCTTTTGCGGGGTTCTTCCTGAGCATCGTCGCGAGCCGGCACTCGAAATCCGAAGGGATGTACACCGCGATTCGATACGTGGTGTGATCGGGAGCAGAGATGGACAGCGTGTACTGGCCCATTCCGATGGCGGGGAGATCATACGAACCGTGATTGTCCGTGGTTGCCGTATAGACTGCGCCGCTGTTGTACTTGCCGCTACCGTGGAGCTCGACCTTTGCGCGAATTGCGCTCTCGGTCTGCTCATTGTACGACAGATCGTCAAAGGCAACGTAGCCATGCATCGATCCGCGGCCGGACTGTTTGGCCGGCGCAGCGCCGATCAACAATGGGAGCGCCAGCGTCAGATGCAGGAGCAGAAGTCGGTGAAGTCGCATTGAAGGCATCTCCACAAGAGTGTATTCAGCGCGGTCGTTGAAAGACAAACCGCTCGAAACCAGGAAACGTCTTTGACGGCCACAGATCGATGTGCTGAATCCATTCGCCGGCAGTCGTAGTGTCCTCACCAGCGACGGCGTCGTCCATGCGCTTTCGATTGATCGTCAGCACGATGCCGTCCTTAATCCAGTGTCGTCCTTCGGGTCCCTCGCTCAGACCACCGTGCAGCGTCCGGCTTTCCGCTGAGCGATAGACCTCGTGGCCTGCGAGCCAGCCGTCGCTCGCCAATCGCGCACGCAATGCGACGTCAGCTGAGTCGAGGGCAGTGAGCGTCATCTTCTCGGGCGACGTACCGATGTTCACCACTTCAACGCGCTTCGGATCGTTGCTGTAGGTCGTGATGTAGTAGTAGCGTGCCCCCGGAAACGTGAGTGTGGTGCCCGGAATCACGTAGTCGAACACGCCATCTCGCCCGCCGGCGATGGCCGAGCGTGCGTAGCGGAGCTCGAGCTTGATGGTTGATTGCGCGACCATCTCATCGAGCGTCATGTCGGGCTTCGCGGCGAGCGTGCCGAGATTCGCGCCGCGAAAAGCCCGGTCGAGTGCGTGTCGTGGTCCGTCGCCGAACATTCCGCCGAAGACGGCGGCCGGAACGGCGACGACGAGTCCTGCGACCATGAGACCCCACAGTGTCCAGATGATTGTCTTCTGGCGACGAGCCTCCATCGCGACTAGCGCGACGTTCTGAGTGCTTGCGTACGGCTGGCCAGCCAAGACGAGCTTTACGATGACGGGAATCGTCGAGAGGCCGAAGGTGACGAACAGCGCGAAGTAGCACGCGAGTGCAACAACGCGAGCTGCGCCAGTCGGAGGCGACATGCCCGCGCGCTCCAGCATGTTGCCAAGGATCGCGATACCGATGAGCGAGGCGAAGAGCGCGCCGCAGATGATTGCGTGCGTGCGAAGAGAGAGCATGATGCTTCGCTCCTACTCGATCATGAGCCGAGATGCGTCGCTATTTCAGCTTGGCCTTTACCTGGGCGTGCAGCTTCGCGACGTCCGCCGATGCGTCCTGCACCCACTTGGCGGCGCCATCGGGCCACGCACTCACACGATCGTTGTTCTTCACGCGGTCGGTGAGAAAGCCAAGGTTCCTCTCGGCGTAGTTGAAGCCGTCGTGCGCCGCCGCCCAATCCTTCTTCGCCATTGCGGCCTTGGCGTAGTTGTAGTTGACGTACGCTTCTTTATAGTTCGTTTCGTTCCAGAGTGATCCCGGCTTGAAGCTGTCGCTTCGATTCGCATTGGGGCTGATCTTCCCCTGAATCTCCTCGGCGTGCTGTTTCCACGTCTTGAAGTCCTGATCGTTGGGGTACTTCTTGATCAGGTCATCGAGGAGTTGGTTCTCTCCGATGACTGCGATCAGGATTGCGCCTTCGGGCTGGCGTTCCTTGATCGCCTCGTCGAGGCGCATTGAATCCCACTTGGCGCGCCAGTAGTCGCGGTCCATGAGATCGCCGCCTTTCACGGATGTCGCGTCCGATGCGTACAACTGCGCGCGTGCTGGCGAGCTGAGAGCTGACAGCAAGGCCACACTGGCTGCCATCGTGAGTGCGCGGTTCAGAATCTTCGCATTCATGCGCTGCATGGGCTTGTCTCCGTCTTCACCATTGAGTGAGCTGGGTGGTGGGACCGGGACAAGGCTACAGTGGCAGGAACGGTGACGAAAGAGGGGGGCGCTCAGCTCACACCGCCACCGATCAGCTCAGATCAGAAGTCAGAGATCAGAGATCAGGCTTCGGAAATCAGCGGCCACGCTGAGCCCAGCGCGCCCAAGCCAGCGCAGGCGGCGATGGGAAATCAGAGGCGGACGGCGGCCATGTGACATCAGCGGATGTCCGAGCTTGGCCGTTTCGGCATTGTTCCGAACCCTGCCGTCTGCTTCTGATTTCCCTTGGTGATTCTCGCGATTCGGCGCAGTGATCCAAGAGTGGCCGCTGATGTCCGATTTCCGATATCGGATCTCAGATATCAGCGGCCACGCCGAGTCATTCCGCCCAAGCACAATTTGGTGGCGATGGGAAATCAGAGGCGGACGGCGGACAT
>JBDUCR010000202.1:0-6424 GCA_040003345.1 bacterium
GGACGCCAGATCATCGCCTGGCTGCGGTCGCGCATCTGCCATGTCTTACCGCCGTCGTCGGACCGATAGAGCGCGTTCATCGGCGGGACTGCCTCGATGAATGCGTACACCACATTCGGATTCGACGGCGCGACTGTCACGGCCACGCGGCCCCACGGCTTAGATGGAAGACCGGCTGCACTCGTTGCGGTGAGGTCTGTCCACGTTGCCCCACCATCCGTGCTCTTGAGCAGGCCGCTGGCACTTGGCGCGTCAGGTCCGTCGCCGCCCGAGCGGAACGTCCATCCCTTGCGACGGAAGTCCCACATGCCGGCGTACAACGTCTTCGGATCCTTTGGGTCCATGGACATCATCGAACAACCCGTAGACGCATTCCCACCCTTGAGCACCTTCGTCCAGCTCTTGCCACCGTCGGTCGTCTTGTAAACGCCGCGGTCGTCGCTGTCGCTCCAGAGCTTGCCCGGCACGCAGACATACACCGTGTTCGGCGATGAGGGATCGACGAGAATCTTCGCGATGCGCTCGGATTCCTTGAGACCCATGTTGGTCCACGTCTCGCCTCCGTCGCTGGACTTGTAGACCCCATCACCGATGGAGACGCTGTTGCGCGTCCACGCCTCGCCCGAGCCGACCCAGATGGTCTGCGAATTCGTGGGATCGATCGTGATGGCGCCGATCGACTGCACATTCTCCTTGTCAAAGAGCGGCTTGTAAGTCGTCCCGCCGTTCATCGACTTCCACACACCTCCGCTCGCAGCGCCGAGATACACGGTGAGCCGGTTGCCCTCGTGCACGGCGGCAACCGCCGCGATGCGTCCACTCATCGCTGCCGACCCGATGTTGCGCGCTCCTAATCCGGAGATCGTTTCGGAGTCCACCTTCACAGCTGCTTGTTGCGCGTTGGCCGTAGTAGCGAGAATCGCGATGGCCAGTAGCGATGATGCTAGCGAGTGTCGGGATCTACGGTGCGTCACGCGTGGCGTGCTATGATCGCTAGGACAGTAGACCCCGACACTCGCTCGCTTCGCTCGCTCCTGCGGGATGACCGGGTGTTGAGCGCTCATCTCAGCGAACCTCGGGTGAAGATGGCTTCGTCACCGCAACGGGCTTGCTGAAGCGCCGATCGTCGAGGTTCACGTTGGCCTCGATCTTCTCGAAGGTCACCGTGCTCTTGTCCTGCCCCTTTCGTCCACTCTCGATAGAGAAGGGCATGAACCAGCCATTCACTTCCTTGTAGTCGCCGAGCGTTGTCTCGAATTCCTGTTCGCTCCCGCGGATGAGTCGTTTTTCTTCCATGCGGATCGGCACGTACGAATCCGCGTCCATGTAGTAGTACCGCACGTCGCCATTGGGCAGCGTCACCTTGAGCTTGTACACGTCCGTCCCCTCGACCTGATCCATGCCGACGAGCTCGATCTTGTTGCCCTTCTGCTTGTAGTTGATGAGCGGCTCATCGAAATCGGCGTCGAGCAGGATGCCGTGCATCTCCTCCTCGCTGAGAGATTCCGGATCCTTCTTGCCGGCGAATGGATCGATCTTCCATCCGGTCTTCCCGTCGTACGCATTGATCGCGGTCATCCCCTGCATGAGAAATTCTTCACGCACCAGATTCGGACGCTTGTTCTCCTGAACCACGATCGCCTCGAAGCCGCCGCCGCCGACGAACTTGCCCGTGCGCCGAATCGTCTTCGCGGCGTCGATCTTATCCATGCCGCCGACCGTCTTGATGTATTTGGCGATGACGTCGTCGGCAGTCTGTGCCGACAGCGGCATGGCGAGAAGCACCATGCCGGTGAGTCTCAGGATGATTGTTCGCATCAGTGTGTGACCTGTTGTTTGCCGAGTGGAGGCCGAAGCTTCGGATATATCGTGAGAGACTGTGGCCCACCAGTGCACCGTCACGAAAGCACGGAGTGTAAACGCTGTCTCCTCTACAGGCGCGCTGGACAGGCGCGCTGGACCACGATCCCGGCATTGTCGTTACCGTCGTCATGCAGGCCAGCACGGCAAAAGGGCGGCGTCTTTCGCGAGGCTGCTTGCGGGACGCCGCCCTTGTCACACCTTGTTCGAGCCCGCCAACTGATCAGATCACTGTGCGCGGCGCGTTGTGATCAGCACCACACCGTTCGCACCTCGTAAGCCGTACACCGCCGTGGAAGCGCCGTCCTTGAGGACGTCAATGCGCGCGACGCTACTCGCCATAACGCCCTCGAGCACGACGCGAGAGCTGACGCCAAGTGGCGCGGCATTCCCGTCCACCACGATGAGAGGCTCGCCAGCGTGGCCGCGCACCCGAAGCTGATAGTCGCCGTTCGCCTGCCGTTCGACACTCAGTCCCGCGATGCGACCATCGAGCAATTGTTCGATGCGCGATACGCCAGAACGGTCCTTCGGGTCGACGACGTACGAGCCGATTGCGCCCGTGACCGCGCGACTGGGCTGTGTTCCGTACCCAACTGCGACGCAGCGCACGTCGCCCGTCGGGTCATCCTTGTTGCACGGCGAGGGACTCACCCTCGGCGTCGACACCGCTCGACACCCCTGCACCAGACCCAACATGGTACACGCGAGCAGAGTACCTCCCGCAATTCGTGAGCGTGTCATTATCTTCTCCGGGGCGGTGTGGGCGGATAGCCAGTCTAGGGGATAGACACTCTATGTCCTAAATTGGTTGACGTTCCGGTGCGAGAAATGGTTTCAACCCTATGCTCACTCAGGCTGTCTACCTCCTGACACCCATAGAGACTCATGGCAGCTTCCCCGAAGCGCGATCTGCTACCCGGCACCCTCGACATGCTCGTGCTCAAGACGCTCACCGTGCAGTCCATGCACGGCTACGGCATCGCACAACATCTCCTGCGCATGTCGCAGGATGTGATTCAGGTGGAAGAAGGGTCACTGTATCCGGCGCTTCAGCGAATGCGGCAGAAGGGGTGGATCAAGGCCGAGTGGCGGCAAACGCCGAACAATCAGCGGGCGCGGTACTACACCATCACTGCGACGGGGCTGAGTCAGCTCGGTGAACAGGAGTCGGGCTTCGCCGAGTTGATGACCGCCATCCGGCGAGTCATGCGTCCCGCCTGATCGGCCGTGTTGATACGCATGCACGGAGTCAGCAAGGTCTTCGCATCCGACGTCGTCACGACGCGCGTGCTTTCCGACGTGCATCTCGAGATCGGCAAGGGAGAGTACGTGGCGATCTCCGGTCCATCGGGATGCGGAAAAACGACGCTGCTCTCGATCCTTGGCCTTATCGAGGAGTCGAGCGACGGAGACTACGTGCTCGACGGTGTGTCGGTCGCGGCGTTGAGTGCCGGTGAACGCGCGCGCGTTCGCAATCGGCAGATCGGATTCATCTTTCAGTCCTTCGAGCTGATCGCTGATCTCACCGTGCTCGAGAACGTGGCGCTTCCGCTGACCTATCGCGACATGCCACCGCAGGAACGGAGTGAGCGCGCGCTGGACGCCCTTGCACGGATGGGCATGAAGTCGCGCGCCGCGGACTTTCCGACGCGGCTTTCGGGCGGCGAGCAACAACGCGTCGCCGTCGCTCGCGCCGTCGCGGGCGATCCAGCGATCCTCCTCGCCGACGAGCCGACTGGCAACCTCGACTCGGCAAATGGCGACGCTGTGATGTCGCTGTTGCGCGAGCTCAATGCGAACGGAGCCACGATCTGCATGGTGACGCATGACGCTCGCTACGTGCGACATGCCGAGCGGGAAGTGATGCTGTTCGATGGTCGCGTCGTGGGCGTGCGCGCGCCTGCATGGGCGGAGTGATCAAATCATGTCCGTGATCGATGCCATGCGCTTCAGAATTTCACTCCTCACGAACAGAGGTGAGCACGAGCGCGACGATGCCGAGGAAATCGAGTTCCATCTTCGGCTCGATGCGGAGCAGCACGCCGACGATGCCAGGGCGTCGCAGCAGGCAGCGCGCCGGCGCTTCGGCAACGTCACCTACTATCGCGAAGAGCTGCGGCGGATGGGCGGGCACTGGCTGTTCGACGAACTGGTACAGGATGTTCGATTTGCGCTCCGTTCGTTCCGCCGAACGCCGACCTTCACGATCATCACCGTGATGACCCTTGCCGTCGGCATCGGCGCCAATACGGCGATCTTCAGTGCCGTCGACGCGTTGCTGCTTCGGCCGCTGCCGTTTCGTGAACCGCACCGTCTCATGAACGTGAGCATCGCCGCGCCGGCCGTCGGCAGTCGACCTGCGCGCGACGACATGTTGTGGTCGTATAAAAAATTCGGTGTGCTGCGTGAGCAACAGAAAGTGTTCGACGATCTTACCCTCTGGGCATCGTCACAATTCACGGTGAACGCGGGCAGGGAGGCGCAACGGGAATCGGGCGAGTTCGTGGACGCGCACTACTTCCCCATACTCGGAATCGAGCCGGCATTGGGTCGAGCGTTTCTCGTCGAAGAAGATCGGGTGGGTGGGTCACACGTGCTGGTGATCGGCTACGCGCTCTGGCAGCGAGTGTACGGCGCGGACAGCGCGGTGATTGGCAAATTCATGGACGTCGATGGAACGCCATTCAGGATCGTCGGCGTCGCACCGCCAGCGTTCACGGGACTGTCCGGCAACGCCAGTGTCTGGGTACCCACGACAGCGCCGCCCACCGCGTGGGACAATCTTCTGGCGAGTGATCCGTACTATCACATGCTGCATGCAATCGGGCGCCTCAAGCCGGGTGTGTCTTTTCGCGACGCAGCGATTGCCGTGCGCGATCTCGGAGCACGAGTGGATGCCGTCTATCCGGTGAAGGGTGCGCGCGACATTCACATGAGCGCCGTGGCGAACGAGCTGAACGGACTGCGCGTTGACGCGCGGGTTCGGCGCACGATTCTGATTCTCTTCGGCGCGGTTGGTCTCGTACTGCTGACGGCATGTGCGAACGTGGCGAATCTCTTTCTCGTTCGCGCGTCGTCTCGACGGCGCGAGATTGCCACGCGCCTCGCGATCGGCGCCAGCCGCGTGAGGATCGTGCGGCAATTGCTCGTCGAGAGTGTGTTGATTTCGCTCGTTGGTGGTATCGCGAGCATCATCATCGCGTGGAGCGGTGTGCGCATACTTGGCGCAATTCAGCTCGCAACCATGCTACGGATGGACGAGCTCGGCGGGCTCGGTGCGGTGGCTGTCCAGCCGATCGTCCTCGACTCGAAAGCACTCGCGTTCGCGACAGTTCTCGCGATCGGCACCGGCATTGTCTTCGGCTTGTTTCCCGCGCTGTACGCCACGCGTTCGTCGCTTGGCAGAGCGATCCGAGGTGACACGCGACGACAGGGCGCCGCGCAAGCCGTGCCGGGGCGAGGTGCGCTCGTGCTCGGTGAGATTGCACTGGCGGTGGTACTTCTCGCAGGCTCGGGTCTGATGATTCGCACTCTTGCGCATCTGCTTGCGGTGCGGCCCGGCTTCGATTCCCGGAATGTCCTGACGTTGCGCGTCAACCGCGCGCCGACATGGGCTCGTGATTCAATCACGAAGTTCTACGACGTGGCGATTCGGCGGCTCGGCGAAATTCCGGGAGTGAATGCCGTGGCGATGAGTGACTGTCCGCCGCTTGGGGGATGTGCGGGAACGGACGTGCGGTTGAGTGACCGGCCGGCGTTTTCATTGGGGCGTGCTCCGATCGTCGGCTTGCACTGGGTCACGCCGGGTTGGTTCGCACTGCTTCGAATCCCCGTGCTTCGCGGGCGCGGTTTCCGTGCGGACGACAACCTTCATACGGAGCGAGTCGTACTCATGAGCGAGTCGGCCGCGCAGCGGCTCTGGCCTGGTCAGAATCCAATTGGACGCATCATCGGTCTCGGTGTAAATGACTTCGGGCTCGCGCGCGTTGTCGGTATTGTTGGCGATGTCCATTTTGAAACAGTCGCTTCGCCTCCGAGGCCCGAAGTGTATCTCTCGTACTACCAGGCGCCGTTGAGCTTTCGGATGATGCTTTTTGTCCGTACGGATGCCGATCCGAATGGGAGCCTGCCTGCGATACGCGATGCTCTTCATACGGTGGCGCCGGGCTTTCCGATCTACGATGTGCTGACGATGGCGGTGCGGGAGCGTTCCTCAATGGCGTACGCGCAGTTCAGCGCGATCGTGTTGACGCTCTTCGCGGCGATGGCGCTCGTGCTTGCGGCCATTGGCACGTACGGAGTGATGTCGTTTGTGGTCGTGCAACGCACGCGGGAGCTCGGCCTGCGCGCGGCGCTTGGTGCGACGCACCGCGCGACGGTGCGCATGGTGGTTGGACAGGGCATGCGGTTGGCGTCGCTCGGTATCGTGATCGGGTTGATGATCACGCTGATCATGTCGCGGGTGCTCGAGTCGATGTTGGTGGATGTCGAGCCCACGGATCCGCTGACGCTGGCACTGATCGTGAGTGTGTTGATGGCGACGATGTTCGCGGCGTCGTGG